>NZ_JBIEIS010000004.1:0-225210 GCF_043496855.1 Nonomuraea sp. JJY05
CCCGGCCGCGTCGGCGGCGGGCCTGGCCGCGGCCGGCTGGCTGCTGCGGTTCTTCTTTCCGCTCTCGTGGCTGGAAGCGGTGGGCGCGTGCGCGTTCTGGGGACTGGGCGCGCTCCTGGCTGCCGCCGTGGGCGGCTACCTGCGCTTCCTCGACGTGCGGCAGGCGCGCGCGGCGGCCGACGCCCGGACCGCGCTGCGGCTGCGGCTGGCCCGGGACCTGCACGACTTCGTCGCCCACGACATCAGCGAGATGCTGGCGCACGCCCAGGCGGGCATGGTGGCGGGCGATCCGCTGCGCGCCCTCGAACGCGTCGAGGCGGCCGGCCAGCGCGCCCTGTCGATGCTGGACCGGACCCTGGACACGCTGCACCACGACCGGCCGCTCACCCCCGCGGGCGGCCTCGACGGCATCCGCGCCGCCGCCGAGCGCTTCTCCGAGGCGGGCCCCGCCGAGATCCGCCTGCGCATGGATCCGCTGCCGCAGGTGCCCGCGGACACCGGGGCCCTGGCCTACCGGATCGTGATCGAGGGGCTGACCAACGTGCGGCGGCACGCGCCTCGGGCGGCCCGGGTCGACCTCGCCGTGAGCGACGGGTCCGGCGCGCTCGAGATCGTCATGACCAACGACGGCGTGGCGGCGGCGCGGGGCGGCCGGCGAGGCGGGTCCGGCCTGCCCGCGCTGGCCGCGCTCGTCCGGGAGCAGGGCGGCGACCTGGTGGCGCAGGCCGTACCGGACGGGTGGTCGCTGACCGCCCGCCTGCCGCTGGCACAATCGCCGGGGTGGCCATCCGCATCCTCATCGCCGACGACCAGGAAGGCATCCGCGCCGCCTTCCGGCTGATCCTCGACGCCCAGCCCGACATGACCGTCGTGGCCGAGGCCGCCGACGGCCGGGCCGCGATCGAGACCGCCAGGGCGATCGAGCCCGACGTCGTGCTCGCCGACATCCGCATGCCCGGGGCCGACGGCATCGAGGTGGCCCGCGCCCTGGCCGGCACCGGCATCCACGTCGTGATCGTCACCACGTTCGGGCTGGACGAGTACGTCGACGCGGCGCTGCGGCACGGCGCCTCCGGGTTCGTCCTCAAACGCTCCGGCCCCACGCTGCTCGTCGAGGCCGTGCGGGCCGCGATGAACGGCGACATGCTCATCAGCCCCCAGCTCACCGTCCGGCTGCTCCGCCGGCGTGGCGTGCCCGGAACACCCTCCGGGGCGCCGCACGTCGTCCTCACCGGGCGCGAGGACGAGATCGTGGCGATGGTGGCGCACGGCAGGACCAACGCCGAGATCGCCGCGGAGCTCTTCCTCGCGCCGGGCACGGTCAAGAACCACATCGCCGCGATCCAGCGCAAGATCGAGGCCAGGAACCGGGTCGCCATCGCCGCGTGGGCCTGGGCCACCGGCAGGGCCGAGCCGTGATCCCTCAGGGGGCGCGCTCCCTGGTGGCCACATCTTCGCGGTAAAGGGTCAGGGGCGCGGGAGCAGGGTCCGGTATTCGTCGGGCAGCTGGGCCGTCACGTCGGCGTACTCCTCGCCGGCGATCGACTCGCGCATCATGGCGAAGACCGCCTTGGCGTGCTCGCGCGCCCGCTCCGGCGAGACGCCCTCGCGCGCGCCGATCCGGCGGACGAACTCCTCCAGCCCCAGGTGGACCTCCCGGCCGGGACCCGCGCCCACCCCGCGCTTCAGCGGCGCGTGCAGCTGGACGGGCAGCTGGCTGACCAGGTCCTCGACCTTGCCCGGGGCGATGCGCTCGGCGAGCGTCTCCAGCGCCGCCTCGGTGGCCCGGCGCGCGCCCGCGTAGTCGAGCCCGGCCCGTTCCGCGACCCCGACCAGGAACTCCCTGGCCGGCACGATCTCGACGTAGCGGCGCTCGGCCTCCGCGACCAGGGTCTCGAAGTCGTCCGGGAGATCGGCCGCCATGTCGGCGAACTCCTCGGGGCTCACGGCCTGCCCCATCGCCCAGAAGACCGCGCGGGCGTGCCGCCCGGCCGTCTCGACGTCGGTCCCGGCGCGCTGGGCCACCCGCCGGAGGAACTCCTCGACGCCGAAGGTCTCGGGATCCCGTTCGGTGTAGAGCCAGGGCATCGCCTCCGGGGGCAGCTCCCTGAGCAGGTCGCGGCTCTCGTCCTTGGGGAGCCGTTCGGAGAGCGTACGGAGCGTGGCCTGCACGGCGCGCTCGGCGGCCTGAGGTCCCGCCCCGGTCTGCTGCTCCACGATCTTGAGCAACTGGTCGTAGTACATCCCCGCTCCCCGGCGCCGAGCCTGTCGCGTTCCGTAAGCTCAGCTACCCCGGAAAGGGAGAGCGTCACCCGTCAGGCCACCTCCGGCGCGGTACGGCCCCAGCCGCCCGATCGCGGGCTCCGTCAGGCGCAGGCGAATCCGCCCAGCTCTCCGGATCGACGGACAGAGCCGGTTGTTCAGCCGGCGTTCATCATGCGGACTGCGGGCGGCGCGGCCGCCGTCTCCGTGGCATCGTTGGGTCGGCTGGTGTACAAGCGCCCAGACGCTAGAGGAGATGTCCCGTGTCCTCACCTGTTTCCCCTCACTCAATTCCGCGTCGTTCCTTCCTCGGCCGCGCGGCGGCCGGGAGCCTCGGCATCGCGTTAGCCGGCAGCATCGAGACCATCGCGGGCCCGGCCGCGCTCGCCGCCACCCGGCCCCCGCTCGGCTACGGCCCGCTGGTCCCCGACCCGGCCGGCATCCTGGCCCTGCCCGCCGGGTTCTCGTACCGCATCGTCGCGGAGGCGGGGGTGACGCTGCTGGAGAGCGGCGAGCCGACCCCGAGCGACGCCGACGGCACCGCGAGCTTCCCGCGCGGGCGGGGTGCCACGCTGGTCAACAACCACGAGATCGGAGGCAGCGAGCCGTATCGGGTGCCGGCGCTGCCCGGCCTCACCTACGACCCCGGCGCCGGGGGCGGCACCACGAACATCGACGTGGACGCGCACGGCGAGCGGATCCGCGAATACGTCAGCCTGGCCGGCACCCACAACAACTGCGCCGGCGGCAAGACCCCCTGGAACACCTGGCTGACCTGCGAGGAGACCGAGCAGCGCGCCGGCGGGGCCTACCAGAAGGACCACGGTTACGTCTTCGAGGTCGACCCGTTCGACCGCGAGGCCAACCGGGACCCGGTGCCGCTGAAGTTCCTGGGCCGCTACTCGCACGAGGCCGTCGCCGTCGACCCGAGGACGTCGGCGATCTACCTGACCGAGGACGCCGGTGGGCCGAACGGGCTGTACTACCGGTGGACCCCGCCGAGGAGGTTCCACGGCCGTAAGGGCGCGCTGAGGGCGCTGGCGCTGTCCGAGGGCGGTGACACCGCGGGCAAGCTGGAGGCGCTGAGCTGCTACCGGGACGACACGCACGTCGCCGACCTGTCGGAGGCGACCGAGCCGGGCACGCGCTTCAAGGCCCGCTGGGTGGAGGTGCCCGACCGCGACGCGAAGACCCAGTCGGTACGCCTGCAGTTCGCCAACGACCAGGTCACCCGCAGCCGCAAGCTGGAGGGCGCCTGGTGGGGCGACGGCGGCGCGTACTTCGTGGCCAGCTACGCCCGGCACACCGATGGCAGCGTCAACGAGCACGACGGCCAGGTGTGGTTCTACGACCCGCGCACCGAGACGGTCACCCTCAAGGTCATCTTCGGCGTCAACCCCGACCCCAGCCAGGACACCGGCTATGACGGGCCCGACAACATCACGGTCTCCCCGTACGGCGGGGTGATCCTCGCGGAGGACGGCGAGGGCATCCAGCACCTGGTGGGCGTCAGCGCGCACGGCAAGTCGTACCCGCTGGCGCGCAACGACCTCAACGACGGCGAGTTCACCGGCCCGACCTTCAGCGCCGACGGCCGCATCCTGTTCGCCAACATCCAGTCGCCCGGCCACGTCTTCGCCATCACCGGCCCGTGGCGGCGCTCCGCGCGCGCCGACGACTGACGCCGGCCCGTCCTCCCGGCGCAGCGGGCCGGGAGGACGGAGAAAACCGCTCGACGGCCCTGGGCGGCGTCCGCCACCATGGGTCGTGATGTACCGAGCGTAGAAGCACCTCGATCACCGCAGGGGATGGTCCCGTGACCATCGCCTCTGCTCAGGCTGCTCGTCATCGGCGGCGCCCCGGGCGCCGCCCACCGCCACATGTGATCGAGGTCGCGGGCGTCGAGGACGCCCAGAAAGAGGCTCTTCATGGAGCTCCACGAATACGCAAGGTACGACGCCGTCGGGATCCGGGACCTGATCAGGTCGGGCGAGGTCACCGCCGGCGAGGTCGAGGCCACCGCCAGGCGGGCCCTGGCGCGGGCGGACGCGCAGGTGAACGGCCTGGCGCTGCCGGCGTTCGAGCCGGCGCTGGACCGTGCCGGGGACGGGCCGTTCGCCGGGGTGCCGTTCCTGATCAAGGATCACGGGCCGGTGGCCGAGGGAGTGCCCTTCACTCTCGGCAGCCGGGCCCTGCCGGGCGTCGTCGCCAGGCGCGACACCGGCCTGATGGCCCGCTTCCGGGCCGCCGGACTGGTCACGCTCGGCCTGACCACCGTCCCGGAGCTGTGCCTCAGCTTCTCCACCGAATCGCTCAGGTACGGGCCCACCCGCAACCCCTGGGACCTGGACCGGGGCGCGGGCGGGTCGAGCGGCGGCGCGGCCGCCCTGGTCGCCGCCGGCGCCGTGCCCGTCGCGCACGCCAGCGACGGCGCCGGGTCCATCCGCGTCCCGGCCTCCTGCTGCGGGCTGGTCGGGCTGAAGCCGAGCCGCGGCCGGATCACCTGCGGGCCGGACGCGGGCGAGGCGATGCTCGGCATGTCGTACGAGTTCGCGCTCGCGCGGACCGTCCGCGACGCCGCGCACCTCCTGGACGCCGTCCACGGACCAGGCATCGGCGACAAGTACACCGCGCCGCCCCCGACGGGCCGGTACGCGGACGAGGTCGGGGCCGATCCCGGGCGGCTGAGGGTGGCGGTGACCACCAAGGCCTGGTCGGGGGCCGAGGTGGACGCCCAGGTGGCCGAGGCGGCGCTCCTGGTGGGCCGCGCGCTGGAGCGGGCCGGGCACGACGTCACCGAGGCCGCCCCGGCCGTGGACGGGGAGGCGGTCATGCGGAGCTGGGTGGCCGAAAGCGTGGCGATCGCCTCCACGCTGCTCCTGGCGCCCAGGCAGCCCGACCCGGCCCGGATGGAGGCCGTCTCCCGGCGGGCTCTGCGGGTGGCGCGGGAGTACACCGGGCTCGACCTGCTGGCCGCCTTCGACGCCCAGAACCGGGTGACCCGCTCGGTGGGCGCGTTCTTCGCCGAGCACGACTTGCTCGTCACCCCGACGCTGGCCCGCCTGCCCGCGCCGCACGGCACGCTGCGGTACGACGATCCCGGACACACGCTGACGAGCTGGCTGGAGTCGCTCGACGGCTACGGGCCGTTCACGGTGCTGTTCAACATCACCGGGCAGCCCGCGATCAGCCTGCCGCTCGGCCACGCCGGCGGGCTGCCCGTCGGCGTGCAGATCGTCGCCCCTTACGGTCGCGAGGATCGGCTGTTCCGGATCGCCGCCCACCTGGAACAGGCGATGCCCTGGAAGGACCGGACCCCTCCGGTCTTCGTGGGCAACCGTTCCTAGGTGCCGAACGGCACGGTCGCCGGGGTCGAGAGGTGCCGAACGGCATCTGGCCCCGGCGACCGGGTCCCGGAAGGCTTGATCGCATGGAAACCCGAACTTCTGGCCGGCGCGGCTACGCGGCAGCGCTGTGGGCGCTGGGCTACGGCCTGCTCGGAGCGGCCTGGGCGCTCGGGACGCCCGGCTTCCCCTGGGGCGCCTCGGACCCCGACCCGGACGGGGCGCTGTCCGTCCTGGCCGGCACGATGCCGAGCTTCGGCTGGTGGATCGCCGCCTTCTCGCTGCTCGCCCTGGTGACGGCCCTGGCGCTGACCCGCGGCGACGGCGGCCGCGCCCCGCTCTACCTGGCCTGGCCGATCGCCGTGCTCCTGATCCTGGTCGTGCCCGACTCCCGGCTCATGATGGGCCTGGCCTACACGCCCCTGCTGCTGGTCGCGCCGCTGTTCGGCTGGAGCCTGGGCGGCGCCACCCTCGCCGACGCCTGGCCGTGGCCGGTGCTCAACCAGCTCGTCTGCGTGCTCGGCGGGCTCCTCCTGGCCGCCGCGGCGCTGGCGTACGGCCGCGACCGGGGCGCCGCGCGCTGGTTCACCCCCGAGCGGGGACGCCTAGCCGTGCACGTCGCGGTCGCGGTGCCTCTGGTGTACTGCCTGACCCGGTGGGCCTGGGCCCTGGGCATCCCGCTCGGCGTCACCCCGGAGTTCCTCGCCCAGGGCGAGGACGGGCTGTGGCTGGCCGGCGCGTACCTGGCGACCTTCGGCGCGTTCGGCGGCGTGCTCACCCTCGGGCTGACCCAGCGGTGGGGCGAGGTCTTCCCACGCTGGATCCCCGGCCTGCGCGGCAGGCGGGTGCCGCCCCTGCTGGCGGTCATCCCCGCCGGGTTCGTCTCGATCCTCGTCACCGTGGCCGGGCTGACCTACATCAGGGCGACGGTCGCCGGCCGGTTCACCCTGGACGAATGGGGCGCCTGGCTCCCGGAGTGCTTCTGGCCGATCTGGGGCGCCGCCCTGGCCACCGCCGCGACCTGCTACTTCCGGCGCCGCTCCTAGCGGCGGGTCACTGCGGCCAGGTGGCGGTGCGGGCGGTCAGGGCCCGGTGCCGGGCCGCGCCGCGCTGTCGCCGGTGAGCTGGGACTATCCGCGCGCTTTCCCCTTCACCGGCACGATCGAGCGGGTACGCGTCGAACTGCACGACGACGTCCCGGAAACCCTCCACGAGACGTTCGACTGACGGGAAGTAACCGGGCGCGCTCGTGACCTGCTCTTGGCGTCCGTCTCAGTACGCTCCCCTGCGTGATGGATGACAAGAGCCGGAGCAGGCGGCGGATCAGCATCGACGGAGCGGGCATCGAGAGGCGCAGGACGGCGATCCAGGTGCTGGTGGATCAGGCGCCGCCGCCGGCGGCCGAGCGGGTCCCGATGCCCCGCCCCATCTTCAGCGCGCGCTCGGACGGGCCGGAGCCGCCGCGATCGCCGTTGGCTGGGCAGGTCCGGGAAGGGTGACGTACTTGCCGAGGAACTGCCGCGCCGAGGCGGAGTCCAGGCGGTAGTCGTAGTTGGTCTTCCTGCAGGCGTCGTCCG
Source organism: Nonomuraea sp. JJY05 (assembly GCF_043496855.1). Lineage (NCBI taxonomy): Bacteria > Bacillati > Actinomycetota > Actinomycetes > Streptosporangiales > Streptosporangiaceae > Nonomuraea > Nonomuraea sp. JJY05. Next base: position 7,184 of record NZ_JBIEIS010000004.1, read on the forward strand.
CACCGGAGATCGTCGTGGCGATGAGCAGGTGCGAGGTGAGCCCGCCCAGGAAGTTCGGGCCGCCCGAGTCGCCGAAGCAGGTGCTCCCGTCGCCCTTGGTGGACAGCGAGAGGTTGAGCCATCTCGGAGTCATGCTCTTGTAGGAGATGGTCGCCTGGTGGCGCGTGTCGGTGTAGTGGAAACGCTGGCCGCGCGGCTTCTTCTTGGTGGGCTGGAGCGAGCCGTACCCGACGGGGGTGAAGCGTGCGGACTCCAGCTTGTTCTCGGCCTTGAGGAGGTCGAGCAGGCCAGCGGCCGGCAGCTGGGCGGGCCTGATGTTCAGGACGGGCTTGCTGAAGATGACGACGGCCATGTCGTGCAGGTCGGACTTCTTCGAGAAGCGGGGGTCCGGGATGTAACGGCCGCTGTAGACCTGGGCCCCGCGCTTGTAGTGGTCGGCGAAGGAGACGGTGGCCGTCTTCTGCTTCGGCTCACCGCAGTGGGCGGCGGTGAGGAAGACAGTAGGCGAGATGAGCGTTCCGGTGCAGTACGCCCACGTGCCGTCGGGATTCTGCTCATCGGAGATGAGAGCCCCTACTTCCGGGTGGGTGTCACCGTCGGCGGAGCCGTTGGTGATGGCCGCAGCGGGAGTCGCGGTGTACGCCAGCGTCGCGGCGACAACCAGGACAAAAGGGACATAACGCATTCCCGAAGTTTAGGTGTCAGTGGTCGGTGAATGGCACATATGAGCAAAAGATCTACTCGTTTTCCGAGGAATGGCCGGTTTGGCCGCGCATTTCCCGGAGTGGGGGACATCGCGTATATAAGATCCCCTCGTGAATGCTCAGGCCCTGGCGCTCGGCGCGGTAGCCGGGCTGCCGGACGGGTTGCGGGAGCTCCGGTTGCGGGTCAGGAGGTTCCTCGAGGACGAGATCGCGGCCGGCGGCTTCGCCCCCGAGGCCGACGCCTGGATGTCGGGCGTCGATCCGGCCTTCAGCGGCCGTCTGGCCGGGCGCGCGTGGGTGGGGATGACGATCCCCGCCGCGTACGGCGGGCACGGGCGGACCGCGCTGGATCGTTATGTGGTGACCGAGGAGCTTCTGGCCGCCGGGGCGCCGGTGGCCGCTCAGCGGTGGTCGTCCTGGCGCACCGACGACGCCGGCGACCGGCACGCCGGGCTCTCCCAGTTCATCGTGGACCTGCCCCATCCGGCGGTCTCGATCCGGCCGATCATCACCATCGACGGGGCGCATCACTTCAACGAGGTGGTCTTCGACGACGCGGTGATCCCGGTGGCCGCCGCGGGCCACCAGCTGCACGGCGCGATCGGGTTCACGACGGAGCACCGGCTCGGCGCCTGCACCAGGAGGCTGTGGGCGTGGCGCGAGGAACACGGCAACGAGCTCCACTGGCAGCGCAGATGCGCCGACCTGGCGAGAGGATCGGGCGACGTGTGGGAGCTCGTCACCGGCGAGCCGGGGTCGAGGCCCCTTTGACGACAGGAGCAGCACCATGACCGCCGAACCGCCCGCCATCACCGCCGTCGGCGACGGGATCGCCAGGCTGACCCTCAACAACCCCCGGCGCAAGAACGCCATCACGCTGGAGATGGCCGCCCTCATCGAGGATTTCTGCGCCCTCGTCCACGGCGACGACACCATCGGCGCCGTCCTCGTCGACGGCGCGGGCGGCTACTTCTGCAGCGGCGCCGACACCCGCGACCTGGCCGCCTCCTCCGCCGATCCCGCCGCGCCCGAGTCGATCGCGCGGACCTCCGCCGTGTACGCGGCGTTCGTCCAGGTCGGGCGGCTCCCGGTGCCCAGCGTGTCCCTCGTGACCGGCGGCGCGGTCGGCGCCGGGCTCAACCTCGCCCTGGCCACCGACCTCATGCTGGTCAGCCATGACGCGGTGCTCGACAGCGGGTTCGTGGCGCGCGGCATCCATCCGGGCGGCGGTCACCTGTCCCTGCTCGGCCGCGCGGCCGGATATCAGCACGCCATCGCGCTCGGAGCCCTGGGCGCGGCGCTGTCCGGCGCCGAGGCCGTACGCCGCGGGCTGGCCTGGGACGTGGCCGAGCCGCACGCCATGCTGGACACCGCCACCCGGCTCGTGGCCGGAGCCGCCGCCGACCCTCAGCTGGCCCGGCGGATCAAGCAGAGCGCCACCCTCGAACTCGGCCCGCCCGCGGTGTCCTGGCCCTCGGCGCTGGAGATCGAACGCGGGATGCAGATGTGGTCGCTGGGCCGCAAGGGCAGCCAGGGGTGGGACCGGAAGCCGCCCAAGCCGCCTGTGGAGTCATGATCGTCAGCTTTGCCCGAGCGAGCGGGCCTCCTTCCACTGCGGGCTGTCGAGGAAGTGGTTGTCGTACAGCTCCTGCGAGTTCAGCAGCTCCTCGAGGGTGGCCTGGCCGGTGCGCAGGCGGGCCAGCAGGCGGAAATACTCGAAGCGCTCCACGCCCGGCGTGATGACGATCAGCAGGTCCGCCTCGGAGCCGGGGGCGGCGGCGAAGGCGTGGGCGACGTTCGGCGGCACCACGGCCATGTCGCCCTCCTCCAGGGTGAGCACCTCGTCGCCCGCCAGCACCTGGGCGGCGCCGCCGAGCACGTAGAACAGCTCGCTGGAGGAGGTGTGCAGGTGGGGCACCGCGCCGTCGGCGCCCGGGGTGAGGGTCATGCGGAGGCTGCTCAGGGCGCCTCCGGTGGAGCTGGAGTCGAGCAGGAGCCGGCCCGTGGCGGGGGCGTCGCCGCCGCCGATGATCTCGGCGTCGGCCGCGCGTACGACTGCGGTCTCGGGCGTGATGAGCGACATGGTGAAAAGTCCTTCCTGGGGAGTCAGCGGGCGCCGTCGAGGGCGGCGGCGACCAGGCGTTCGGCGTAGGCGCGATCCACCGGGTCACCGGTGATCAGGACGCGGTAGTACAGGGCCCCGGCGAGCTGCTCCAGCAGCGTCATGGGGTCGACGTCGGGGCGGAGCCGGCCCTCGTCGCGGGCGCGTTCGATGAGCCGGCAGGCCAGCGCGTTGCGGCGGGCGTAGACGTCCCGCTCCAGCTCGCCGACGTCGTCGTGGCGGGCGGCGGCGGCGACCAGCTCGGCCACCGTCCCCGCCGAGCGGCTCTCCCGGCCGGGCGGCAGGCCCGCGACCCGCATCCGGTTGAGCCCGGCGGCGACCTTCTCCATGTAGTCGGTGAGGTCGCGCCGGATGTCGCCGGTGTCGGTGATCTCGTCGTGGTCCTGCAACCTGGCCACGACGGCCAGGGCGAGATGGTCCTTGGTGGGCCAGCGGCGGTACAGCGTGGTCTTGGCGATGCCTGCCTGCTCGGCCACCTCGTCGGTGGACAGGCCGCCGTACCCGCGCCGCAGCAGCAGCTCGGTGGCCGCCTGCAGCACGCGCTCGTCGACCTCGGTGTCACGCGGTCGCCCCCGTGGACTCATGTGAATCCCTCCATTTCGCTACTGGGGTAGCGAAATTCAAGGTACACCGGGCCCGCTCATTTACGCAACAGCAGTTTCGTATATGTGCTCGGGGGACGCGGCGGCGCGGGTCAGACGGTGAACTCGACCCCCTGGGCCAGCGGCAGCTTCCCGGAGTAGTTGATCGTGTTCGTCGCCCGGCGCATGTAGCCGCGCCAGGCGTCCGAGCCGGACTCGCGCCCGCCGCCGGTCTCCTTCTCGCCGCCGAACGCGCCCCCGATCTCAGCCCCGGAGGTGCCGATGTTCACGTTGACGATCCCGCAGTCGGAGCCCTCCGCCGAGACGAACAGCTCCGCCTCGGCCTGGTCGCGGGTGAAGATGCTGGACGACAGGCCCTGGGGGACCGCGTTGTTGAGCGCGATGGCCTCCTCCAGGGTGTCGTACGGCATGACGTAGAGGATCGGCGCGAACGTCTCCTGGGTCACGATCGGCGTCTGCTCCCCGATCCGCACCAGCGCGGGCTCGGCGTAGAAGGCGTCCGGCGCCTGGTCGGCGAGCCGGCGCCCGCCGCCGGCCACCAGCGTCCCGCCCTGCTCCACGGCGGCCTCCAGCGCGGCGCGCATGGCGGCGTGCGCGCGGCCGTTGATGAGCGGCCCGACCAGGGTGCCCGGCGCCATCGGGTCGCCGATCGGCAGCCGCGCGTACGCGTCGGTGAGCCGCTCGACCAGCGCGTCGGCGATGTCGGTGTGGGCGATGACGCGGCGCATGGTCGTGCACCGCTGGCCCGCCGTCCCGGCGGCCGAGAACACGATGCCGCGCGTGGCCAGGGCCAGGTCCGCGGACGGGCACACCACGGCCGCGTTGTTGCCGCCGAGCTCCAGCAGCGACCGCCCGAACCTGGCGGCCACGCGCGGCCCCACGGCCCGGCCCATGCGAGTCGAGCCGGTGGCGCTGACCAGGGCGACCCCCGGGTGGTCCACGAGCGCCTCGCCGACCTCGGGACCGCCGATGAGGACCTGGCTCAGGTACGCGGGCGCGCCGTGCTCGGCGGCGGCCCGGTCGAGCAGGGCCGCGCAGGCCAGCGCGGTCAGCGGCGCCAGCTCCGACGGCTTCCAGACGACCGGGTCGCCGCAGACCAGGGCGATGGCCGTGTTCCACGACCAGACGGCCGCCGGGAAGTTGAACGCGCTGATCACGCCGACGACGCCCAGGGGGTGCCAGGTCTCCATGAGCCGGTGGCCGGGCCGCTCGGAGCTGATCGTGCGCCCGTACAGCTGGCGGGACAGGCCCACCGCGTAGTCGCAGATGTCGATCATCTCCTGGACCTCGCCGAGCGCCTCGGAGGTGATCTTCCCGACCTCCAGGCTGATCAGCGCGCCGAGGTCCGCCTTGTGCGCCGACAGCAGCTCGCCGAACCGCTTGACCAGCGCGCCCCGGGCCGGCGCGGGCACGGTCCGCCAGGCCAGGAACGCCTGCCTGGCCCGCTCCACGGCGGTGTCGACGGCGCCGGGGTCCGCCCAGTCCACGGCCGACAGCGACCCGCCGTTGATCGGTGAGGTCGTCGTGACGGCGCCGCCGAGCGCGTCCACGTCCACACCGCAGCGCTTGGCGGTCTCTCGCGCGATCGCGGCCAGTTCGTCGGCGCCGGGCAGCGTGGTCACCATTCAGGATCTCCTTGTCAGACGATGTTGATCTCGGGCCTGGCCCCGGACAGGGCGAAGCGGCCCGCGTCGAAGCCGGTGACGTCCACGAACGGCGTCCGGCCCAGATAGAGGTCGCGGACCACCTCGCCGACGGCCGGGCTCATCAGGAAGCCGTGGCCGGAGAAGCCGGTGGCGTAGATGAACCGGTCGACGCCGCGGGCGGTCCCGATGAGCGCGTTGTGATCCGGCGTCACCTCGTACAGCCCGGCCCAGCCGGTGGCGATGCCGGTCTCCATCAGCGCCGGGGCGCGGCGGGCCATGGCCTCGCCGAGCCTGGGCAGCCAGGCGTCGGAGCGGTCGAGCTTGAACCCCGGCGTCTCGTCGGGGTCGGACATGCCGAGGAGCAGCCCGGGGCCCTCGCGATGGAAGTAGAACGTGGTGCCGAAGTCGATGGTGAACGCCATCGGCGGCAGGTCCGCGACCGGCTCGGTGACCAGGATCTGCCGGCGCAGCGGGGTCACCGGCAGGTCGACGCCGGCCCACTCGCCGACCGGCCGCGACCAGGCGCCCGCCGCGCAGATCACCGTGTCGGTCTCGATGCGGCCGCCCTCGGTGCGGACGGCGACGATCCGGCCGTCCACCACCTCGATGCCGGTCGCGGCGCAGTTCGGCAGCAGCCGCGCGCCCAGCCGCCGGGCCGCACCCGCGTAGCCGAGCACCACGGACTCGGGCGTGCAGTGGCCGTCGGTGGGGGAGTAGGCGGCTGCCAGCAGCCCCTCGGTGTCGATCAGCGGCGACAGCCCCTTGGCCTCCCCGACCGAGATCATCCGGCTGGGGACGCCGAGGTCGTTCTGGATCGCCACGTTCTTCTCGAACTCCGCGACCGACTCGGGGGAGTCGAGCAGGAACAGGTAGCCCGGCTTGTGCAGGTCGATCTCCTGCCCGAAGCGCTCGGCGAAGGTCTCGAACGTCTGCAGGCTGCGTACGGCGAGCTCGATGTTGACCCGGTCGGAGAACTGCGCGCGCACGCCGCCGGCCGCCTTGGAGGTCGAGCCGGAGCCCAGCGGCCCCTTGTCGATGAGGACCACGTCGCTCACGCCGGCCGCGGCCAGCGCGTACGCCGAGCTGACGCCCATGGCGCCGCCTCCGATGATGACCACCGACGCCCGCTCGGGCAGGACACGTCCCATTGATCGGCTTCCTTCCTCACGTACCGCATTCAGGATCGGGGATCGGACAGAGCCGGAGGAAGCGGTCAAGCATCGGCATCTGTGGGTGAGGCATAAGAAGTTCTTACGCTCTCGGGGAGGCCGTCCTCTAGCCGGGCCGCGGCCAGCCGCAGGCACCAGACGGCGCCGGTCACCGCCGGGTTCGTGCCGGCCGTCCGGTGCACGGCGGCGATGCGCCGGCGGGCCTCGACGCCGTCGAGCCTGGTCGCGACCACGCCCTCGCCGGGCAGGTGCGCCAGCGCCGGGACGAGCGCGACCCCCAGGCCGGAGCGTACGAACCCGTGGATGACGCCGTAGTCGTTGCTGCGGTAGTCGACCTGCGGTTCGTAGCCCGCCCGCGCGCACAGCCGGCGCAGGCAGGAGGCCCCGGAGGTGCCCTCCCGGGTGGACACCCACGTCTCATGCTTGAGGTCGTCGAGCGCGACCGTGGCGGCGGCGGCCAGCGAGTGCCCTCCGGGCAGCAGGAGCAGCAGCTCCTCCGCCAGCAGCGGGATCTCCCGCATGTCACGCGGCCAGGCCCGGGGCACCAGGTCGTAGCGGTAGACCAGGGCCAGGTCGAGCTCGCCCGCCCGGACCAGCGGGATCAGCTCGTCGGGCTCGCCCTCGTCCAGCAGGGTCTCGACCGCCGGGTGCGTCTGCGCGTAGGCGGCCAGGGCGATCGGCAGCAGTCGCTGGCTCGCGGTGGGGAAGCTGCCCAGCCTGAGCCGGCCGATCGTGCCCTCGGACATGCCGCGGACGTCCTCCTCCAGCGCGTCCAGCGCGGCCAGCACCTCGTACGCCCGCAGCACCAGATAGCGGGCGGCCGGCGTGGGCGTGATCGTCTGGGCGCCGCGCTCGAACAGCGGCATCCTGACCGCCCGCTCCAGCGCCGAGATCTGCTGCGAGACCGCGGACCCCGTGTAGCCGAGCCGCCTGGCCGCGGCGGCGAACGAGCCCGCGTTCAGCACGGCCGTCAGCGTCCGCAGGTGGAGCGGGTTGAGCATAAGCAGACCTTACGGCAGCCGGTCGGCGAGGAGCTGGGCCAGGTGCGTGCCCTTGCGGGCCGACAGATCGGCGATCTGGGTGCGGCAGGAGAACCCGTCGGCGAGCACGGCCGTACCCGGCCCGGCCTCCCGGATCGCCGGGAGCAGCTGGTGCTCGGCCACCGCCACGGACACGTCGTAGTGCCCCTTCTCGACGCCGAAGTTGCCCGCCAGCCCGCAGCACCCGCCCAGCCGGCTCACCTGCGCGCCCGCCTCCCGCAGCAGCCGCAGGTCCTGCTCCCATCCCATGACGGCGTGATGGTGGCAGTGCGGCTGGGCCACCACCGTCACCCCGTCGAGCGCGGGCGGCCGCCAGCCGGGCGTGCCGGACAGCAGCTCGGCCAGCGTGCGGGTCATCCTGGCCACCGGCCCGGCCACCGCCTCGTCCAGCAGCTCCAGCGCGTCCGAACGCAGCACGGCCGTGCACGACGGCTCCATCCCCACGATCGGCACGCCCTCCCCGGCAGCCTGGGCCAGCTCGGCGACCGTGCGGCCCAGGATGGCCCGGGCCGCGTCCAGCTGGCCGGTGGAGATCCACGTGAGCGCGCAGCACTGGCGGCGCTCGCTGATCCGCGGCCGGTAGCCGGCGGCCTCCAGCACCTTCACGGTCGCCCGGCCGATCTCCGGCGCGAAATGGTCGGTGAAGGTGTCGACGAACAGCATCACCGGCCTGCCCTCCACGGGCCGCCGCCGCTCGAACCAGGCCCGGAACGTCTCCCGCGCGAACTCCGGGAGCCCGCGCCGCCGGTCCACCCCGGCCAGCGCCGGCAGCCCCGGCACCCGCATGAGCGCGTTCGCCGCCCGCGGCACCCTGCTCGCCAGCCGCGCCCAGCGCGGCAGCCGCCCCAGGGAGTAGTGCGCGAGCGGGCGGACGCGCCCCTTGTAGGTCTGGTGGAGCACCTCGGACTTGTACGCGGCCATGTCGATCCCCGTCGGGCAGTCCGAGGCGCAGCCCTTGCAGGACAGGCAGAGGTCGAGGGCCTCGTGGACCTCGGGGGAGCGCCAGAAGCCGGTGACGCCGGAGCCGTTGATCATCTCCTGGAGCACCCGGGCGCGGCCCCGGGTGGAGTCCTTCTCCTCCCTGGTGGCCAGGTAGGAGGGGCACATCACCCCGCCGGCCGCGGTGTTGTCGGCCCGGCACTTGCCCACGCCCGTGCAGCGGTGCACGGCCTGGCCGAAGTCGCCGCCGTCGTGGCGGTAGGCCAGGGCCAGGCCCTCGCGCACCGGGCGGGCGGCCGGAATGCGCAGGTCAGCGTCGAGGGGGCGGGGCCGTACGAGCACGCCGGGGTTGAGCACGTCGCCCGGGTCGAAGATCGCCTTGACCCCGGCGAACAGGTCGATCGCCGCCTGCGAGTACATGAGCGGCAGCAGCTCGCTCCTGGCGCGGCCGTCGCCGTGCTCGCCGGACAGCGAGCCGCCGTAGCCGGCGACCAGCGTGGCCGCGGCCACCAGGAAGTCCCTGAACTCCTTGCGCCCGCCCGGCCGGTCCAGCGGCACGTCGAGCCGGATGTGCAGGCAGCCGTCGCCGAAGTGCCCGTACGGCAGGCCGGTCAGGCCGTGCCCGGCCAGCAGCGCATCGAAGTCGCGCAGGTAGCGGCCCAGCATCTCGGGCGGCACGGCGGCGTCCTCCCAGCCCGCGTGCGCCGGTCGCCCGGCCGGGCTGCGGCCCGACAGGCCCGCGCCGTCCTCGCGGATGCGCCAGAGCGCCGCGGCCCTGGCCGGGTCGGTGACGACCAGGGCGTCCTCCCCGCCTGCCGCCACCCGCACGGCCCGCTCCAGCACCTCGGCCTCGTCGTCGCCCGCGACCTCGACGAACAGCCAGGCGGCGCCGCGCGGCAGCGGCGGCACCGCGCCGGGGCCCCGCCGCAGGCGCACCACGTCGACGATGCGCGCGTCGATGCCCTCGCAGGCCGTCGGCCGGTGCGCCAGCATCGCCGGCGCGGCGTCCCCGGCGGCGGCGATGTCGGCGTAGCCGAGCACGACCAGGGCGCGGTGCGCCGGGTCGGCCACCAGCCGCACCGTCGCCTCCGTGAGCACCGCCAGCGTGCCCTCGCTGCCCACCAGCAGGCGGGCCACGTCGAACCCCCGCTCCGGCAGCAGGTGCTCCAGCGCGTATCCGGACATCTGCCGCCCGAACCGGCCGAACTCGGTCCTGATCGTGGCCAGGTTTCCCATCGCGAGGTCCCGCAGCGCGGCCGTAATGCCCTGGGCGGGCAGGTCCAGCGCGGTCCCGTCGCCGGCCACTGCCTTGAGCCCGGCGACGTTGTCGGACGTGCGGCCGTAGCCGAGCGTCCTGGAGCCGCAGGCGTTGTTGCCGATCATGCCGCCGATCGTGCAGCGGGTGTGGGTGGACGGGTCTGGGCCGAACCTGAGCCCGTACGGGGCCGCCGCCCGCTGCAGGGCCGCCTGGACCACGCCGGGCTGCACCACCGCCGTGCGGGTCTCGGCGTCGACGTGCAGCACCTGGTTCATGTGGCGGCTGAAGTCCAGCACCAGGCCGGGGCCGACCGCGTTCCCGGCGACCGACGTGCCGCCGCCGCGCGCGGTGAGGGGGATCTCGTGGCGCGCGCACAACTCGATCGCCGCGGCCACGTCGTCGGCGGACCTGGGCCGGGCCACCAGCAGCGGCGGCACCCGGTAGAGGGAGGCGTCGGAGGAGTGGAGCGCCCGCGAGGTGGAGTCGTCCAGCACGTCGGTGATCCCGCGACGGCGGAGGTCGGCCGCGAGAGCGGCTGCACGGTCCATGAGTAGCATGCTACATGCGACTCATGTAGCATGCTACTCGCTTCCGGCGGCGAGGAGGAGAAGGCACGATGGTCGACGCGACCGCACTCCGGGCGGCTTTCGCCCGGCGCCTGTCAGCGATGTACGGCACCGAGGTGCCCGCGTACAACACGCTCGTCGACGTCGCGCAGGAGGTGAACCGCGAAGTGCTGGCCCGGATGGGCGCCGGCGCCGAACGCCTCGGCTCGATCGGCCGCGTCACCGCCGAACGGCACGGCGCGATCCGCGTCGGCACCCCGGCGGAGCTGGCGCAGGTCGCGCGGATCTTCGGCGCGATGGGCATGTACCCCGTCGGCTACTACGACCTGCGCGAGGCGGCCAGCAGCTCCGTGCCCGTCGTCTCCACGGCCTTCCGCCCCGTGGACGAGGCCGAGCTGGCCGCCAACCCCTTCCGCGTCTTCACCTCCATGCTGGTGACGGGCGACCGGCGGTTCTTCAGCGCGGACCTGGAGCGCCGGCTCGGCGAGTTCCTGGGAGCGCGCCGGCTGTTCCCGCCGCGCCTGCTCGACCTGGCGGACCGCGCCGAGGCCGAGGGCGGCCTGGACGGCGAGGCGGCCGAGGAGTTCCTGACGCTCGCCACGCGGGCGTTCGAGCTGTCCGCGGAGCCGGTCTCCCGCAGCTGGTACGCCGAGCTCGAAAGCGTGTCAGCCGTGGCCGCCGACATCGGCGGCGTGGCCTCCACGCACGTCAACCACCTGACCCCGCGCGTGCTCGACATCGACGCCCTCTACGCCCGCATGAGCGAGCGCGGCATCACCATGATCGACGCCATCCAGGGTCCGCCCCGCTGGGACGGCCCCGACCTCCTGCTGCGCCAGACCTCCTTCCGCGCGCTGGCCGAGCCGCGGCTGTTCCGGGAGGACGACGGCCGGGTCGTCCAGGACGACCTGCGGGTGCGGTTCGGGGAGGTCGAGGCGCGCGGCATCGCCGTGACGCCCGGGGGACGCGCGCTCTACGACGAGCTGTCGGCCGAGTTGGACGCGGTGCTCGCCGGGCAGCGGGTCACCGCGGAGGAGCGCAACGCCGCCGGCGCCAAGCTGTGGGCGGACCGGGTGCCGGGCAGCGAGGCCGAGCTGGCCGCGGGCGACCTGGCGTACTTCACCTTCCACGCCCTCGACGCCCGCCCGGGCGGCGCCGCGCCCGCCGACCTCGCGACCCTCCTGGCCGACGGGTGGGTCGGGGCCAGGCCCATCGTGTACGAGGACTTCCTGCCGCGCTCGGCCGCCGGCATCTTCCAGTCCAACCTGACCTCCGACGGCGCCAAGGACGCGACGGCGGCGGGCGCGGACTTCGGCCCCGAGGCGCTGGCCGGGGTGCTCGAGCGTGCGCTGCACGACCCCTACGAGCTGTACGCGTCGATCCGGGCGGCGTCGCTGGCCCGCGTCCGCGACCAGCTCGGCCTAACCCAGGAGATCGCCCTCCCCACGGCCCACTAACCCGGCTGCGGCCCGCCACCCTGCCTGCGGCCCGCTAGCCCGGTCGCGCCCCGCTAATCCGCCTGCGGCCCGCTAGCCCGGCTCGGGTTGCGGCTCCTCGACGATGGACGCCCACAACTCGTCCACGTCGACGGGCTCGCCCTGGGCCCTGGCCGCCTGCCGGGCCAGGATGAGGCCGGTGTTGGTCAGGTGGGCCCGCATCGCGCGCGCCGCGCCCTCGGCGTCCGCCGCCGCGACCGCCGCCACGATCGGCTCGTGCTCCTCGTGCACCTGCCGCAGCGTGCGGGAACGGTCGTCCGTGGACGTGCCGAGGATACGCATGGTGTCGCGCAGCCCGCCCACGATCGCACGGGCCCTGCCGTTGCCCGCCGCGACCAGGATGTGGTCGTGCAGCGCCTGGTCGAGCTGGAAGAACAGCGCCTCGTCGGCCGCCTCGACCGCCGCCGCCATCTCCTCCATGGTGGCCCGCAGCGCCGCGCCGAGCCCGGCGGTGTCGCCCCTGGAGGCCCGCCGCGCGGCGGGCAGCTCCAGAGCCAGCCGCACCCCGAAGATCTCGACGATCTCCCGGGGATGCGGCAGCACGACGCGGAACCCGCGGTTGCGCTCGACCTGCACCAGCCCCGCCTCGGCCAGGCGCAGCATCGCCTCGCGGACCGGGCTCCTGGAGACGTTGAGCTGCTCGGCCACCTGGTAGACGGAGTAGAGCCGGCCGGGGACCATCGCGCCCGTGTGCACCGCCCGGCGCACCTCGGAGATCACCTGCTCGGCCAGCGACCGGCCCGCGTGCGGCAACGGCTGCAGCTTCAGCTCGGCGTGTTCGCGGGTCGGCGGCATGTCGGCATGCTACCCGTACGGGACCGGCGGCGATCATGCGCCGCCCGGCGAGCGTTTCAGCACCGCTTCAGCCCTCGGTGCCAGGGTCGGGGTCGGCAGCTGGACGTGAAGCGCTTACGCCCCTTGAAGGTCACGAGGAGCGCCCGGCAGGCCCAGCCGCCGGACTCCGCCGTGGTCCAGCTCGTGGCGTTCAGCAGCCCGGCGGCCGGGTCCCACGGCGCCGTGTCTCCGCTGAGGGTCATGCGGCGCCGTGCTTCCGTCGGGTCCCGCGGTGCGTGTTTCCGCTGGGCGTCATGCCGCGCCGTGGTCCCGGTGAGCGGGGAGGTCGCGTGGCTCGGGGCCCCGGTAGGCGGGCAGTAGCGGGGGCGGGATGGGGCCTTTGATGCGGCGGCCCTCCCCGTGCTCCTCCCACGCGTGCGCCAGGACGCCGACCGCGCGTGACACGACGAACAGGCCCCGGCCCAGCTCGGGCGCGAAACCGAGCTCGCTGTAGACGATGGCGGTGGCGCCGTCGACGTTCATCGGCACCGGCGCCAGCTGCCGCTCGATCTCCAGCCCGATCCGCAGGTACGCGCCCTCGACGACGCCCTCGCGCACCGCGTCCTCGACCGCCCGCACGAGCGGGTCGCGGCGCGGATCGCGCGGGTGGAAGCGGTGGCCGAACCCGGGGACGTACCGCTTGCCGCCCCGATACCCGGCCAGCACCCCCGAAACCGCCTCCGAAACCGCCTCCGTCGGGTCGGCTCCCGTCGGGTCGGCTCCCGTCGGATCGGTGGCGGCGGTCGTTCGCTCGTGGATGTCGGCGAGCACGGCCATGCACTCCTGGCCCGCGCCGCCGTGCACGTCGCCGAGCAGGCCGACGCCCGTGGCCACGGCGGTGTTGAGGCCGACGCCGCAGGTGGCGGCCATGCGGGCGGCGGCGATCGAGGGCGCCTGCGGTCCGTGGTCGACCCCGGCCACCAGCGCGGCCTCGAACAGCGCGGACTGACCGGGCGACGGCACCTCGCCGCGCAGCATCAGCCAGATCGTGTCGGCGAACGACAGCCGGCCGATGAGCTGCTCGACGGGATAGCCGTGCAGCCGGATGACGCCGGGGGAGATGTCGGATATGGCGGTGGCCCACCATCCGGTCACCTGCTCTGTCGTCGTGCTCATACTGCTCCTTCCTCGTGCAGGCGGGCGATGTCGGCGTCGGAGTAGCCGAGGGTGCGCAGCACCGCGTCGGTGTGCTCGCCGAGCCTCGGGGGCGGGCCGGCGGGGGCCAGGGGACGGCCGTCCACGTGGGCGGCCCCGCCCAGGAGCACGAGCTCCCCGCCGCCGGTGGCCGGGGAGGGCAGCCGGTGCAGCAGCCCCCGGTGCTCGACCTGCGGCGAGCGCAGCGCCTGAGGGACGGAGACCACCGGCGCCGCCGGCACGCCGGTCGGCAGCAAAATCTCGTCCCACTCGGCCGCCGACCTGGTCTTCAACGTCTTCTCCAGCTCCTCGCGCAGGGCGTCGCGGTGGGCCTTGCGGTCGTCCCTGGTGCGGAAGCGGGGGTCGCTCATGAGCTCCGGCCGGCCCAGCACCCGGCAGAGGGTCTCGAACTGCTCCTGCTTGTTGGCGGCGATGTTGAGCTGGCCGCAGGCGGTCTCGAACGTGCCCGACGGCGCCGACGTACGGTTCTCGTTGGCCATGGCCACCGGCTCCCGCCCGGCGACGAGGTAGTCGGAGACCACCCAGCCCATCCCCGTGAGCGCGGCGTCCAGCATGGACACGTCCAGGTAGGCGCCCTGCCCGGTGCGCAGCTTGCGGTGCAGGGCGGCGGCCACGGCGAAGGCGGCGGTGATGCCTCCCGCGCTGTCGCACACCGGGTAGCCCACCCGTACGGGCGCGGTGTCCGGGGTGCCGGTGACGCTCATGATGCCCGCCAGACCCTGGATCACCTGGTCGTAGGCGGGGCGCTCGCGCATGGGCCCGGTGGCGCCGAAACCGGACAGCGCGCAGTAGACCAGGCCGGGGTTGAGCTCGCGCAGCCGCTCCCAGCCGAAACCGAGCTTGTCCAGCACGCCGGGGCGGAAGTTCTCCAGCAGCACGTCGGCCTCGGCCAGCAGCCTGGTGAAGACCTCGCGGCCGGAGGCGTGCTTGAGGTTGACGGTGACCGAGCGCTTGCCCGCGTTCTGCGCCAGGAAGGAGACGCCCAGGTTCTCGCCGCTGAGGCGGGGGTCGGCGCCGAGCTGGCGGGCCAGGTCTCCGGTGCCGGGGATCTCCAGCTTGATCACGTCGGCGCCCATGAGGGCGAGCTGGTAGCCGGCGTACGGGCCGGACAGGACGTTCGTCATGTCGAGCACGCGTACGCCGTCGAGCAGCCGCGGTGGTGAGTTGTCGGTCATCGAACCCCTGTCCGTACCGCTATGTGGTCCAAAAATACCGTACAGCGGTTCACGCTGACGTGTCGATGACCGAGCCGCATGCTTGACACGCCCAGGGAGCGGCCATAGCGTCGCCATTGAATTGGACGGCCCCATCCAAAAAGCCCGGGGAGTGAGATGCGAGCTCAAGCCGCGATCCTGCGCGACCCGGGCAAGCCGTTCACCGTCGAGCACGTCTCGCTCGCCGCGCCCGGTCCCGGCGAGGCGCTGGTCCGCGTGGCGGGCGCGGGCATGTGCCACACCGACGTGCTGTTCCGGGGGCGGGCGGAGCTGCCGATGCCGATGGTCTTCGGGCACGAGGGCTCGGGGGTCGTCGAGGCGGTCGGCCCCGGGGTGACCCGCGTGGCGCCCGGCGATCACGTCGTGATGAGCTACGACTCCTGCGGCTGGTGCGGGCGGTGCGTGGCCGGCGCGGCCTCGTACTGCGACGAGTTCATGGCGCGCAACCTCAGCGGGGTGCGCGCGGACGGGTCGGCCGGGGCCACCGGCTCCGGCGGCGAGCCGGTCGCGGCCCGCTGGTGGTCCTGGTAGGGAGTCATCCTTGACTGCCTGCCAGCCCGGCGGCCAAGAGGTTGCGGGCCGCGTTGACGTCCCGGTCGTGGATCGCGCCACATGCGCAGGTCCATTTCCGGATGTTCAGCGGCATCTGTTCTTGCGCGCTCCCGCACGCCGAGCACAGTCGGGAGGAGGGGAACCAGCGGTCCACGACGACCACGGCCCGGCCGTACCAGGCGGCCTTGTATTCCAGCATGGCCCGCAGCTCCCGCCACGAGGCGTCGGAGATGGCGCGGGCGAGCTTGCCGTTCTTGACCAGGTTGCGGACGGTGAGGTCCTCGATCGCGACCGTTTGGTTTTCGCGGACGAGTCGAGTGGTGAGCTTGTGCAGGAAATCCCGGCGACGGTCGGCGACCCTGGCGTGGAGGCGGGCGACCTTGAGCCGGGCCTTGGTCCGGTTGGCGCTCCCTTTGGCCTTGCGGGCCAGCGCCCGCTGAGCCGTGGCCAGCTTGCGCCGGTCACGGCGTTCGTGGCGGGGATTGAGGATTTTCTCTCCGGTGGACAGCGTGGCCAGGGCGGTGATGCCCGCATCCACCGCGACCGTCTGCTCCACCGGAGTGAGGGGGGTGATCGTCTCTTCCACGAGGAGGGAGACGAACCAACGGCCCGCCGCGTCCCGGGAAACGGTGACCGTGGACGGTTCGGCGCCCTCCGGCAGCGGACGCGACCAGCGAATGTCGAGCGGCGCGTCCATCTTGGCCAGCCACAGCCGGCCCTCGCGCCAGCGGAAGGCCGAGCGGGTGGACTCGGCCGAAGCCCGCGACTTCTTGCGCGATTTGAACGTCGGGTATTTGGCCCGTTTGGCGAAGAAGTTCGCGAACGCGGCCTGGAGGTGGCGAAGCGCCTGCTGCAACGGGACGGAGGAGACCTGCGCCAGGAAGTCGTAATCGCCGCTGCGCTTCCATGCGGTGAGGGCCGCCGACGACTCCACGTAGGAGACTCGACGCCCTTCGATGGCATAGGCGCGGGTGCGCTCGTGCAGGGCCTTGTTGTAGACGAGTTTTCACGCTCAAGGAGATTTGATGAACATGACCATCGAGCAGGCGGGGCTCATGCTGGCCGACCCCCTCGCCTACGCCGACGAGCCGCGGCTGCACCAGGCGCTCACCCTGCTGCGCCGGGAGGCCCCGGTCCATCTCGTGGAGGCGCCCGAGTACACGCCCTTCTACGCCGTCACCCGGCACGCCGACATCATGCGGGTCGAACGCGACAACGACCTCTGGCTCAGCGCGCCACGCCCGGTCCTGGGCAAGAAGGCGTTCGAGGAGCACGCCAGGGCGCAGGCGGCGCAGGGCGTCCAGCTGAAGACGCTGGTCCACATGGACGACCCGGACCACCGGGTGGTCCGGGCCATCGGCGCCGACTGGTTCCGCCCCAAGGCCATGCGCGCCATGGAGAGCCGGATCCAGGAGCTCGCCCGCCGTTACGTGGACCGGATGGCCGACTACGGCGGCGAATGCGACTTCGCCACCCAGATCGCGGTGCACTACCCGCTGTACGTGATCCTCTCCCTGCTCGGGCTGCCCGAGTCCGACTTCCCCCGCATGCTCAAGCTCACCCAGGAGCTGTTCGGCGGCGCGGACGCGGAGACCAGGCGCGGAGACACCGCCGAGGACCAGTTCGCGGTGCTCCTGGACTTCTTCGCCTACTTCCAGCAGCTCACCGCCGCCCGCCGCGCCCACCCCACCGAGGACCTGGCCTCCGCCATCGCCAACGCCCAGGTGGACGGCAAGCCGCTCAACGACATGGAGACGGCCTCCTACTACGTCATCATCGCCTCCGCCGGCCACGACACCACCAGCTCCACCGTCGCCGGCGGCCTGCATGCCCTCATCGAACACCCCGGCCAGCTGGCCCGGCTGCGCGAGGACCCCGGCCTGCTGCCGCTCGCGGTCGACGAGATGATCCGCTGGGTCACCCCGGTCAAGGAGTTCATGCGCACGGCCTCGGCCGACACCACCCTCAACGGCGTGGACATCAAGGCGGGCGAGTCGGTCCTGCTGTCGTACCCGTCGGCCAACCGCGACGAGGAGGTGTTCAGCGACCCGTTCACCTTCGACGCCGGCCGCGACCCCAACCGCCACCTGGCCTTCGGGTTCGGCGTGCACTACTGTCTCGGCGCCGCGCTGGCCCGCATGGAGCTGAAGGCCCTGTTCGCCGAGCTGCTGCCCCGACTGGAGAGCGTCGAGCTCGCCGGGCGGCCCGAATGGACCGCCACGACGTTCGTCGGCGGCATCAAGCACCTGCCCATCCGCTACAAACTCCGCCGCTGATCAGGTGTCGCCGGACATCAGGAACGCGGGCCGGGCCCGGCGCCACGCCGGGGCGTCCAGCGCGTTGAGCGCCGCGACGATCCGTTTCTCCTCGTAGACGAAGTGCGTCTCCATCAGCGCGGCGAGGGTGTCCAGCTCGCCGCGCACGCGGACCGGGTCGTGCTCCTGCCCGAGGCCGTCGAGGAGCGCCTGCAGCCGCCGCAGGGAGTCGTCCACCAGCCGGTGGTCGCGGCGCAGCTCCTCCAGCACCGGGCGCAGCTCGGGGAAGCTGCGGGCGAGCTCGGGGAAGGCGCCGCCGTCCTCGCCGGTGTGGTGCCGCTCCAGCGCGGAGCAGAAGGTCAGGCAGTGGGTACGCAGGTCGCGGGGGAGCGCGCCGCCCGCGAGATAGGTTTCGACGTCCTCACGCAGCGCGGCGAGCTGCTCGCGGAGCCAGAGGTGCACGTCGATCAACTGATTGCCGAACGCCGCAAGGCGGCCGTCGGAGGTGTCCATGGTCGTCCCATGTTTCGGCGCCTCCATGCCCTCGGCGATCTGCTTGCCGGGTGCACCGCGACGCTGGCACGTACCCCATCATCGTTCCGGCGATCAGTCAAATAGGGTGAAGATCGTGGATCCAGGGACTCCCGACTGCCGAAGCGCCGGACGGTACCTGTGGTGGCTGGTCAGGAGCCAGCCCGGCCGCATCGCCGTCGGCGCCTTACTGGGCTCCGCCTGGATGGTCTGCCTGACGCTGCCGCCGTACTTCCTGGCCCGCGCCATCGACGACGGCCTGGCGCCGGGGGACAAGCCCGCGCTGGCCGGCTGGACCGCCGCCGTGCTCGGCGTCGGGGCGCTGAACGCCTGGCTGGCCATCATGCGCCATCGCACGATGACCAGGGTCCGGATGGACGCCGCGTTCCGCACCGTACAGGTGGTGGTGCTGCACGCGACGCGGCTGGGCGCGGCGCTCCCGCGCAAGGTCACGGCCGGGGAGGTGGTGACGATCGGGTTCGGCGACGCCGCCCTGATCGCCGACGCGCTGACCATCACCGGCCCCGGCGTCGGCGCGGTGCTCGCCTATGTCGTCGTGGCCGTGCTGCTGCTGGCCGTCTCGCCGCTGCTCGCCGCGGTGGTGCTGCTGGGCGTGCCGTTGCTGGTCATGCTGGTCGGGCCGCTGCTGGGACGGCTGCGCGGCGCCGAGACGGCATACCGGCTGCGGCAGGGCGAGCTCGCCGCCCGGTTCGGGGACATCGCCGGAGGGCTGCGGGTCCTGAACGGCGTCGGCGGCAAGGACGTGTACGCCGAGCGCTACCGGCGCGGCTCCCAGGAGCTCCGGGAGAAGGGCTACCAGGTGGGCGCGGTCACCAGCTGGGTCCACGCCCTCGGGGTCGGCCTGCCCACGGTGTTCCTCGGCGCCGTGACGTGGCTGGCGGCCCGGATGGCCGCGCAAGGCGACATCACCACCGGCGAGCTGGTCGCGGTGTACGGGTACGCCGGCGTGCTGGTGGTGCCGGTCACGAACCTCATCGAGACCGGGTACGGCCTCAGCCGCGGCCTCGTGGCCGCCCGCAGGGTCATCCACTTCCTCACCCTGAAGCCGGACGTCACCGGCGGTGACGCGGATCCGCCCGCGTCGCCCGCGCCGCTGCGCGACCCGGTCTCGGGCGTCGAGATCGCGCCGGGGAGGCTGACCGCGCTGGTCAGCGCCCGCCCGGGTGACTCGGCGGCGGTGCTCGACCGGTTGGGCGGGTTCACCGCGTCCGCCGCGACCTGGGGCGGGGTCCGGCTCGACACCATCGACCCGGTACGTCTCCGCGAGCGGATCCTGCCGGCCGACAACGAGGCGGACCTGTTCGCCGGCACGCTGCGCGACGTCGTCGCGGGCAGCCACGAGCCCGGTGACGAGGCCGTGGGCCGGGCGGTCCACGCGGCCATGGCCGAGGACGTCGTCCGCGGGCTGCCGGACGGGCTGGACTCCGCCATCGACCCCCAGGGCGGCAACCTGTCCGGCGGGCAGCGTCAGCGCGTCCGCCTGGCCCGGGCCCTGCTGGCCGACCCCGAGATCCTGCTGGCGGACGAGCCCACCTCCGCCGTGGACGCCCACACCGAGGCCACCATCGCCGCCCGCCTGCGCGACGCGCGAAGGGGCCGCGCCACGGTGGTGGCCACGACCTCGCCTCTGCTGCTGGACCGGGCGGACATGGTGTACTACCTCGTGGACGGCTCGGTCGCGGCGGCCGGCGACCATCGCGAGCTGCTGCGCGAGCATCCCGGCTACCGCCTGCTGGTCTCACGCGACGACGAACCCAGCACACCACCCGAGCGGGTCGCGCGATGACCGGCCCCCTGCCCTGCGCCTCACCCGAGCGGGTCGCGCGATGACCGGCCCCCTGCCCTGCGCCTCACCCGAGCGGGTCGCGCGATGACCGGCCCCCTGCCCTGCGCCTCACCCGAGGGGGCCGCCCGATGACCGAGCCCCAGCCCGCCCGTGCGATGGCCGGGGCCCTGCCCGTCGCGGAGCCGTCCCGGGTACGGCGGGCGGCGTCGCGCCTGATCCGCCTGGACGGTCGCGCCTTCGCCGCCATGATCGCCCTCAACGCCCTGGCCGCCGCCGCGGGCCTGGCCGGGCCGTGGCTGCTCGGCCGGATCATCGACGCGGTCAAGTCGGGCGCCGGGGCCGCGACCGTGGACCGGCTGGCCCTGGCCATCCTGGCCGCCGCCCTCGTGCAGCTCGTCCTGTCCCGCTACGCGGGTTACATCGGCCACCGCTTCGGCGAGCGCACGCTGGCCCGCGTCCGCGAGCGGTTCGCCGAACGCGCCCTCGACCTGCCCGTCTCGGTGGTCGAGCGGGCCGGCACGGGCGACCTGACCACCCGGGGGACCACCGACGTGGCCGCGCTGGGCGCCACGCTGCGCGACGCCGGTCCCGACGTCCTCATCGCCGCGGTCCAGGCGGCGTTCATCCTGGCCGCGGTCTTCGTGCTCGATCCGCTGCTGGGCGCCTGCGGGGTGCTCGGCCTGCTGGGCATCTGGTTCGCCGCCCGCTGGTATCTGCGCCGCGCGGTCCCGGCGTACCTGGCCGAGGGCGCGGCCAACTCCGCGCTGGCCGAGCAGCTCGCGGCCACCACCGCCGGCGCCCGCACCGTCGCCGCGCTCCGCCTCGAACACCGCCGCATCACGGCCTGCCAGGCGGCGATCGGCGAGTGCCGCCGGACCCGCATCCGGACGTTGTTCCTGCGCAGCGTCCTCTTCCCCGTCGTGGACGTCTCGTACGCCATCCCGGTGGCCGGCGTGCTGCTGGTCGGCGGCTTCATGGCGGACGGCTCCATGACCCTCGGAACGGTCGTCGCCGCCGCCCTCTACCTGCGCCAGCTCGGCCAGCCGCTGGACACGATCCTCCTGCACCTGGAGGGCATGCAGAGCAGCGGGGCCTCGTTCGCCAGGGTCGAGGGCCTGGCCCTGGTACCGCGGCCGGCGCCGGCCGCCGAGCCGGCCCCCGTACCCGACGGCGACCGGCTGGTGGCCGCCGGCGTGCACTACGCCTACGACGGCGGCCCCGACGTCCTGCGCGGGGTGGACCTGACCGTCCGCCCCGGCGAGCGCCTGGCGATCGTCGGGCCCTCGGGCGCGGGCAAGACCACGCTGGGCAGGCTCCTTGCGGGCGTGGACGCCCCGCGCAGCGGCACCGTCACCGTGGGCGGCGTGCCCGTCGCCGCCCTCGACCCCGGCCGCCTGCGCGAACGCGTGGTCCTGGTCACCCAGGAACACCACGTGTTCCTCGGCACGGTACGCGACAACCTGCGCATCGCCGCCCCTTCCGCCACCGACGCCGAGCTGCGCGCGGCCCTGGCCACCGTCGGCGCCGACTGGATCGACGACCTCCCGGACGGCCTCGGCACCGATCTCGGCCCCGGAGGCCACCGGCCCGACGGCGCGCAGGCCCAGCAGCTGGCCCTGGCGCGAGTCGTGCTGGCCGACCCCCACACGCTCATCCTCGACGAGGCCACCGCGCTCCTGGACCCGAGGACCGCCCGCCACACCGAGCGGGCCCTGGCCGCCGTGCTCGACGGCCGTACCGTCATCGCCATCGCCCACCGCCTCCAGACGGCCCACGACGCCGACCGGGTGGCGGTCATGCAGGACGGCCGCCTCACCGAGCTCGGCACGCACCACGACCTCGTCGCGGCGGGGGGCACGTACGCCGAGCTCTGGCGCTCGTGGCACGGCGAGTGAAGGCCCAGCGGCTGCTCAGTGGCCCTGGTGGTACTGGTGCGTCACCGCATGGCCCTTGCCCCGTGAGATGAGCCACTTGTTCACCGGGGTCGTCAGCACGAAGGCCACCAGTAGCGATCCGGCCAGCGCCGTCCAGAACAGCCAGTTCGACAGGCCCGCGTCCATGGCGCCGGGCACGATCAGCATCACCCCGTTGTCCAGGATCTCCATCATCGCGATGGAGATCGTGTCGGCGGCCAGCGCCACCCGCAGCGCGGTGCGGAAGTCGACACCGGCCCGCAGCACGCCCCGCATGGTCAGCGCGTAGCCGAACACGAAGGCCAGCGCCACGGACAGCACCACGGTGGTCAGGTTGGACAGGCCGGCGGCGGTGCCGATGACCATGCCCAGCACCTCGCCGATGGCGCAGCCGGTCAGGCAGTGGAGGGTCGCCTGCGCGGCCATTCCCCACGTGGCCGCGGGGGGTGCCTCATGGTGGGTGTGGTGGTGCTCGCCGTGCTCCATACGATGCTCCTTAGTAGAGGGGAGACACATTGTACGGGTATGGGGTATCTCGGGCGCCAGGGCCGGTGCCGGCGCGGATAAGCTTGCAGCTCATTGCCGACATATCCCGCTCAATCCGTATTCGAGGAGAATCTTGAGCCCTACCCAGTCACCCGGCGCCCAGCGCTTCCCGCTCGCAGGAGGCGTCCGGTGACCGGCGAGCGGCTGATCGAGCGCGTACGCGGGCTGGCCGCGTCCGGCGAGCGCGTCGTGGTGGGCATCGCCGGATGCCCGGGCGCGGGCAAGTCCACGCTGGCCGGCTGGCTGGCCGAAAGCCTCACCTCCGCCGGGCTGCCGGCGGTGTGGGTGCCGATGGACGGCTTCCACCTGGCCGACGTCGAGCTCGAACGCCTCGGGCGGCGGCGGCGCAAGGGCGCCATGGACACCTTCGACGCCCACGGCTACCTGGCGCTGCTCCACCGCATCCGCGCCGAGACCGGCTCCGTCGTCTACGCCCCGTCCTTCGACCGCGAGATCGAGCAGCCGATCGCCGGCGCCATCCCGGTGCCGCCGGCCGCGCGGGTCGTGGTCAGCGAGGGCAACTACCTCCTCGCCGACGACGACCCGTGGCGCCGGGTGCGGGCGGCCATGACCGAGGTCTGGTACGCCGAGATCGACGACCGCGTCCGCCTGCACCGCCTCACCAGGCGGCACGTCCAGTTCGGCAAGACCCCCTCCCAGGCGGCCCGCTGGGTCGCCGAGGTCGACGAACCCAACGCCGCCACCATCCGCACCACCCGCGACCGCGCCGACCTGCTGGTCAACCCCGACACCCTCTCACCGACGCCCGACCCGTGACCCCCGGTCACGATTGACCCACGGCACCGCCTGACGGGCACCGCCTGACCGGCACCGCCTGACCGGCACCGGCTGACCGGCACCGCCTGACCTCTGGCGCCGCCTGATCGGCGGTCACCCCTGACCGACGGTGCCGCCTGACCCATCGGCACCCCGACCTGCCCGCCCCCCTGATCCACCCGCAGCCCACCGCCCCAGAGCACCGGGCTGGGCGCCGTCCGTGTCGCGCCGGCCCCCCGTCCCGCATCCCCGGCGCGGGCGGTGAAGCGGGGGCGTCGCCGGCGGGGCGTTCGTGGGTGCCGGCGCCAGGGGATCAGAGCTCGCCGAGGCGGCGGGTGAGGAAGCGGCGCTCGGCCTCCGTCGTGGTCAGCTCCAGGGCCCTCCGGTACGCGGCCCGTGCCCCCGCCGTGTCGTCCAGGCGCCGCAGCAGTTCGGCGCGGGTGGAATGGAAGTAGCGGTAGCCGTCGAGATCGAGCCCGTCCACGATCGCCAGCGCCGCCCGCGGCCCCTCGACCTCGGCGACCGCCACCGCGCGGTTGAGCTCGACCACGGCCGAGCCCGTCAGCTCCCGCAGCCGGTCATAGAGCGCGGCGACGGCCGGCCAGTCGATCCGCTCCTCGGTCTGCAGCGCCGCGATGGCCGCCTGCACCACGTAGGCGCCGCGGGCGCCGAGCGCGAGGGCGCGGTCGAGCAGCGCCTGCCCCTCCTCGATCCGGGCGGCGTCCCACAGGCCGCGATCCTGCTCCTGCAGCAGGACGATCTCGCCGTCGCGGACCCGGGCGGCCCGTCGCGAGTCGTGCAGCAGCATCAGCGCCAGCAGCCCGGCGGCCTCGGGCTCGCCGGGCACGAGCTCGACCAGGGTCCGGGTCAGCCGGACGGCCTCGGCCGCCAGGTCGGCGCGGCCGTCGCCGTACCCCTGGTTGAAGATGAGGTAGAGCACGGAGAGCACCGCCTCCAGGCGGGCGGGCAGCAGGTGCTCCCGGGGGATCCCGAACGGGATCCCGGCCGCCCGGATCTTGTTGCGCGCCCGGGAGAGCCGCCGCTTCATCGTCTCCTCGCTCACCAGGAACGCCCGGGCGATTTCCGGGGTGGACAGGCCGCCCAGGGCCCGCAGGGTGAGCGCGACCTGGGCCTCGTCCGCCAGCGCCGGATGGCAGCACAGGAAGAACAGCTCGAGCCGTTCGTCGGGGACCGCCGACTCGTCCATGGTCACCTCCTCGCCCGGCTCCGGCCGGTCCAGCAGCCGGAGCTTCTCCGCGCGGGTACGGTCCCGGCGAAGGCGGTCGATCGCCCGGTGGCGCCCGGTCACCACGAGCCAGGCCCCGGGGTTGTCCGGGACCCCGTCGCGGGCCCAGCGCTCGGCCGCGACGGCGAACGCCTCCTGAGCGGCCTCCTCGGCGACGTCGATGTCGCCGGTGTAGCTCACCAGGGCGGCGAACACGCGGGCCCACTGCTCGCGGAAGATCTCCTCGAGCACCGGCTACAGCTCCACCAGCGGCCGCACCTCGACCGATCCGCCGAGGTGGGCGGCGGGTATGCGGGCGGCGAGCTCCAGCGCGTCGTCGAGGTCGTCCGCCTCGACGATGTAGAACCCGCCGAAGATCTCCTTGGTGTCGGCGAACGGCCCGTCGGTCACCAGCGTCCGGCCGCCCTGGACCCGGACGGTGGTCGCGGTGTCGGCCGGCTGGAGCCGCTCGCCCGCGATCATGCGCTCGTCCTTCATCAGCGCGACGTACTCGGCGGTGATGGCGGCGCGCTCGTCGGCGCTCAGCCCGTCGTACGCCTCGGGCCGCTCGTTGATCAGCAGTGCGTATCTCACGGTGGTCTCCTTCACGCCGCCGCGTCGCGGCCGTAGACGAGGCGGACGGCCTGCCCCACGCGTTCGGCGGACTCGAGAGCCAGGCCGACGGGCTGGTCGAACAGGCGGCGCCCCCGGCCCAGCACGACCGGGAACACCAGCAGCCGATACTGGTCGACCAGGTCGTGCGCCCGCAGCGTGGCGACGACGCTGCCGCTGCCGGCGACCACGATATCCCGGTCCCGCCTGCGCTCGGCCACCTCCTCGACCAGGTCGCCGCGCAGGAGGGAGGAGTTGCTCCACGCCTCGACGCCGTCCGCCGATCGGGAGGCGACGAGCTTGGGGATGGCGTTCATCTTCCGGGAGAACGCGTCGTCCCTGGTGGGCCAGATGCGGGAGAAGCGCTGCCAGGTGGCGCGACCCAGCAGCATGGCCCCGGTGTCCAGCACCTCGCCGAGCGCGAACTTGTCGCCGGCCACCGACTCGGGCCCGTACCGGAAGGCCCAGCCTCCCCACGGCGTCCCGTCGGCCCCGTCCGGGTCCTCGACGACCATGTCGAGGGAGACGAACTCGATGACGATCAGCTTGCCCATGATCTTGGACCTTCCTCGTAGCCGGTTGCTCGGCCGGAGGACGTACGGGGCGGGCTCCGGGGGACAGGCGGCCGGTGTGACCCTGGTCACATCCGAGATGGCCTTTACCTGTGAGCGGCCGCTCACATGTTTAAGCAGACGGTAACGTGTCAACTACTGTGCGTATAAGATGCGCGGTTGGACGGTCAAGGTTTCGTACCGGTTCCCCCCGATCCGGGGCACCCCTCCATGCCCCGGGGCCGGTGCGGGCGCGCCCGGCCGCTCCAGCGCTGACGGTGAAAGGTTCGGTGAAACTCCGTCATGCACGTCGAGCACGAAGACCACGTCTACGGCCTCCCGATCCCGCACGGTCACGCCGCCGGCGACGGCTTCGTCACCATCCCGGCCCAGGCCGCCGGCCCCGGCCAGCTCACGCTGCTGACCCCCACCGCCGTGCACCACCAGGTCTTCACCGTGGTCCGGTTGCGGGCCGGCTACGACCTGGCCGAGGTGGACGCGTTCCTGTCCACCGTGGAGACCACGATCAGCCTGCTCTGGCAGGACAACGCCCACCTGCGCGAACGTCTCGCCGCCGCCACCCCGGCCCCGGCCGACATGCTGGCCGCCGCGGAGGAGAGCGCGCGGGAGACCGTCGAGAACGCCCGGCAGGAGGCGCGGCAGATCCTGACCGAGGCCCGCCTCGACGCCGAACGGGTGCGGCTCGATGGCGCCGCCGCGGCCGAGGCGCTGACCAGGACCGCCCGCCTGGCCTACCAGGAGGCCATCGAGGAGCAGCTCGACCAGTTCGACACGGTCCTCGCCGACCACGGCCGGCAACTGCAGGACAGCCTGCGCGCCCAGCTCGGCCGGCTGCGCGGCGTCCTGGAGGACGTCGCGACGCCCGGCCACGGCGCGCACACCGGCCCTCTCGCGGCTCAGTGATCGATCACCGCACTCTCGCCAGAAAGGCCGTCACATGTCCTTGCCGCTCGGGGGGCCAGTACTGCAGTCGCCGGCGCACGACGCGGCCATGGGCGCCGCCATGCCGGTCTGGACCGTGTGGGCCGCCGTGGGCCTGGTGGCCCTGTCCACGCTGGCCGGCGCCCACCTGGCGCAGCGCAAGGCCGACAGGATCAGCGTCTGGCTGGCCGTCGCCTCGGCGCTCATGCTCATCACCGCCCTGACCGACGTGATGCCCGACGCCTGGCGGGAGGCCGTCGCGACCCATGTGCCCGTGTGGCTGGTGGCGCTGGCCGGGCTGTTCGGGTACGCCGTCATCACGCACTTCACCCGCCACGGGTGCGCCCACCAGCACGACGTGGGGCGGCGCGCCCGGCACGCCCCCGGCATGCACCGGCGGGTCGAGCAGGCCGTCAGCGCCGCCGTGTACGGGGGCGTGGGCACCGCCGTCGCGCTGAGCCTGCACCGCATGATCGAGGGCGCCACCCTGGTGCTGGCCGCCTCGATCATCGTCGTGGCCGCACTCATGATCCACTCGGCCGGCGAAGGGGTGGCCCTGACGGCCATGCTCGACCTGGCCCGAAGGCCGCTGGCGCCCTGGCTGGCGCTGGCCTGCCTCAGCCCGGCGGCCGGCGTCGTGCTGGCCAGCGTGGCGCCGCTGCCGCCGCAGAGCGTGCCGATCCTGCTGGGCGTGCTCACCGGCGTGCTGCTGCGTACCGCGATGGTGGGGCTGCAGATGGCCCGCGCCGGCGGGCGGCTGCCGCGCCGCCAGGTCGTCGTCGTGGCGACCGGCGTGCTGGCCGTGGGCGGCCTGCTGGTCGTCGCGCAGACCATGCTCGCCGGCGAGCTGCCCGCCCCGGCCGTACCCGTCGCCGCCGCCCGGCAGGCGGGCAGGCCGCCCACGCCGCAGCCGCGCCCGCCGTCCCCGCGGCCCAAGCCGTCGACCGGGCCGGAGCCGATGACGGCCGGCGAGCTGCGCGCCGCCGTCGCGGCCGGGCGGCTCGGCCTGGAGGCCCTGCTGTCGCGCACCGACCTGGCCACCATCGGGGCCGACGTGGAAACGGTCCTGCGGGCCCTGCCCGGGCGCAGCGCCACCGAGATCACCCGCGTGCTGCGCCGGGGCAGGATCGTCAGCGGCGCCAGCATCGGGGACCTCACCCTGCGCCAGCGCCACTACCTCCTCCTCACCCTCGGCGCCCCGTCGACCCCGCTGCGATGAGCCCCGTCAGGGGGCTCGGCCGGTGAGGTAGCGCTGCAGCGTCGGCGCCAGCCAGGCGATGAGCTCGTCGGGCGAGGACGAGACCAGCGCGTCCACCCGTACGGCGTAGCGGGTGATGGCCAGGCCCACGAGCTGGCCGGCCGCGAGCGCCGCGCGCAGCTCGGGCTGGTCCACGCCGAGCTTCCTGGTGACCTTGCCGAGCATGTCGTTGGCGAGGAACTCCCTGATCAGGGCGGCCGCGTGCGCGTTCGTGGCGGCCGAGCGCATCAGGCCCAGCACCGGGCCGGGCCGGTCCACCGCGCCGAGCAGGCCGAGCACGTATCCGGCCAGCCGCTCCCCGAGCCTGCCGCGGGGCCCGTCCAGCAGCATGGCCACGGCCTGCTCGGGCTGGAACACCGACGTCACGACCGCGCTGAACAGCTGCTCCTTGCCGCCGAAGAACCGGCGCACGAGCGCCGGGTCCACGCCGGCGTCCGCGGCCACCTGGCGCATGCTGGTGGCCTCGTAGCCGCCGGCGCTGAAGGCCCTGGCCGCCGCCGCGACGATCTCTTCCCTGGTGGTCGAGGTCCCCGGCCGCCGCCCGGTCCTGCCTGTGCGTTCCTCCACGGCCGCCAAGTTATATCCCCGTACAGGGACTTGCTACCCCTATAAATGAGATGCTGACGGTTGAAGCAGCCTGCTAGCGTCAGTGTCATGACGGCTGCCGAGTTCCCGATCCTCGGGACGGAACCTCTCGCGGTGGAGCTGGCCAACACGCTGTACGGCGCGGGGCAGGCGCGGATCGACTTCCTGCCGGACGCCCGGCGGATCGGCGAGTGGTTCGCCCAGGTCTCCGGGCGGCACGGGGTCGCGGTCCCGATGGGTCCGCACGCGGCCCGGGTGCGGTTGCTGCGCGACTGCGTGCACGCCCTGCTGTCGGCCGCCGTCGAGGGGCGCGTTCCCGACGCGGCGCTGGTCGAGCGGGTCAACCACTTCGCGGCGGCGGCGCCGACGTACCTCCGGCTCGACTGGAGCGGCGGCGCGCCGGCCTCGCGCCGGGCCGGCACCGTCACCGGCGCGGCGGCCGTGCTCGGGAGCATCGCCACCTGCTGCGTCGAGCTGCTGACCGGCCCCCGGGCGGATCGGGTACGCCGCTGCCAGGGCCCGGGCTGCTCCCTGTTCTTCGTCCAGAACCACTCGCGCCGGCGCTGGTGCCACCCCTCGTGCGGTCACCGCGACCGCCAGGCCCGCTACTACCGCCGGCAGCACACCCCCGGAGCGTCCTGATGATCACATGGCGTCGGCTCGGCCACGAGGATTTCCCGTTGCTGCGTACGTGGCTGGAGCAGCCGCACGTGGCGCTGTGGTGGAACCACGAGACCTCGACGGAGGCGGTGGCCCGCGACTTCGGCCCCGCCGCCCGCGGTGAGGAGCCGTCGGAGGACCTGCTCGTGTTCCTCGACGGCCGGCCGCTCGGCCTGGTCCAGCGGTCGCGGTACGCGGACTACCCCGCCTACCTGACCGAACTGGCGACGCTCACCCCTGTCCCCGACGGCGCGGTGAGCATCGACTACCTGATCGGCGATCCCGGCCAGGTCGGCCGGGGGCTGGGTCCGGCGATGATCCGCTCGGTGATCGAGCGGACCTGGGCGGAGATCCCCGGCGCGTCCTGCGTGCTGGTGCCCGTCTCGGCGGCCAACCGTGCGTCGTGGCGGGCGCTGGAGAAGGCCGGGCTGCGCCGGGTGGCCGAGGGCGAGCTCGAGCCCGACAACCCGATCCACGGGCGCGAGCACTATGTCTACCGGATCGACCGGCCGGCCGGCCCCGAGTAGACCAATCGCTTGGTTGGGCAGTATCCTTGGCCCCCGTCAGCAGCGCAACGAGGACGTGAGGGCACCGTGGTCGAGCAGCAGCAGTCCAGCGGCGGTTTCATGGCACGCGTCAGCACCGCGCTCCGCCCGTTCTTCCAGTGGCTCGCGGGCACGAGGGGGTTCGCGCGGGTCGCGCCCAAGATCGTCCCGCCTCTTGATCGTTTCGTCAACCGGGTGACCGGCGGCCGCGTGCTCATGGGGGACCAGATGATCCCCCACCTGCTGCTCACCACGACCGGCAGCAAGTCCGGGCAGCAGCGCGAGAGCCCGCTGGCCTGCCTGCCCGAGGACGGCGGCACGTTCCTCGTGGTCGGCAGCAACTTCGGCAGGGAGCACCACCCGGCCTGGAGCGGCAACCTGCTCAAGACCCCGCAGGCCACGGTGACCTTCCGCGGGCGGGTCATCCCCGTCACGGCCGCCCTGCTGGCCGGGGCCGACCGCGAGCAGGCCTGGCAGGCGCTCACCCGCTTCTGGCCGCTGTACGAGGGCTACACCGAGCGCTCCGGCCGCGAGCTGCGCGTCTTCCGCCTGTCACCGCGCTCCTGAACGCCCGGTGACCGCGCTCCTGAACGCCCGGTGACCGCGTTCCTGAACGCCCGGTGACCGCGTTCCTGAACGCCCGGTGACCGCGTTCCTGAACGCCCGGTGACCGCGTTCCTGAACGCCCGGTGACCGCGTTCCTGAACGCCCGGCGCCGCGATCCTGATCGCTCTGTCGCCGCGTTCAGCCGGCCACGTCGCCGACGACCTGCGGGATCTCGAACAGGTTGGCGGTGTCTCCGGTGTGCAGGAACGCCACGTTCCGCCCCGGCTCGACCCGCCCCGAGCGCACGTGGTCGAGGAGCCCAGCGAAGCCCTTGCCCGTGTAGACCGGGCCGATGAACACGCCCTCCGACCGGGCCAGCTCCTTGATGGCGGCGACGCCTTCCGGCGAGGGCACCGCGTAGTCCTCGCCGATGAACCGTTCGTCCACGTCGATCTCGGCGCGGATGACCTCGTCGGCGGGGACGGGGACCTCGAGCAGCTTGAGGATGTGCTTGACGCGGTCGACGATGATCTCGACGTTGATCCAGTTCCCGGGCCGGTAGTCGCAGATCGCGATGGAGCGGACGACGACCGGGCTGCCCGTCACCAGCTTCGCCGCGATCAGCCCCGGCAGCGCCGTGCCCGTCCCCGCCGTGTGGTAGAGGTAGTCGAGCCGGACGCCGGACGCCTCGGCCTGCTGGATCATCTCCGTGAACGTCAGCGTGTGCGCCACGAACCCGTAGGGATGCGCGCCGCCGGTGGGCACGATGAGCGCCTTGTGCCCCCGCGCCTCGAGCTCGGCCTTGCGGACGTTCATCGCGTCGGCGATGCGCTGCTGCTCGTCGGCCGTGTCCCAGTAAGCGCCGCCCCGGGTGGGCAGGTAGTGCGTCTCCACGTCCATGATCTTGCTGAGCAGCAGGTTCCCGCGATACTCCGCGAGCTCGCCGTGGCGTCCTTCGTCCCGGGTGAGAAAGAGGACCGGCGTGAGCCCGGCGGCCCGGCAGGCCGCGGCGAACTGCATGCCGGAGTTGGTCAGGTAGACGCCCTGCGTGATGATGTGCGTGACGCCGTCCTCCAGGGCCTGGCCGACGATGAACTCGGCCAGGCGGGTCTTGCTCCCGCTGATGGCGCCGGGCCCCGCCAGGTCCTCCCGCTTGAGGAAGAAGCCGGTCCCGTAGGCGGCCGACAGATTGTCCAGGCGATGGAAAGGCGTCGGGTAGAAGCCGATCCGCCTGCGGGGCAGCCGGTCGACCAGCGCGTCGAGGGCGGCGAGATCCATGGTGGGAACCCTTCTTCCAGGCGACGTGTCTCCCATGCTCCACCGGAGTCCGCATAAGCGCCAGCAAAGTCTGCTAAGCCATGCATTAGGTAGGCTAATGCTCGTGCCCGGACAACTGGAGCCTCGCCTGCTGGCCACGCTGGAGGCCGTCATCCGGCTGGGCTCGTTCGCGGCGGCCGCCGAGGAGCTCGGCTACACGCAGGGGGCCGTCTCCCAGCAGATCGCCGACCTCGAACGGCGGGCCGGCCTGCGGCTCCTCGACCGCCGCCCAGTGCGCCCCACCGCCGCCGGCGTCGTCCTCCTGCAGGCCGAAGAGGCGGTCCGGGCGGCGATGACCCGGGCCAGGACGGAGCTGGAGGCCCTGGACGCCGGGCTGTCGGGCGAGGTACGGCTGGGCGCCTTCGTCTCCGCGGCGGCCGGCATCGTCCCCCCGGCCCTGGCCGCCTTCCGCCGGGCCTGCCCGGCCGTGCGGGTGACGCTGAGCCAGTACGAGACCGAGGACGCCTACCAGCGGCTGCTCCGCGGCGACCTCGACCTCGCGGTCACCTTCGACTACAGCTGGTTCCCCCTGCCGCCGCCACCGGGCCTGCGGCGCTCGCTGATCGGCCGCGACCCGGTCATGGCCGCGCTCCCCGCCCGCCACGTCCTGGCCGGGCGCGGGTCGCTGAGCCTGGCCGACCTGGCCGGCGAGGCCTGGATCGGCACCCCCGTCACCGGCCCCAAGCTGGGGCCCCTCGCGGAGCTGGCCCGCACGGCGGGCATCCAGCCACGGCTCGCCTTCGAGGGCGACGACTTCAGGACGGTGCTGCAACTCGTCGCCCACGAGCTCGGCATCGCCGTGCTGCCCGCGCTGGCGCTCGCGGACCCCGTGGACGGCGTCGTCGCCCGCCCCATCGCCGAGGAGCCCCTCGTACGCTTCCTGTACTGCTGCCGGATCGACACCGCCGGGGCTCCGGCCATCGTCACCCGGCTGGAGACGTGCCTGACCGAGGCCGCCGCCGGCCTCCCGCGCCCGTCGTGACGGGCGCTCCCGAGCTTCGGCCGCCCCGCCGCCCCGGCGACCGCTCCCGGGGCGCGCCGCTCACGGCGTAGGCCACGGCATGCTGCGGCCCGAGCCGCGACCCCTGGCGGAACGCCGTCGCGAACGCCGACCGGCCGAGCGCCGCGCGGGCCTGCTCCGTGCAGCGCTCGTGCCAGGTCGCGTGGTAGCTGATCCACTCGGGCGAGGTCCCCACCACCTGCCACATGGCGTGCGCCGCTCCCAGCAGCTCGGCGGCCCGGTCGTGCTCGTCCCGCGCGCCGGCGAGCCATGCCAGCACCTCCAGGCACTGGGTCAGGCACCACCGGTCGTTGATCCTGCCGGTGAACTCGGTGGCCGCCGTCAGCAACGCCTCCGCGCGCCGGAGGTCGCCCAGATTCCAGTGCGCGACACCGAGCGCGAGCTGCGCGTACGCGCGGAAGACCAGGGCGCGCCGGCTCTCGCACAGGGCCAGCAGCCGCTCGCCGAACTCGCTCGCCTGGCGGGGATACTCGGTCGAGCCGTACGCGGCTCCGACGTAGAGGCTGAACATGATGCCGTCCACATCGCCCATGGCCTCGTGGAGGGCGAGGGCCTCCCGGACCAGCGCCAGGCCGCGCCGGGCGTCGCCGGCGAAGAACGCCGCGACGCTCGAGCAGCGGATGCCTTGGGCCACGAGACTCTCGTCACCTTCTCCGCGGGCGAAGGCGAGAAACTCCTCCAGCCCCCGCGTGGCCGCCGCGGTCTGGCCCTGGCGCTGGGCGAGCAGGCTGTCCGCCCAGAGTCCCACCGCACGGCACCGGCCGGCCTCCGGCACCCGCTCCAGGCCGCGTCCCAGCCAGTAGCGGCCCTCCGAGAACGACCCGGCCAGCAGCCAGAAGCACCACATCGCCGCCGCGGCCTCCAGCTCCATCGGCGCCAGGGCCGGCTCGCTCAGGCACGTCTCCAGGGCGACGCGGATGTTGGGCAGCTCCCGCTGCAGGAGCAGGTACCGGTCCAGCTGCTCGGGGACCATCCGGTCGATCCGGTGCTCCTTCACCAGGTCCCGGTAGTGCTCGGCGTAACGCCGGCGCAGCCGCCGCTCCTCGGGAGGCGGCAGTTGCTCGCAGCCGTACGCGCGCAGCGCCTCCGGCATGCGGTATCTGGATCCGTCCCGGACCAGGACCGACTTGTCCACCAGCCCGGTCAGGTGGTCGAGCACGTCGAGCCGGTCGATGCCGTCGCCGGAGCACACCGCCTCGGCGGTCTCCAGGTCGGCCCCTGAGGGGAACAGCCCCAGCCGCGCCCACAACCGCCGCTCCCCGGCCGAGCAGAGGCGGAAGCTCCACTCCATGGTCGCGCGCATCGTCTGGTGGCGGGGCAGGGCGGTGGGCGTCCTCGCGACCAGCACGTCGAACCGCTCCTCCAGCTCCCGCGCCAGGCGTTCGAGCGGCATGGAGCGCAGCCGGACCGCGGCCAGCTCGATCGCCAGCGGGATGCCCTCCAGGCGCCGGACCAGCTGCGCCACGGGCGCCACGTTGCGCGCGTTCAGCCGGAAGCCGGGTACGGCGCCCGCCGCGCGCTCCACGAACAGCCGGACGGAGTCGTGGCGGCCGATCTCCTTGACCGTGTGGCCGCAACCGGGGCCGGAACCAGGAGTGGACAGGGGAGCGACCATGAGCACCCTGTTCGCCGGAGACCCGCAGCGTCTGCCTGCTGGTCGCCAGGACCTGCAGCCGGGGCGCGGAGCGCAGCAGCCGGTCCACGAGCCGGGCGCAGACCGCGCTCAGGTGCTCGCAGTTGTCCAGGACCAGCAGCATCCGCTTGCGGGACAGGTGGTCCACCAGCATGCCCATGGGGTCGCGGCGCACGTCGCGCAGCCCCAGCGCCATGGCGACCTCCGACTCCAGCAGGTCGCCCGTCTCCAGGCGGGCCAGCTCGACCACCTCGACCCCGTCCTGGTAGGTGTCCCGCAGCAGCTCGGCGGCCCTGAGCGCCAGCCGGGTCTTGCCGACGCCGCCCGCGCCCGTCAAGGTGAGCAGCCGGGAGCTGCCCAGCAGCTTGCGCACCGTGGACAGCTCCCGGGTCCGCCCGACAAAGGTGGACTTGTCGGTCAGAACGCCGGTGCCCGACGTCATGGGGCGCCCCCGGGAAGCAGGCCCTGCTCGCCGACCCAGGCCGCGATCTGGGAGCGCGAGTTGAACCCGAGCTTGGTCAGGATGTGCTCGACGTGTCCCTCGGCCGTGCGCTGGGCGATCACCAGCCTGGAGGCGATGGCCTTGTTGGTCATGCCCTGGGCGACGAGCCGGGCGATCTCCATCTCCCTGCGGGTGAGCGGCGAGCTCTGGGCCGCGGCCGGTGCCGGCCTGGCCGGTTTCGCGCTCTCGCACATCGCGTACGAGAGCGCGTCGGCCGGGGTGAGCTCGGTGCCCTTGCGGAAGGCGGCCTCGAACTCCTGCTCTCCGAGGCGCTCGCGCGCCAGCGCCTCGGAGGCGTCGTGGTGGCCGGACACGAAGCCGAACGGGGGAGCGCCGAACGCCCGCCAGCGCTCCTGCGAGACCCCGAACAGCACGGCGGCCCGCTTGGGCGTGCCGTCGGCGGCCATCCACGCCAGCGCCTCGATGCACAGCGCGGTGCCCAGCCGGTCGTCGAAGGGCCGCTTGAGCCGGATGGCCTCGCGCTCCATCTCGACCGCCCCGGCCACGTCGCCCTGCCGCCACGTCTCGATCCCGTACACCCACAGCGTGTACGACCTGAACCAGTGGTCCTCGCGGCCCTCGCAGATCTCCAGGCCCTCCTTGAACCGCGCCACGGCCTCGTCGGAACGGCCGAGCAGCGAGTAGGCGGTGCCCAGGTACAGCAGCGTGTTCACCACCCCCATCGGGGCGTCCGTCTCGCGGTAGCCCGCCACCGCCTCCTCCAGCAGGGCCGCCGCGCCCGTGAGGTCGCGCTGGACGAGGGTCGCGAGGCCGGAGACATAGGAGATCTCGGCGAGGACCGCCGCGCTGTCGAGCTGCTTCGCCAGCTCGCGGGCCTCCTCCAGCATGTCCGCCGCCAGCGCGAAGTCGCTCTGCAGCACCGCCAGCCGCGCGTTGACGCACAGGGCGTTGGCACGGGCGAGGGTCACCCCGTCACCCGCGGCCGGGAAGGCCGCGAGGAGGCGGTCGAGCCAGTCGCGCGGCTCCCGCAGCGACCCGGTCGCGATCCAGTAGAAGCGCAGCGCCGTGGCGATGGCCAGGCCGCGCTCCGCCTCGCCCGGCGTCGTGAGGCAGTGGTCGAGGGCGCTGCGGATGTTGCCGTGCTCGGCGCGCAGGCGCCTGAACCAGGCCACCTGGTCGGGGCCGAACCACTCCCGCTGCCCGCGGCCCGCGAGGTCCTCGAACCAGTCGCGGTGCCGGGCCCTCAGCGCCGCCTCGTCGCCCGACTCGCGCAGCCGGTCGCGGCCGTACTGGCGGATCGTCTCCAGCAGCCGGTAGCGCACCGTGGCGTGGTCGCCCTCGCGGGCCAGCACCGACTTGCCCACCAGGCCGACCACCAGATCGACGATCTCGTCGGGGTCGATGCCGTCGCCGGAGCACACGTGCTCGGCCGCCTCCAGGTCCAGACCGCCGGAGAACACCGACAGCCGGGCCCAGAGCAGCCGCTCCTGCTCGGTGCAGAGGGTGTAGCTCCAGTCGATCAGCGCCCGCAGCGTCTGCTGGCGGGGCATCGCGGTGCGCGCCCCCATCGTGAGCAGCCGGAACCGGTCGTCCAGCCGGGACAGCAGCTGCTCCACCGACAGGGCCCGCAGCCGGACGGCCGCCAGCTCGATCGCCAGCGGGATGCCGTCCAGCCGCCGCACGATCCGCGCCACGCTGTCCTGGTTGTCGTCGGTGACCTCGAACCCCGGCAGCACGGACTGGGACCGGTCGGCGAACAGCCGGATCGCGTCGAACTGTTTCAGCGAATCCGTGGACGAGCGCGAAACGTCGAAATCCGGCATGGGCAGCGGCGGAACCGGCATCATCTGCTCGCCCACCACCCCGAGCGACTGCCGGCTGGTGGCCAGGATCCGCAGACCGGGCGCGGCACGCATGAGCGTCTCGGCCACCGCGGCGCATTCGTCAAGCAGGTGCTCGCAGTTGTCCAGAATGAGGAGCATTCTCTTGTCACGCAGATGATCCGTGAGCACCTCGATGGGGGGCCGCACCGAACGGTCCTGGATTTCCAGGCATTCCATCACCGTCTGCACCAGCAATGCGGGGCTCTCCAGGCCCGCGAGCTCGACCAGCCACACGCCGTCGGCGAAGCTGCGCCGCAGGTCGAACCCGACCCGCTGGGCCAGGCGGGTCTTGCCGACCCCGCCGACGCCGATCAGGGTCACCAGCCTGGCATCGGACAGCAGCCGCTTGACCTCGGCGATTTCGTGCCGCCTGCCGATGAAGCTGTTGAGCTCCGCGGGCAGGTGGCAGGAAACGATCGGTGCGGTCGTGGTCATGAATGCTCCAACGGCTCCGTCGCTCGGATCACCGCGCCATCGGTGGCCGAGCCTCCACTCCCAGATTATTCGGTGAAGGTATTCCTCGCACTTTGTCGTTTCCGCCCGGGGGACGTCGGCCAAGTGAATCCCCATTTTCTGGAAAAATTGGGGAAAGTGGAAGGCTAAATGGCGGCGCTCTTTGCCGATGCGAGGACATAGCTTTGCCCGGCGGGATTTTGTCTTTAGACATTTCGGGCATGGGTGGAGACGGCGACCCGGAGTTTCAACTCGCCGGGAAGGAGACGATCATGGCGACGTCAACGTCACCGTTCGCATTCCATCGTGGTGGCTATTCGGGCTGGCTCGGCTTCGCCGGCACCCTCGCGATGGTGCTGGGCATCTTCAACATCATCGAGGGCGTCATAGCCCTGTTCAAGACGTACTTCTTCGTCACGCCCAGCGGCCAGCTGCTGGTGTGGAACTACACCGCCTGGGGCTGGATCTGGTTGGCGATCGGCGTCCTGCAGTTCGCGGTGGGGCTCGGCGTGCTGGCCGGGCAGGGCTGGGCCCGCTGGTCCGGGGTCGTCCTGGCCGGGCTGGCGATGATCGGCCACTTCGCCTTCATGGTGGCCTTCCCCGTCTGGTCGGTGATCTCGATCGCGCTCTGCGCCCTGGTCATGTACGGCCTGATCACGCCGCCCCGCGGGGCGACGGGGGTTCCCGGGTGACGGTCGCTTCCGGCGGGGGGCCTGCCGCGAATGGTCGCGCGGTCCGCGGCGGCAAGGGCGCGAGCCGCCCCGCCGTGGGCGTCAGATGAGCGTCACGCGGGCGTCAGCCGAAGGATGTACGCCGATCTCCTCAGCGGGCAGGAAGCCTTGCGGGTCGGGCCGTAGCTAGCGTTGCGGGAAACGGCTCTGATCGAAAGAGGTCCCCATGGCGCCTGCCCGCAAGACGTTCCTCACCGGACTGACGGTTTCCGTCATCGGGCTGGCGCTGTGGCTGTTCGGGATCGACGTCGAGATCGTCGTGTTCACCCCGTCGAAGGTCGGCGTGGTCATGATGGTGCTCGGCGCGATCGAGGCCGCGTACGGGCTCTACCGGATGGCCCGCGACGAGCGCGCCTGACGGGGTCGCCTCGCCGGTGCTCGAAAAGGGCGCGTCAGAGCCAGCCGGCCTCGGTGGCGATGCGTACCGCGTCCAGCCGGTTGCGGGCGTCGAGCTTGGTGACGATCGCCCCCAGGTAGGTGCGTACCGTGCCCTTCGTCAGGTGGAGCCGACCCCGCCCGCGCGGAAGCCGAGCTGGCCGGCATCGTCACCGTGGCCCGCAGCGCGCTCGCCGGCCTGCGCTCGACGCGACCCTGCCCGCGCCGGCACGGCACTGACCGGGATGTCACATTCGGGGGCGCTACCACGTCTTGTCTGTGTAGACGCGCCTGAACGGACAGCGAGGTGAGCCCCTTGATCCCCTACACCGATCCCAATGCCTGGCGGATCGCCATGGACGCCAGCGAGGCGACGCTCTCGGCCGGTCACGGCAGCGGTTACTTCGACGGCTCCTTCTACCTGAGCCCGGCCGGGTCGCTGGCGGGCTTCACTCTGCGGCTCTCCCTGCCCGGAACGCCCGAGCTCCTCTGGGAGTCGGTGAGCCTGGAGGGCGGATCCGAGGTACGAGGGAGCAGCCGGCTGATGCTGGGCCGGCGGGTGGCCCGCGCCGAGGTGTCGGGATTCTGCGCGCACGTGCCCGTGGGGCAGACCGGGAGCTCCTACCTGAAGATCGTCCTGGCGGCGACCTTCTCACCCCTGCGGTTGCGCCGGCCCAGGTGGCGGCTGCGGCCGGTGACGCTCCGCCTGTTCACCGAGATCCGCCCCACCGCGTCGGGGTGACTCCGGACGCTTCGCAAATGTACGAAGCGTCACGGCACAACAGGCGATCCCGGCTAACCTGCCGTCTCATGATGTACGGCCCGCACCAGCAGCCACAGCAGCAGTTCAACGCCCCCTACCCCCCGCAGCAGCCCGCCTTCGCGCCGCCTCCCGTGGTGATCGACGTCGGCGGCGACGCCAAGGTGAAGGCGCTGATCGGCGCCTCCGTCGCGGGGGTCATCGGACTCATGGCGGTCTTCTCGGCGCTCACCGGGCAGACGACGGGCGGCTCGGGCTCCGCGGTCGCCGTCCTGGTCCTCGGGCTGATCTTCCTGTTCATCGGGCTGCTGCCGATCATCACCTGGCGCAAGCTCAGCCGGCCGCGCAAGCTCGTCTTCGACGTCTACGGCGTGCGCTGGGACGACCCCCAGGGCAGCCCGTGGGCGGTCCCGTGGGCCGAGCTGTCCGCGGTGGGCATCTCGCGAACGCAGCAGCGCCGCGTCAAACTGGCCGACTACATCATGCGCAAGACGATGGTCCGCCTCGACCTCTTCCCGGCCGACCCGGGCTTCCGCGGGCGCCATCCGGACATGGAGCACCTGTGGGAGTTCCACACGGTCAAGAACGGCTACCGGCTCCCGCTGGGCTCCAACCCCAAGTACATCCCGGTCATCGAGCACGCCATGCGGCAGTACCGCCCGGCCATCTACCTGGGCATCCGCGACGAGGGCTTCATGGTGGGCCTGGTCTGAGAAGATCAGCCGAAGTCCAGGAAGACGGTCTCCTCGTCGCCCTGCAGGTGGATGTCGAACCGGTGGACGCCCGCCCGCTCCTCCACGGGCACCAGCGTCCGCGCGCGCTCGGGGGGCAGCGAGCCGAGGAAGGCGTCCTGGGCGAAGTAGATGCGGGTGTAGAGGTGGTGGAGCAGGCCGCGGGCGAACACACAGACGCTGATGTAGCCGTTGCCGGGCGGGAGCGTGCGCAGGACCCAGCCGCCGTCGGCGTCGGTGGCCACCCGGCCGAACCCGGTGAAGTCGACGCCGCGCCTGCCCAGCAGCGCGCCGCTGACCTGGTCGCGCCGGAGCGTGCCCGGCGCGCCCGCGAGGCTGCCGGACGGGTCGGCCTGCCAGAACTCCAGCAGCGCGTCGGGCACCGGCTCGCCCGCGCCGTCGTAGACGTGACCGTGGACGACGATGCCGCCTTCGGCGAGGTCGCCGCCGCGGGGGATCGGCAGCGCGTAGCCGTAGAACGGGCCCACGGTCTGCGAGGGGGTGGGGTTCATCGGAGCTCCTTGAGTGTAGAGACCTCCGCCTTCAGGCGTGGGGAGGAAGTCAACGGCCTTCCTCCATCCAGGTCGCGGCGGGGCCGTCCAGCACGATGTCCCACCGGTAGCCCAGCGACCACTCCGGCACGGACAGGTCGTGCTCGTACGCGGAGACCAGCCGCTGCCTGGCCCGCTCGTCGGTGACGGAGTTGAGCACGGGGTCGTAGGGGAACAGCGGGTCGTTCGGGAAGTACATCTGGGTCACCAGCCGCTGCGTGAAGGCCGTGCCGAACACCGAGAAGTGGATGTGCGCGGGCCGCCAGGCGTTGACGTGGTTGCGCCACGGGTACGCGCCCGGCTTGATCGTGGTGAACGCGTAGCGGCCCTCGTCGTCGGTCAGGCAGCGGCCCACGCCGGAGAAGTTGGGGTCGAGCGGCGCGGGATGGTCGTCGCGCTGGTGGAGGTAGCGGCCCGAGGCGTTGGCCTGCCAGATCTCCACGAGCTGGCCGCGTACCGGACGGCCGTCGCGGTCCAGCACCCGCCCCTGGACGGTGATCCGCTCGCCGAGCGGCTCGCCGGCGTGCTGCCTGGTCAGGTCCGCGTCGAACGGCGCCACGTCGGCGACGCCGAAGACCGGCCCGGCCAGCTCCGCCGCCTCCGGGTCCTTCAGCGCGACGAGCGGCTGCTTCGGGTGGCGCAGCACGCTGCTGCGGTAGGGGGTGAAGTCGCGATCGGGATGGTTCGACTCCTCGCCCGCGCGGGCCTTGTGGACCTCGGCGATCTCGCGGTCGATGTCGGCTTGGGTGAGGGGTGGGGTCATCTGCGGCTACCTTTCCAGGACGACGGCCAGGCCCTGGCCGACGCCGATACAGAGGGACGCGAGCCCGATGCCGGAGCCGGCGGCGGCGAGCCGGTGGGCCAGGGTGCCGGTGATGCGGGCGCCGGAGGCCCCGAGCGGGTGGCCCAGGGCGATGGCGCCGCCGTCGGGGTTGACGATGGCGGGGTCGAGGTCGGGCAGCTCGGCCAGGCAGCCGAGCACCTGCGCGGCGAACGCCTCGTTCAGCTCGGCCGACGCCAGGTCGCCGAACCCCTTGCCCGCCCTGGCCAGGGCCCTGCGCGAGGCCTCGACCGGGCCGAGCCCGAAGTAGCGGGGTTCGAGCGCGCTCGCCGCGCCGGCGACGATCCTGGCCAGGGGCTCGCGCCCGCGCAGCCCCGCCTCGTCGGTCAGCAGCAGGGCCGCCGCGCCGTCGTTGAGCGGGGAGGAGTTGCCCGCGGTGACCGTGCCGCCCGGGCGGAAGACGGGCTTGAGCCGGGCGAGCTTGTCCAGGCCGGTGTCCTCGCGGATGCCTTCGTCCCCGGTCAGCTCGCCGACGGGGATGATCTCGCGCTCGAAGGAGGCCTTGGCCGCCTTCTGGTGGCTGGCCAGCGCGTACGCGTCCTGCTCCGCCCTGGCGATGCCGTGCCGGTCGGCGATCAGCTCGGCGCCCTCGCCCAGGGGCACGGTGTGCTCGGCGGGCATCCGCGGGTTGACCAGCCGCCAGCCGAGCGTCGTGGAGACCAGCTCCTGGCCGCCGGCCGGGAACGCCCTGTCCGGCTTGGGCAGCACCCACGGCGCGCGGGTCATCGACTCCACGCCGCCGGCGATCACGGTGGAGGCGTCGCCGAGGGCGATCATGCGGTACGCCTGGATGACGGCCTCCATGCCGGAGCCGCACAGCCGGTTCACGGTCACGCCCGGGGTGGTCACGGGCAGGCCGGCGAGCAGCGCGGCCATGCGGGCGACGTTGCGGTTCTCCTCGCCCGCGCCGTTGGCGTTGCCGAGGATCACCTCGTCGGGGGCCTCCACGTCGTTGCGCTCGGCGACGGCCTTGACGACGTGGGCGGCCAGGTCGTCGGGCCGGATGCCGGCCAGCGCCCCGCCGTGGCGGCCGAAGGGCGTGCGGACGGCGTCGACGATGTAGACGGTGTTCATCCGGCCACCTGCGCTTCCGTGCGGTCGCGCAGCTCGGACACGCTCACCCCGGGCGCGGTCTCGACCAGCCTCAGCCCGTCCCCGGTGACGTCGAGCACGCCCAGGTCGGTGATGATCCGGTGCACGCACTCCTTCCCCGTGAGGGGCAGCGAGCACTCCTTGACGATTTTCGGCGTGCCGTCCTTGGCGGTGTGATCCATGATCACGATGACCCGGCCCGCGCCGTGGACCAGGTCCATCGCCCCGCCCATGCCCTTGACCAGCTTCCCGGGCACCATCCAGTTGGCCAGGTCGCCCCGCGCCGAGACCTGCATCGCGCCCAGCACCGCCACGTCGATGTGGCCGCCCCGGATCATCCCGAACGACAGCGACGAGTCGAAGAACGACGCTCCCGGGCGCACGGTCACGGTCTCCTTGCCGGCGTTGATCAGATCGGGGTCCAGCGCGTCGGGGGCGGGGTAGGGGCCGACGCCGAGGATGCCGTTCTCCGAGTGCAGGATCACGTCCACGTCGGGCGGCAGGAACGACGGGATGCGGGTGGGCAGCCCGATGCCGAGGTTGACGTAGTCGCCGTCGCGCAGCTCGGCCGCCGCCCGCGCGACCATCTCGTCCCTGGTCCAGCTCATGAGGTCGTTCCTTCCCGTGCCGCAGGCGCGGAAATGGTGCGCCGTTCTATGCCCTTGTCGGTCGCCTGCTCGGGGGTCAGGACGAGGACGCGCTGGACGAACACCCCGGGCACGTGCACCTCGTCCGGCTCCAGCTCGGTCAGCTCCTCCACCTCGGCGACCGTGATCCGGCCGGCCATCGCGGCGAGGGGGTTGAAGTTGCGGGCGGCCTTGTTGAAGACCAGGTTGCCGTAGCGGTCGCCCTTGGCGGCCCGCACCAGCGCGAAGTCGGTGGTGATGCTGCGCTCCAGCACGTAGGAGCGGCCGTCGAACTCGCGGACCTCCTTCGGCGGCGAGGCCACCGCGATCGAGCCGTCCGGATTGTGGCGCAGCGGCAGGCCGCCGTCGGCGACCGGCGTGCCCACCCCGGCGGGGGTGTAGAAGGCGGGGATGCCGGCGCCGCCCGCCCGCAGCCGCTCGGCCAGGCTGCCCTGCGGGGTCAGCTCCACCTCCAGCTCCCCGGCGAGGTACTGGCGGGCGAACTCCTTGTTGTCGCCGATGTAGGAGGCGGTCACGCGGGAGATGCGTCCGGCCGCCAGCAGGATGCCGAGGCCGCCGCCGTCCACCCCGCAGTTGTTCGACACCACGCCGATCCCCGTCACGCCGGTGGTGTAGAGGGCCTGGATCAGGACGTTGGGGATGCCGCTGAGCCCGAAGCCGCCGACCGCGAACGACGCGCCGTCCGACACGCCGGCCAGCGCCTCCTGCGCGGTCGCGACCACCTTGTCTCTCCGCACGACGCTCCATTCATCGGGAGTGTTCGCATAGTGAACTTTAGTTCACTATTGTGATGTCGAGTATGCGTACGCCACCGCGCTCGTGTCAAAGGAGGGCCCGATGGAGCCTGCGGGGTCCCTGGAACGCGGCCTGGCCGTGCTGCGGGCACTGACGGCGGATCCCGCCGGCGGGCGCTCACGCGCGGCGCGGGTGCGCGCCACCGACCTCGTGCGCGCCACCGGCCTGGCCAGGTCCACGGTCGACCGCGTGCTGGCCACCCTGGTCCACCTCGGCTACGTCCGCGCCGAGGGGCGTG
Organism: Nonomuraea sp. JJY05; assembly: GCF_043496855.1. Classification (NCBI taxonomy): domain Bacteria; kingdom Bacillati; phylum Actinomycetota; class Actinomycetes; order Streptosporangiales; family Streptosporangiaceae; genus Nonomuraea; species Nonomuraea sp. JJY05. The sequence continues at coordinate 50,765 of NZ_JBIEIS010000004.1, forward strand.
ACCTGCTGCCCGCGCCGCGCCTGATGGAGCTGGGCGAGGCCTACCTCGCCTGCGGCGGCCTGCGCGACCCCCTCGCGCCGCCGGCGGAGCGGCTCGCGGAGGAGCTGGACGAGTCCGTGTCGCTGGCCGTCGGGGACGGCGACGGGGTGCGCTTCATCGGCCAGTTCACCCGCAGGCGCACCATGTCGGTCGCCTTCCGGGTCGGCGACCTGCTGCCCGCCGACCGCTGCGCGGCGGGCCTGGCCCTGGGCGATCCCGCCGCGCCGTGGGCCGAGGACGACCAGCTCATCGAGCCGGGCCTGGTCGCGGTCGCGGTGCCCGTACGCGACCCGCGGGGGCAGGCGGTCTGCGCGGTGAGCGTCGTCAGCCACACCAGCCGGCACACCGCCGCCAGCCTGCGCGACTACGCGCTGCCCCGGCTGCGCGAAACGGTCGCGACCATGGAAGCGGCCCTCGCCGAACCGGCGTCCCGACTTCCTCTCCAACCGGCCTGGCGAGGGAGCGCCGTCGCCTGGAGGAGCGGCGGGAGCGCAGCGACCAGAGCGGGGGAAGGCGACGGCATCGAGGGCGACCGAGCCCGCCTCAACGGAGTGGAGACCATAAACACCGACCTTTCGCGCGCTGCTAAGGAGGAGCTGGGCAGCGGTTACCTTCAGTCGCTGGCCCGCGGCCTGGCCGTGCTGGTGGCGCTGGGCTCGGCCCGCGGCGGGCTGAGCCTGGCCGACGCCGCCAAGACCACCGGGCTCCCGCGCGCCACCGCGCGGCGATCGTTGCAGGTGCTGGCGAGGCTGGGCTACGTGGCCTGCCACGACTCCCGCTTCGCCGTGCTCCCCAAGGTGATGGAGCTGGGCTACGCCGCCCTGTCCGAGCGCACCTTCGGCGAGGTCGTCCAGCCGCACCTGGCCGACCTGGTGGCCCGCGTCCACGAGTCGGCCTCGGTCGGGGTGCTGTCGGGCGACGACGTCCTGTACGTGGCGCGCGTGCCCACCGTGAGCATCATGACCGTCAACATCACGGTCGGCACCCGCTTCCCCGCGTACGCCACGTCGATGGGCCGGGTGCTCCTGGCCGACCAGCCCGAGGAACGGCTGGCCGCCATCGCGCCCGAGCCGCTGACCCGCCACACCATCACGGCGCCCGACAGGCTAAGGGCCGCCGTCCGGCAGGCCGCCGAGGACGGCTACGCGCTGGTGGACCAGGAGCTGGAGGAGGGGGTCCGGTCGATCGCCGTACCGGTCCGGGGCCGGGACGGGCGGGTGGTCGCGGCCGTCAACGTCGCCACCCACGCCAGCCGGGCCACCCGCGCCGACCTGCTCCGCGACATCCTGCCCACCCTGGCCGAGACGGCCGCCAGGATGTCCGCCGACCTGCGGCACGTCCCCGCGACCCCCTGAGCCGGCCCGGCGCCCGTGTGGCGGCTTTGTAGCCGCTGTATGGCGCGCCGGAGCACATTGGCTCCATTGAGGCCCGCCCCCACGCCCTCATGGATAGAGGAGTGACGATGCGGATCGCGCTGAAGGAATGCGCATGGGAGTCCTCGGGCGAGGAGCTGCTCGTCCTCACCGACCCGCGCGAGGTGCTCACGCTCGGGGACGAGGACGGCCAGGTGGCGGCGCTCTTCGCGGCGCTCGGCCGGGGACCGTGCACGGTGCCCGAGCTGCGGGGCCGGCTGGCGGCGGCGGGCCTGTCCTTGAGCGAGGCGGACGTGCGCTGCGCCGTGGAGGCGCTCGACGGGCTCGGCCTGGTCGAGTGCGAGTCCGACCGCACGCTCGGAGACCCCGACCTGGACGCCAGGCACCGCTCCAACCTCGCCTTCTTCGAGGCGTTCGCCCGGCTCGACCGGCCGCGGGCGGACTTCGTCAACAGTCTCAGGCGCTCGCACGTCCTCGTGCTCGGCGTCGGGGGCGCGGGCTCCTCGCTGGTGCAGTGCCTGGCGGGGCTCGGCGTGGGCCGGCTGACCCTGGTCGACCGGGACGACGTGGAGCCGCGCAACTTCGCCAGGCAGTTCCTCTACCACCACGCCGACATCGGCAGGTCCAAGGTGGAGTGCGCGGCCGAGTGGGTGCGGGCCTACGACCCGCGCATCGAGGTACGCGCCGTGGACCGCTGGATCACCTGCCCCGACGATCTGAAGGACCTGGTGGACGGGGCGGACCTGGTGGCCGGCGGCCTCGACGGGCACCCCGAGGCCCACCTGTGGGTGAACGAGGCGGCGGTGCGCGCCGGGGTGCCGCTCGTGGTGGGCGGGATGACCCGCTCGCAGGTCACGTACTACTCGGTGGACCCGGGGCGCAGCGCGTGCGTCCGGTGCGACTGGAGCGACCGCCCGGCGGCCGACGAGGCGAGCCCCGGCGGCTTCGCCGAGCGCAACCGGGCCAAGCTGATGATCCAGAACGCGCTGATCGGCCCGCTGGCCATGCAGATGGGCTCGCTGGTCGCGTACGAGGCCATGCGTTACCTGACCGGCTTCGAGGAGCCGCAGGCGGCGGGCACGTTCGTCAAGCTCGACCTGCGCAACGGCCTGGTGCCCGAACGCCAGCCCTTCACCCGCGACCCCGGCTGCCCGGTGTGCCTGCGATGACTGCGGGCACGGTGCGGCTGCGGCCGTGGAGGAGACGGCCAGGCGCGGGAGCCCCGGCGGTGAGGTCCCGCCGCCAGGGCTGACCCGCAGGTTTCAGCGGACCTCCACCTCCGTGATGCGGGTGTAGTCGTTGGCGCCGTTCGAGGCCAGGGCGACGATGCGGACCGCGTCCGCCGTGACCGGGGCGAAGTCCGAGCGCACGCTGCCCGCGGTGTTGCCGCGGACCTGCGCGACCGTCTGCCACTGGCCGTTCAGCCCCGCCTGGACGTCCCAGTCGCGCAGCCCGTAGATCGAGGCCGGGTAGCGCTCGGTGTGCAGGGTGTGGAGGTCGGCGCGGGAGATCTGCCTGGGGCCGCCCAGCGCGATCGAGACCGTGTCCGGCCAGGCCCTGGCCGTGGCGTCGTTCCAGCCGTTGCCCCCGGCCCAGCCGTTCGAGCCGGGGTCGCCGTCGGCGACGCTGCACGGCGGATAGTTCGCGTTGGTGTGCTGGGAGGAGGCGGTGACGGGGCGGCGCAGGGCGAGATTGCCGCCGTTGTCGAGCTGGTCCAGGGTGACGACCTGGACGGGGACCGACAGGGTGCGGTCCGGCGTCTTCAGGCGCAGCGCGTACTCGCCCTGCGGCGTGGCGGGCGGCACGGCGATCAGCAGCTTCGCGCCGAGCTCGTAGCCGGGCGGCAGGTAGCTGGTCAGCATCGAGCGGGAGGCGGACAGCGGCGGCGTCATTTCGACGGACATGGTCGCGTACGACGGCTTCCTGGCGTCGCTGCGCATGCCGATCTCGAGCTTGGCCGGGCAGGCCGGGTCCACGCCGAGCGGGGCCACGACCCGGTCGGCGCCCGCGATGGGGGTCAGCTTCCCGGTGCCCTTGGAAGCGCCTGATCTGACGGTGAGCGACGGGTTCGACGCAGGCTCGGAGGGATCCTGCGCCCGGGCGGCGGCCGGGGTGGTCAGGACGACGGCGGTGGCGGCCAGCGCGGCGGTGAGGAGTCGCATGATCGGTCCTTCCTGTCAGAGCGCGTGCAGGCCGGGCACGCCGTCGAGGGTCACGAGGCTGGCCCTGGTGGAGACCGGCGCGCCGGGCCGGTCCACGTACGGCACCACCTTGAAGTCCGCCCGCCACTGGCTCCTGGTGACCTCGCAGGAGACGTAGCCGCGCTGGTAGCTGGAGAAGCGGAGATGCGGGTTGGTCGGGTCGGAGCCGCCCGGCGGCAGGCCGGTGTTCGGGTTGCCGTTGCCGCCGCTGGTGACGGAGGTGCCGACGAACTCCACGCCGATCGTGGGCGAGGAGGGGTCGTCGAAGTTCGCCTTGAGCTCCCCGGCCAGGTTGTAGTGGATGTCGCCGGTCAGCACGACGGGGTTGCTGACCTGCCGCTCCACCATGCCGTTCAGCACGCGGTCCTTGGCGGCCTTGTAGCCGTCCCAGAGGTCCATGCTGAGCTTCTGCGCGGGCCCGGCGTCGTAGTCGAGCTGGATCATGGCGATCTGCTGGGCCAGCACGTTCCACTTGGCGCGGGAGGCGCCCAGGCCGTCGAGCAGCCACTGCTCCTGCTCGGCCCCGAGCATCTGCCGGGCCGGGTCGAGCCGCTCGGCGCAGTCGATCTGCTGCCCGTCGCCGCAGACCTGGTCGTCGCGGTACTGCCGGGTGTCCAGCACGTTGAACTCGGCCAGGTCGCCGAAGGCGAACCTGCGGTAGATCCGGGCGTCGGGCCCCTGCACGGCGGGCACCCTGATGGGCAGGTTCTCCCAGTACGCGCGGAAGGCGTTGGCGCGGATCACCAGGTAGTCCTGCTCGGTCACCTCGCCGCCGGGGCCGAAGCGGCCCGCCCAGTTGTCGAGCACCTCGTGGTCGTCCCAGGTGACGATCCACGGCGCCGCCTGGTGCGCGGCCTGCAGGTCGGGGTCGCTCTTGTAGAGGCCGTACTGGACGCGGTAGCGGTCGAGCGTGTCGCACTGCACCCGGAACTGCTCGGGCACGGGCGTGCTGCGGTTCCCGCCCGAGGGCACGATGCCGTACTCGTAGATGTAGTCCCCGAGGTGGAAGACGACGTCGGGACGCTCCTCGGCGAGGTGGCGGTAGGCGGCGTAGTAGCCGTCCTGCCACGACGCGCACGAGGCGAAGGCCAGCCGCAGCGACTCGGGGCTGCTGCGCGGCGCGGGCGCCGTCCTGGTCCTGCCGACCGGGCTGAGCTCGCCGCCGGTGCGGAAGCGGTAGAAGTAGTCGCGGCCGGGGCGCAGCCCCTTCGCGTCCACGTGGACCGAGTGTCCGTATTCGGGGGTGGCCCACGTGGAGCCGTGCCCCGCGCGCCGGGTGAACGCCTCGTCCTCGGCGATCTCCCACTCGACCTTGATCTTGTTGTACGGCAGCCCGCCCAGCGGTTCGAGCGGCCTGACCGCCAGCCGGGTCCAGAGGATCACCCGGTCGGGCAGCGGATCACCGGACGCGACGCCGAGCTGGAAGGGGTAGTCGCCTTTCACCGTGGCCGCGGCGGTCCACGGGTCGGCGAGGTCGGTGCTGAACGCCAGGGCTAAAGCGCTGAGACCGAGGAACGAACGGCGCGTGTGCATGCTGCTTCCTCAGATGGGGGGCGAAAGCCCTCACTTTGTAGCAAGCAGGCAAGCTTGTAACAAGTCTGAAGTTAAAAATCACAGATCAGAGTGTTACAACTGGGCGACCTCGACCCGCCGGTGCCGGTCGCGCAGGCGCTGCAGCATCTCGGCGGGGGCGTTGGAGTCGACCACGATGACGTCGAAGTCGTCGAGCGGCGCGACCCGGTGCAGCGCCACCCTGGCCAGCTTGGAGCCGTCCACGGCCAGGATCCGGCGGGTGCCCGAGCCCAGCATCGCCCGCTTGACCAGGACGATCTCCTGCTCCTGGTGGAAGGCGTACTGGTCGGAGACCGCCGAGGTGGAGACCACCACCACGTCGGTGCTGACCGCCTCGACCGCGTCCACGCAGCCGAGCCCGAGGAACGAGTCGTGGGTGGCGTGATATTCGCCGCCGAGCGCGATGAGCCGGATGTCGGGGGTGGCCGCGAGCAGCCTGATCGCCTCGAGGAAGTTCGTCAGCACGGTCAGCGGGGCGAGCTCGCCCAGGTGGCGGGCCACGGCCAGGGCCGTGGTGGAGTCGTCGAGCATCACGGAGCTGCCCGGCTCGATGAGCCCGGCCACCACCCTGGCGATCGCGTCCTTCTCCGCGGTGTGCGCCGTGAGCCGGTAGGCGATGTTGCTCTCCCAGACGTTGGAGGCCTGGGCGGTGGCGCCGCCGCGGACCTTGCGCACCATGCCCTGGCGCTCCAGCTCGTCGAGGTCACGGTGCACGGTCATCACGCTCACGTCGAAGCTCTCCGCGAGCTCCGTCACCGTGGCCGAGCCACGCCGCACGATGTGCTCGGCCATGTCCCGCCATCGGGCGGACTTGCCGGAGGTGTGCTGCCGCGAATTCACCCTGAGCCCTCACCCTCGCCTGGACGGTTGCGGATCCTACTCTTGACACCCTTCTCGGGCGACTCGTACCCTCCCGACATCCCTCATTTTTAACAAAATCGGCTGTTAACTTAACAGGCCCGTCATTAAAACGTTCGTATCGGCTCCCCAGCGGCCGGGCGAGGAGACATGACATGACCGATCTGCGTGACGCCCGACTCAGCCGGGTCCAGTTCTTCCGCATGATGGGTGGCCTCGCCGTGGCGGCCGCTGCCGCGGCCTGCTCGACCAAGCCCGAGACCACGGCCTCCACGGGCGGCGGGTCCGCCGCAGGGGTCGACCTGAAGTTCCTCGGCGTGGCGGACCAGAAGGCGCCGATGGACGAGCTGCTGGCCGCCTACCGGAAGGTGAAGCCGGAGGTGCGGCTGACCGCCTCCTTCGCCCCCACCGACCAGGTGCAGACCTCCGTACGCACCCAGCTCGGCGCCGGCAACGCCCCCGACCTGCACGTGGTCTACCCGGGCAACGGCAGCGCCATGTCCATGAGCCAGATCGCCAAGGCCGGGCTGCTGGCCGACCTGTCCGCCCAGGCGTGGACGCAGACGATCCCCGCCGGCTTCAAGCCCGCCTTCCAGCTCGACGGCAAGACCTACATCTACTCCGCCGGCTCGTCGGTCATCGGCGCCGTCTACAACAAGAAGGCGTTCGAGAAGGCCGGCGTGGACGCGCCGCCGACCACGTGGACGGAGTTCCTCGCGGTCTGCGACAAGCTGAAGAAGGCCGGCATCACGCCGATCGCGCTGGGCGCGCAGACGCCGTGGGTCACCCAGCTCATCACGTACGCGCTGGTGCCCTCCACCGTCTACGCCAAGGACCCGACGTTCGACGACAAGCAGCTCGCCGGGCAGACCTCCTTCGCCCAGTCGGGCTGGCGCCAGGCCATGGAGATGTACCTGGAGCTGCAGAAGCGCGGCTTCTTCAACGACAAGCCGAACGGCACCACGTTCGAGCAGCAGATCTCCATGGTGGCCACCGGCAAGGCCGGCATGGCGATCCAGGTGTCGGCCGTGCTGCCAGACTTCCGCAAGGCGGCCTCCTCGCCCGACGACCTGTCGATGTTCCCCGTGCCGGGCGCGGACGACGCAAGCCAGGTGTGGATCCCCGCCGGCGTCGTCGTCGGCCTCGGCGCCAGCGCCAAGGGCCAGCACGTCGAGGAGGCCAAGGCGTTCATCGACTTCCTCGGCAAGCAGGAGAGCATCAACGCCTGGGCCAAGGCCATCGCCGCCATCCCGCTCACCCAGGACTCCTCCTCGACCATCGACCCGGCCGTCCAGTCGTTCCTGCCCTTCACCAAGGACCGCGCGGTGCCGTTCATGGACCAGCGCTGGCCCAACGCCGAGGTGCAGCCGGTGCACTTCGCGGTGATCCAGGAGCTGCTGGCCGGCAAGTCGACCATCGACGAGGCACTGAAGAAGATGGACGAGGCATACAAGAAGTGACTTCCCTGACTGTCCAGCGGCGCTCGGCCGCCTCGCGGCGCAGGCGGCGCTTCAGCGCCACCTCGCCGTCCTGGCTGTTCGCCGCGCCCGCCCTCGTCGTCTACGCGCTGGTCGTGCTCTACCCGGCCGCGGCCGGCGTGGTGTACGCCTTCACGGACTGGAGCGGCATCGGCCAGGACATGTCCTTCGTCGGTCTGGCCAATTTCGGCGCTCTCCTGGACGACGAGCAAGCCATGGGCTCGATCGGCAACACGCTGCTGCTCACCGTGGCCATCGTGGCCGTCCAGAACGGCGTCGGCCTGCTGCTGGCCCTGGGGGTCAACGCCAAGCTGAAGAGCCGGGCGCTGCTGCGGGTGATCTTCTTCGCGCCCGTGGTCGTCAGCCCGGTCATGGTGGCGTTCCTGTGGAAGTACGTCTACAACCCCGACCCGTCGGCCGGGCTCAACGGGCTGCTCGGCCTGAGCGTGGACTGGCTGGGCGACCCGTCGGTGGCGCTGTGGTCGATCGCCGGCATGGTGGTGTGGCAGTACGCCGGCTACTCCATGGTCATTTTCCTGGCCGGGCTCGAAGGCGTGCCCAAGGAGCTGCACGAGGCGGCCATGATCGACGGGGCGGGCACCTTCCAGCGCTTCCGCTACGTCACCTGGCCGCTGCTGGCCCCCGCGGTGACGATCAACCTCATGCTCTCCACGATCGGCGGGCTCAAGCTCTTCGACCAGATCTTCGCCGCCACCAACGGCGGCCCCGGCTACGCCACGGAGACCCTGTCCACGGTGCTCTACAAGCAGGCGTTCGTGTTCGGCAAGTTCGGCTACAGCACCGCGATCGCGCTGGTGCTCGCCCTGTTCGTGGCGGCCGTCTCCCTCGTCCAGGTCTACTACCTGCGCAATCGGGAGGTGACCGCGTGAGAAGGACGTTCCTGCTGGAGATCGTGATGATCGCGGCGGCGGTGGCGTTCCTGTTCCCCGTCTACACGCTGATCTCGCTGTCGCTGAAGGACCCGGCGCAGATCTCCCAGACGCCGCTGGCCCTGCCCGACCCGCCCACGCTGGACAACTTCGGCAAGGCGTGGTCGGCCGCCGCGCTGGGCCCGTCGCTGGTCAACAGCACGGTCATCACCGTGGCCAGCCTGGTCCTGCTGATCGCGCTGGGCTCGTTCGCCTCCTACTTCCTGGCCCGCGTGCAGACCAGGCTCGGCTACGGCCTGTACATCCTCTTCCTGCTGGGCATCGTGCTGCCGTTCCAGCTCGGCATGATCCCGCTCTACGAGCTGGTGACCGACCTGGGGCTGATCGGCACGCATGCCGGGATGATCCTCTTCTACACCGGCATCCAGCTGCCCTTCACGGTCTTCCTCTACACCGGCTTCATCCGCGCGCTGCCCCGGGAGTACGCCAGCGCCGCCCAGATCGACGGCGCCTCGCACCTGACGGCGTTCACCCGGGTGGTCTTCCCGCTGCTGCGGCCCATCACCGGCACCGTGCTGATCCTCAACGCCGTCTTCATCTGGAACGACTTCTTCACCCCGCTGCTCTACCTGGGCGGCTCCGGGTTCGAGACGGTCCCGGTCAGCGTCTTCGCCTTCGTCGGCCGGTACGTCTCCGATCATGGCCTGGTCTTCGCCGGGCTCGTCCTCGGGGCGCTGCCGATCGTGCTGGTCTTCCTGGTGCTGCAGCGCTACGTCATCAAGGGCTTCTCCAGCGGGCTCAAGGGATGAACCTGGCCGACGTGCTCCGCGAGCCGCCACGGGAGTTCTCCCCGGCGGCCATCTGGTGGTGGAGCGGCGAGCCGCTGCGCCACGACCGGCTGCGCTGGCAGATGGAGCGGCTCGTCGCCGGGGGAGTGCGCAACCTCGTCATCCTCAACCTGGCGCCGTCGGGGCCGCTGTTCGGCTCCGACGCCGACGACCCGCCGTTCCTGTCGGAGGCGTGGTGGGAGCTGCTGGACGGGGTCTGCGCCGACGCCTTCGAGCTGGGCGCGTACCTGTGGTTCTACGACCAGCTCGGCTTCTCCGGCGCCGACCTGCAGGCCCGTCTCGTCCAGGAACGCCCGGAGTTCGCCGGCCAGTGGCTGGCCCCCGACGGGACCGTCTCGACGCGCGGCTTCGACTACCTGTCCCGTGAGGCGTGCGCGGTGCTGCTCGACCGGGTGCACGGCGAGTTCGAGCGGCGGGTCGGCCACTGGTTCGGCAAGGTGATCGCCGGGTCGTTCCAGGACGAGCTGCCGACCGTGCCCACCTGGTCGGCGACGTTCGCCGAGGAGTACGCGGCCCGGCGCGGCCGGCCGTTCGCCCTCGACGCGCCCGACTGGCACGCCTACCAGCAGACCCGGGCCGAGCTGGCCGAGGAGGCGTTCTTCCGGCCGCTGGCCGCCTGGCACGAGCGCCACGGCCTGCTCAACGGCTGCGACCAGCAGGACCCGGCCCGCGCCGGGCATCCCGTGGACGGGGTCCGGCTCTACGCCGACTACGCGCGCACCCATCGCTGGTTCAGCGCGCCCGGCTCCGACCACCACGGCGACGCGCGCCTGCACTCCTCCCTCGCCCACCTGTACGGCAGGCCGCGCACCTGGATCGAGGCGTTCCACTCCAGCGGCTGGGGCGGCACCCTGGAGGAGACCTTCGACTGGTTGCTGCCCTGGCTGCGCGCCGGTGCCAACCTCTACAACCCGCACGCCGTCTACTACACGACCCGGCGCGGCTGGTGGGAGTGGGCGCCGCCGTCCACCGACTGGCGCCAACCCTACTGGCGGCACCACCGGGTCTTCGCGGACGCGGTGACCCGCCTGTGCGCGGCCCTGTCCCTGGGCCGCCACGCCTGCGACGTTGCGGTGCTCCTGCCCACCGCGACGTCGCAGGCCGGTACCCGGCTGGACGGCGTCGGCGCGCAGGCCGCGCGGGCGCAGGAGGTCTACCGGGAGATCGTGGGCGACATGGCGTGGTTCGCGACCGTGCCGGGGGCGCTCGACCGGCTCGGCCTCGACGCCGACGTGATCGACGAGGACTCGGTGCGGCGCGCGAGCGTGCGCGACGGGCGGCTGGCGGTCTCCACCGAGGCGTACCGGGCCGTCGTGCTGCCCGCCGTGACCGTGCTCGACGAGGACGTGGCCGCGCGGCTGAAGGAGTTCGCCGCCGGCGGCGGGTTGCTGGTCGCGGTGGGGACGGTCCCCGACGGGCTCCCCGACGGGCTCCCTGTCGTGTTCGCGGAGAGCGCCGAAGGGCTCGGGGCGGCGCTGGCCGGGCTCGAACGGCGGGTCGAGGCACCGGTGCCGCCGCTGGTGCGCGAGATCGGGGAGACCACGCTGGTGTTCCTGACCGCCGCGTTCCCCATGGCCAGCAGGATCGGCGTGGAGCGGCCCGAGGAGCGCGGCGTCGAGCTGGGCTGGCTGGACGCCGCCATCGACTTCGACCCGTCCCGGTACGCCCGCGAGATGCGGGTGAAGGTGCGCGGCGTCTCCGGGACGCCGCTGCTGGCCGGCCCGTTCGGCGGGGAGCCCCGGGCGCTGCCGTGCACGGTGGACGGGGACGCCGTGGAGGTCGTCGTGCCCTTCGACGACGGGCCCGCCGCGCTGCTCGTCTTCGACGGGACGTCCCGGGCCCCGGCGCCGCGCCCGAGCTTCGGGCACGAGGTGGAGCTGGGCGAGGAGTGGGACGTCGAGCTCGTGCCGACGCTGGACGACACCTGGTCGGACTTCGGCAGCCACGCCGTCGTCGAGCGCTGGACGCTGCGCACGCCGGACGGGGAGCCGGTGCACGTGACCTTCGAACCCCGGGGCGAGCAGCGGGTGGGCGCCGGGCCGTGGACGCCGTCGGTGTGGTCGCCGTCGCGGGGGCTGCGCAAGGACCCGATCCACCGGGAGACCCTCGGCCCGAAGGGGCACGTGCCCGTGGAGTTCCTGGCGTTCGGGACGGTCGGGGCGGGGCAGGAGGCGCGCTTCCGCAGCCTGCTCACCGTGCCCGAGGGCGGTCTGCTGGCGATCGGGGCGGGGGCGGCCAAGAGCGCCTGGCTGGACGGCGAGGAGCTGCCGCTGGACGACGCGGGATACGCGGCGGTCTCGCGCGCGCCGCTCGCGCCCGGCACGTACCTCCTGGAGCTGCTCCTCGTCCCCGACGAGGAGCTCGACCTGCGGGCCTATGCCTGCCTGGTCGCCGATCCCCGCGACGCGGCCCTGCCCGAGTGGATCGGCGGGGTCATGGAGACCACCGTGCCCGTCGGCGAACCTCCGTACGAGCTGCTGCAGGTGGCCTCGACCGCGTACTGCCGGGTGCTGGTGAACGGGGCGGAAGCGGGCAGGCAGGGCGGGTTCGACCCGTACGAGGAGGCGGACATCCCGCGCGTGCGCCGCTACGACGTCTCGGGCCTGCTCCGGCCGGGCGGCAACACCATCAGCGTGGAGTCGGACGGCTGGGTGCTGGTGGACGGGCTCGCGGTCTCCGGTCCCGGCTGGACCTCGCGGCCCCGCGTACGGCGGCGCCAGCAGGGCGACCCCGCCGCGCTCCACCTGCGGCCCCGGCCGCATCCGCTGCCCGGGGCGGGCTGGCTCGACGGACGCGTGACCGCGCTGCCCGCCGTGTTCGCGGTCCCGGGCGGACACCCCGGCCCCGGACGTCTCCTGCTGGACCCGCCGCCCGGCGTGACCGGGATCGAGGTGGACGCGACGGGTCCCGTACGGATCCACGGAACGGAGCTGGAGGTCACCGGGTCGCTGACCGGCCCGGTCCGCTTCACCTGCGGCCCCGGCCGGATGCGGCTCGGCGACTGGGAGGAACGCGGCCTGTTCGGCTACAGCGGCGGCCTCCGCTACCGCACCACGCTCACCGCCGCCGCCGGGCCCGGCGTGCTCGACCTCGGCAGGGTACGCGGAACGGCCGAGGTCACCGTGAACGGCCGGCCCTGCGGGATCCGGGTGTGCTCGCCCTACACCTTCGACGTACGGCTGGACGAGGGCGAGAACACCATCGAGATCCTGGTCCTCGGCACCCTCGGCCCGTACCTGGACGAGGTCAGCCCCACCCACTTCGTCTTCGCCGGACAGCGCAGCACCGGCCTGTTCGGCCCCGTCCGGCTGCGCACGCCCTGACAGCGTGCTGCCAGCCTTTTACCAGGGCGGCCGGAGACCGTGAGGTCATGGACATTCGACTCGGAGTGGTACGAGGCCTCCAGTACGGCCTCGTCGAGAAGACCGACACGTTCGCGCCGCAGGTCAGGGAGCTGGGGGCCGGGCTGGTGCGCGTGTTCCTCTACTGGTCGCAGCTCGAACCCGAGCCCGGCCGCCACGACTGGTCGGCGGTGGACGCCGTGCTCGACCAGTTCGACGACGACACCGAGCTCTGGTTCACCCTCGGCGCGGCCTCGCCGTGGGGCTCCACCCGCTCCACCGACCTGCTGCCCGCCTCGCCGCCCCTCGACCCGGCGGCCTACGCGGCCACGCTGCGCGCCCTCGTGAGGCACTGCCGGGGCCGCGTGCGCTACTGGCAGTGCGAGAACGAGCCCTGCATCGCCCTGTTCTGGGCCGGCACGGCCGCCGACTACGTGGCCCACCTCGCGGCCTTCCACCAGGCGGTCAAGAGCGCCGACCCGGAGGCCGCCGTGGTGCTGGGCGGCTGCCCGCCCGGCGTCTTCTCGGCCCAGGACGAGCCCGATGCCGAACGGGACTTCTTCCTCCAGGTCATCGAGGAGGGCCGGGACGCCTACGACGTTCTCGACATCCACCTGTACGGGGATCCGTACCTGATCCCCGGCGCGATCGAGGACGCGCGCGCGGCCGTGGGGGACAAACCGATCGTGGTGGGCGAGTGCAACGGGCCGCTGCCGACGCAGTACCCCGAGGCGTTCGAGCACCTGACGGAGGTGATCGAGGCCGGGGGCATCCAGCCGTGGCACCGCCTGACCGTCGAGGACCTCCGCGAGGGGCGGCTCACCACCGAACCGGTGCGCGCCGCAATGAAACGGCTCTACGACCGGATGGCGGAGCTGCCGCCCACGCTCCAGATGTTCATGACCGGCTGCCCGCCGGAGCATGAGGCCGAGCGGCACCGGATCAACGCCGACGACCTCGTCATCAGGAACCTGCTGGCCCTGTCGTGCGGCATCCGGCTGACCGTCTGCTGGCAGCTCGGCCCCGACATGCCGGAGCCGCCCGATCCGTACAACTTCCTCCAGCTGATGTTCTCGAAGTTTCAGCTCATGGGCTTCGAGGGCGGCACCATGTCCGTGCGGCATCCCGCCGCGGACGCGTTCGCCGAGCTGTCGTCGCGGCTCGCGGGCGCGACGGACGTGCGCCGGGTGGAGGTGCCGGGACGCCCGGACGCCCACGTCTTCGAGCTGGTCGGCACGGGGGTGGAGGTGGCCTGGCTGCGCCCCTCGTCCCCCGAGCCGCCGGCTCTGGTCTGGAACGGCACGGTCCTGAGCGCCCGGCCTCAGTTCACGTACGCCCACAGGTCGTAGGTGGGGTATTGCGGGTTCTGCGGCTGGGTGGTGCTGCACCACCAGGTGCTCCACCGGCCGTTCTGCTGGCCGGACTGGCCGAAGGAGACGCAGACGTCGTAGGGCAGGTAGGAGTAGACCTTCTGCAGGGTCGAGCCGGCGTGCGCGGGCGTGGCCACGGTCAGGGCGGTGGCGAGGGCCGTGGCCGCGAGCAGCGACAGGGCGGCGAGTCGGTGACGCACCAGATCTCCCATCTCGAAGGGGGCGGATCACCGTAAATTGCACGACGCGGTGATCCCCCGCCGCAACGGCGCCGCCCCCGCCCCCTTGGCGACCAGCGCTGACGCCCGTCGCGGTCGTGAAATTTTCAGGAGGCGACGGGGGGGTTGAGCCGGGCGAAGCCCTCCTGGCGCCGGTACGGGAAGTACGGGTACGCCGCGGTGGTGGCGCTTGCCGCATTCAGCCGGGACACCTGGTCCGGCGTCAGCTCCCAGCCGATCGCCCCCAGGTTCTCCTGGAGCTGCGACTCGTTGCGGGCGCCGACGATGACCGAGGAGACGGTCGGGCGGCGGAGCAGCCAGTTGAGCGCGACCTGCGGGACCGACCTGCCGGTCTCCGCGGCGATCTCGTCCAGGGCGTCCACCACCGCGTACAGCAGTTCGTCGGCCACCGGCGGCCCGAAGGGGGCGGTCTTGTGCAGGCGGCTGCCCGCGGGAAGAGGCTGACCGCGCCGGACGCGGCCGGTGAGGCGGCCCCAGCCGAGCGGGCTCCACACCACCGCGCCGACGCCCTGGTCGTGGCCGAGCGGCATCAGCTCCCACTCGTAGTCGCGCCCGACCAGGGAGTAGTAGACCTGGTGCGCCACGTAGCGCGGGTAGCCGTACCGCTCGGCGGTCGCCAGCGACTTCATGAGCTGCCAGCCGGAGAAGTTCGAGACGCCCACGTAGCGCAGCTTGCCCGCCCTGACCAGGTCGTCGAGCGTGGACAGCACCTCCTCCACCGGGGTCGCCGCGTCGAAGGCGTGCAGCTGGAACAGGTCGATGTGGCCGGTGCCGAGGCGGCGCAGCGCGTCGTCGACCGACTTGATCAGCCGGTGCCGGGAGGTGCCCGCGTCGCCGGGACCGTCGCCCATGGGCAGGCCGGCCTTGGTGGAGATGAGCGCCCGCTCCCGCCGCCCCTTGAGCGCCTGGCCCAGCACCTCCTCGGACGCGCCGTCGGAGTAGACGTCGGCCGTGTCGAACATCGTCACCCCCGCGTCGAGGCAGATGTCCACCAGCCGCCGGGCCTGCGCCACGTCGGTGTCGCCCCACGCGCCGAACAGCTCGCCCTTCCCGGCGAACGTGCCGGCGCCGAAGCTCAACGCCGGAACCTTGAGGCCAGATGCCCCCAACTGCCGATATTCCATGACAAGCCACTCCTTAACGGGTCTATCGTCCCTTTAAGGTAGCACGCTAACGGGATAACTGTTTCATTATGGGAATGCGGCATCGATGGAAGGAGAAGGCGGCGAGGCGCGGCGGCGGCCGCCGGAAAGGAAGGAGGGAGGCCGGCACGACGGCGGCCACGATAAGGCAGGCGGCGGCGTCGGCCCGCTGGGCCCGCGCGACCTCGCCGGGTCCGTACTCCAGGCAGGTCTCCGGGGGCACGCGCGGGCCGCCGGTCACGCCGATGCGCTCGGCGGGGGCGAAGTGAATCTCGGACGCGACATGGAGCAGCGTCCAGGAGGCCGCCGCCCGGACGGTCCATCGTCCGGTCCAGGGGAAGATGTCACGATCGTGCCGGTCGCCCGGGCAGCGGCGGATCCCCGTGACGAGCGAGCGCCCTCGCTCTCACGGGGGAGACGGCTCCTTACGCCTCGATACCGGCCTCCTTGGCGGCGCGGTCGATGGCGGTCAGCTCGTCGTCGGAGAAGTCGAGCCGGTCGACGGCGGCCACGTTGGCCTCGAGCTGCTCGGGGCTGGAGGCGCCGACCAGCACCGACGTGACGCGCGGGTCCCTGAGCGCCCAGGCCAGGGAGAGCTGCGCCACCGTCTGCCCGCGGGAGGCGGCCAGCTCCGACAGCGCCCGCACGAACGCCAGCACCTCGGGCGTCACCCGGTCGGGGGTGAGGAAGCGCGCCTCGGCGGCCCGCGAGTCGGCGGGGATGCCGTCGAGGTAGCGGTCGGTGAGCAGGCCCTGGGCCAGCGGCGAGTAGACCACGCAGCCGACGCCCTCCTGCTCCAGCACGCCCAGCAGGCCGTGCTCGATCTTCCGGTTGAGCAGCGAGTACGACGGCTGGTGGATCAGCAGCGGCGTGCCCAGCTCGCGCAGCAGCCGGGCGGCCTCCGCCGTGCGCTCGGGCGAGAAGTTCGACACGCCCACATAGAGGGTGCGCCCCGTGCGGACCATGTAGTCCAGCGTGGCCACCTGCTCCTCCAGCGGCGTCTCCTCGTCGTCGCGGTGCAGGTAGAAGATGTCCACGAAGTCGAGGCCGAGCCGGGCCAGCGACCGGTCGAGCGTGGCGAGCAGGTGCTTGCGGGAGTTGCCCTTGCCGTACGGGCCGTCCCACATGGGGTTGCTGCCCTTGGTGGTGACGACCACCTCGTCACGCAGTGACCGCGGCAGGAGCCGGTTGAACGTCGCCTCGGCGGCGCCGAACGGCGGGCCGTACCGGTCGGCGATGTCGAAGTGGGTGATGCCGAGATCGAGCGCCTTGTTGAAGATGGCGCGCTGGCTGTCGAGGGATTTGCCCCCGCCGAAGTTGTGCCACAGTCCGAGCGACACGGCGGGGAGGAGGAGACCGCTGCGGCCGCACCTTCTGTATGGCTGGCGTTCGTAGTCCAAGGATTACCTTCCTGCGATTCCGGTGAGCGTGACGCCCCGGATGAACGTCTTCTGCGCCAGGAAAAAGATGACGAGGATGGGCAGCATCGACACTAGCGCGACGGCCATCATCTGGTTGTACTGGGTCACGTACTGACCGTTGAACATGCCGAGCCCCTGCGCGAGGGTGATCTTCTCCATCGAGCGCAGGTAGATGGAGTTCTCCAGATACTGGTTCCAGTTGCCCACGAAGGAGAACAGGCAGATCGCCGCGATGGCGGGCTTGGCCAGCGGCAGCATGACGCTCCACAGGATGCGCAGCTCCGAGGCCCCGTCGATGCGGGCCGCGTCGATGAGCTCCTGCGGGATCGTGGTGAAGAACTGGCGCAGCAGGAAGATGTAGAGCGCGACGCCGAAGAACTCCGGCACGACGAGCGGCAGATACGTGTCGACCCAGCCGAGCTTGGAGAACATCACGAACTTCGGCACCAGCGTGATCTCGCGCGGGATCATCATGGTCGCCAGCAGCGCCGCGAACATGAAGCCCGCCGCCCGCGCCCGCAGCCGGGCGAACGCGTACGCCGGCAGGACGCACGAGACGAGGTTGCCCACCATGGACAGCCCGGTGATCACGATCGTGTTCAGCAGGAACCTGGTGAACGGCAGCGACCCGCTCCAGCCCTTGGCGTAGTTGTCGAAGTTGAAGGAGTCGGGCAGCCACTGCGGCGGGAAGGCCAGGTTCTCCGCGTCCGACTTGAGCGAGGTCGTCACCATCCACAGGAACGGCAGCAGGAACACCGCCGAGCTGATGACCAGCAGGATGTACGCGCCGGAGCGCCGGATCCGCCTGACGCGCTCGGCCTGCTCCGAGCTCAGGGGCTTGCCACCCGGCCTGGGGGCGCGCGCGGGCTTGACGGCGGTCTCGACCAGCATCGGCGACCTCATTTGAACTCGTAGTGCACCCAGCGCCTGGCCAGGCCGAACTGGATCGCGGTCACGGCGATGACCAGCACGAACATCGCCCACGACAGCGTGGCCGCGTACCCCATGTCGAAGTAGACGAACGCGTGCCGGTAGATGTAGAGCCCCAGCACCATCGTGGCGTTGCCGGGCCCGCCCTCGGTCATGACCAGGATGAGCACGTAGCTCTGCAGCGCCGCGATGAACCCGGTCACCACGTTGAAGAAGATGACCGGCGACATCATCGGCACGGTCACGCTCCAGAACCGGCGCCACCACCCCGCCCCGTCGATCTCGGCGGCCTCGTAGAGCGTCTTCGGGATGCCCTGCAGCCCGGCCAGGTAGATGACGATCGTGTTGCCCGCGCCCCACACGCTCATCAGCACGAGCCCGGGGATGGCCCACTCCTGCGAGGCCAGCCAGCCCGGCCCCTCGATGCCGAACGACGCCAGCACCTTGTTGATCAGCCCGTAGTCGGGGTGCAGGATGTTCAGCCACAGCAGCGCCGTGGCCAGGCCCGACACCACCGACGGCAGGTACATCACGGTGCGGAACAGTCCCTGGAAGCGCAGCGGCTGGTTGAGCAGCAGCGCCAGCAGGAACGTGAACGACACGCCGAGCGCCACCGAGCCGAGGCCGTACTGCACGGTGTTCTCGATCGACTCCCAGAACTCGGGGTCGGTGAACATGCGCTCGTAGTTGGCGAGACCCACCCACGTCGGCGGCTTCAGCAGGTTCCAGTCCATGAAGCTCAGCACGATGGCGCCGAGGATCGGGCCCGCGCTGAAGAGCACGAACCCGATCACCCACGGCGAGACGAACAGGTGGAAGCGCCGCGCCTCGCGGCGCGCCAGCGTGCTGCGGGCGCTGACGGCGGTCATGCGATCTTGTTCTCGGCCAGTACGGGCGTGACCTTGTCGGCGATCTCCTTCAGCGCGTCGTCCACGCTGATCTTGCCGAGCATCGCGCGCTCCCAGATGGGCTTGGCCGTGTCGACGACCTTCTTGTTGGCCGGCAGCCGCAGCACGCCGTCGTCGGAGGCGTAGTCGGCCAGGACCTCCTTGACCAGCTTCGCCGTCTCGTCGGGGATGCCGATCGCCTTGGCGTTGGCGTCCCAGGCGGACTGCCGGGCGGGCGCGGTGATCTGGCGGAACTTGTAGCCGGAGGACGACAGGAACTCGTGCATGTAGATCCAGGCGGCGTCCTTGTTCCGCGAGGAGGCCGTCATCACCAGCGCGCTGCCCACGGCCGGGGTGAAGCGGCCCGCCGGGCCCTTGGGGACGTGCGTGGCGCCCCACTTGAACGCCGTCTGCTTGGACAGCTCCAGCATCAGCCAGGCGCCGTTGATGAGCATGGCCGCGTGCCCGGTCTTGAACGGGTCGACCTTCTCCAGCAGCTGCAGCTCGGCCAGGCTGGGCACCGCCTTGTCCTTGACCAGCAGGTCCAGCCAGCGCCCCATGGCCTCTCTCGCCTTGGGCTCGTTGATCATCACCTTCGACTCGGCGGCGTCCAGGAACCGGCCGCCGAACGGCATCAGGAAGACGGTGCCGAGGTCGGGGCCCGGTACCGGCATGGGGGAGAAGCCGTAGACCTTCTCCGCGCCCGACCCGCCGGTCATCTTCTTGGCCGTCTCGAAGAGCTTGTCGAACGTCCAGCTCTCGTCCGGGTAGTCGATCCCGGCCTTGTCGAACAGGTCCTTGTTGTAGAAGAGCAGCTTGGGCGCCATGTCGGTGGGCAGGCCGTACAGCTTGCCGTCGCGCTTGAAGTAGCCGAGCCCGCTCTGCGGGATGTCGTCCATGTCGAACTCGGGCGTCTTGGCGATGAACTCGTCCACCGGATGCAGCACCTGGTTGGAGATGAGGTTCTGCGTCCAGGAGTAGTGGTTGTAGAGCACGTCGGGCAGGGTGCCGCCGGCGGCCTGCGTCATGTACTTCGTCAGGAACTGGTCGAAGGGCGACGACTCGCGCTTGATCTCGATGTTCGGATGGCGCTTCTTGAAGAAGAAGTCGAACTGGGCGTTGCGCACCTCGGTGACCGCGTCCGTGGTCATCGCCACCGTGATCGTCACCTTGGACGCCGGGTCGGGCACGCTCGTCTTCGGCCACGTCAGCGAGTTGTCGAGCTTTTCGGCCGCCTCGAACGGCCAGGCGTCGCTGCCGGGCCGGTTGGGGTCGATCAGCTGCGCGCCGGACTTGACCGGAGCCGCGGCCTGCTTCTGCTGCCTGGTGTCCGCGCAGGCGGACAGCACGGGCGCGGTCGCGGCCGCCACCGCCAGGGCCAGCATCCGGCGACGGTTCATCTCCATGGTGGGCCTCTCAAAGGAAGAGCTCGATATAGGTCGGATGTATCGGCGCGCCGATGGACTGGTCTGGCGGCTGTCCGTGAGGCATGGCCGTACCGTAGACCCGGTAATTAACTTCGTCAAGAATTGAATTGAAAGCGCTTGCAACCTAGGCTCTAGCGCACTGTGAGGAGATCCGGACGCCTTGACCGGCGGCCGTGCCTGGCGTGGGGACGGCCGGTAAGCCGCGATCGACTCCTCCTATCTCTTCCTTACCTGGAGGGCACGTGCCAAGCTGGACGTTCAGTGACGAGGACCTGGAAGCGGGGCTGAGCCTCTCCGCCGAGGGCGTGCTCACGCTGGAGGTGCGCCACCGCGGGCGGACGGTGCTGGAGCCGTCCAGGCTGGGCGTCAGGACCGCCCACGCCGACCTGAGCAAGGGGCTCGCGCTGTCCGGGATGTCCGAGCGACGGGTCGAGGAGACCTACCGGACGGTCACCGGCAAGCGGCGCGAGCACGCCTACGAGGCCGGCGAGTGGACGCTGTCGTTCACCAGGGACGGGCACCGGCTCGACGTGCAGATCCGCGTCGGCGGGCACGGCGTGGCCTATCGGTACGTGGTGCCGTGGACCGGCCCGGTCACCGTCGTGGAGGAGGCCTCCGAGTACGTCGTGCCGTCCGAGGCCCGCGCGGTGCTGCTCCCGTACGAGAACGGCCGCTGCGACTACGAGGAGATCCACCGCCACGGCAGCGTCGCCGACGCCGAGCCCATCCTGTACGGCTACCCCTCGCTCTTCGAGACCGGCGGCTCCTGGATGTTCGTCACGGAGTCGAACCTGGACAGCGGCTACGCCGGCTCCCGCCTGCTCCTCGACGGCAACACCTTCCGGCTCGACCTGCCCGACCCGTACGTGACCGCCGCCAGCCCGCTCACCACCCCCTGGCGCACGATGATCGTCGGCGACCTGGCCACGATCGTGGAGAGCGACCTGGTCACCAGCCTCGCGGAGCCGTCCAGGGTCGAGGACACCTCCTGGATCAAGCCCGGGGCCGCCGCCTGGTCGTGGTGGTCCGACGGGCCCTCGACGCGCGACCTAGACGCCCAGAGGCGCTGGGTCGACTTCGCCGCCGCGAACGGCTGGCCGTACGTGCTGGCCGACGCGGGCTGGAACAAGGAGTGGATGCCCGAGCTGATCGCCTACGCCGAGGAGAAGGGCGTCGGCGTCTGGCTCTGGTCGCACTGGCAGCACGTGGACACCGAGCTGGAGCACCGCGAGAAGCTCGCACTCTGGAAGGAGTGGGGCGCGGTCGGCGTGAAGATCGACTTCACCGAGTCCGACGGCCAGGACCGGATGCGCTGGTTCGACTCCATCCTGGCGGCCACCGCCCGGCTGGAGCTCATGGTGGTCTTCCACGGCGGCACGATCCCGCGCGGCACCGAGCGGACGTGGCCGCAGTTCATGACCGCCGAAGCCGTCAAGGGCGCCGAGTGGATCAAGCCGAAGCCCGGCAAGCAGCCGCTCTACCAGCCCACCCACTACCTGTCGCTGGCCTTCACCCGCAACGTGCAGGGCCCGATGGACTTCACGCCGTGCACGTTCACCGGCGTGCGCGCGATCTCGGCCGGGTTCGAGCTCGCGCTTTCGGTGATCTTCGAGTCCGGCGTCCAGCACTTCGCCGACGGCATCGAGGCCTACGAGGCCCGGCCGGAGGCCCTGCGGCTGCTGTCGGCCGTCCCCACCGCGTGGGACGAGACGCGGCTGCTGTCCGGCGACCCCGCCGACCACATCCTGCTGGCCAGGAGGAACGGCGCCGAATGGTACGTCGGCGCGGGCGTGTCGGGCGAGGCCCGCACGCTCACCGTGCCGCTCGACTTCCTCGACCAGGGGGAGTGGGCGGCCGAGATCTACCGGGACGCCCCAGGCGACCGGATCCTCGCCGAGACGGTCACCGTCTCCGCCGGGGGCAAGCTCGACCTCGCCGTTCCCCCCAATGGCGGGTTCACGCTTCACCTGAGGAGAGAAGACCAGTGAACAAGCGCATCGGCGGTGTCTTAGCCGCCCTGGCGGTCACCGCCGCCACCGCACTGCCCGCCGCCGCTCCCGCCGCGGCGGCCGCCTGGACGCTGCGCTGGAGCCCCGACCCGGCGGACGACACCGTCGCCGAGGCGTTCGAGGGCATCGAGGACGACCGCGCCGACTCGCACTCCGGCGTCACGCACATCTACGTCTCCGGCGGCGCGTACCGCTTCGACATGCACACCCAGGACCGCGACGGCGACGACCGCCAGCGCAACGAGGTCAAGGGCATGCGGACCGGCGGCAGCTCGTACCTCAAGATCCTCGAGAACGAGACCTGGCGCATCGGCTACCAGCTGTACATCCCGGCCTCGCTGGACGCGACCAGCAGCTTCACCCACATCGCGCAGATGAAGGTGCCCGGCTCCGGCGCACCCCTCTACACGATGTCGCTGCCCATCTCGGGCGGCACCCCCAAGATCAACGTCCGCTACTGGGACGAGGCCGAGCAGACCCACGAGGTCGGCAGCACTAACCTGGAGCCGATCCAGGGCAAGTGGGTGGACACGACGTTCGAGTTCAAGGCCTCCGACAGCGGCTACCTGCGCTGGACGCTCAAGGACGGCTCCACCACGCTCGTCGACAAGCGCCTGGACAACACCGACCTGTGGCGGGGCGACGACGAGTACCTGCGGCCCAAGTGGGGCATCTACCGCAGCATCAACAGCTCCGGCCTGCAGAACACCTACCTCCTGGTCCGCAACCTGCAGGCCTACCAGCTCACCGGCGGCGGCAGCACCGACCCGTCCGCGTACGAGGCCGAGCAGGGCTCCTTCAGCGGCACCGCCCGCACGGCGTCCTGCTCCGGCTGCTCGGGCGGCACCAAGGTCGGCTGGATCGGCGGCGGCTCCGGCAACGCGGTCACGCTCAACGTGCAGTCCGCCGCCGCCGGTGCCCGGCAGCTGACGGTGCACGGCCTGGTGAGCGGCACCCGCGGTTTCCAGGTCAGCGTGAACGGCGGCGCCGCCCAGACCGTCTCGCTGACCGGCACGGACTGGAACACGCCCGTCTCCAAGACGGTCCCGGTGCAGCTCGGCGCGGGCGCCAACAGCGTCCGTTTCTTCAACGACGGCGCGAGCGCGCCCGACCTCGACAGGGTGACGATTCAGTGAGAAGGCACCTGGTGGGAGCCCTGGCGGCGATGGCGCTGCTCCTGCAGACGGCCCCGGCCGACGCCGTCGCCGCCGGAGCTCCCAGCGGGGCTCCCCGGTGGGAGACCCGGTGGAACCCCAGCCCGTGGCGCGACGGCGTCAACGCGTTCGAGGCCCTGGAGGACGACCGGCGCGGCTCCCACCCCGAGGGCCTGCCGCACGTGCGCGCCGAGAAGGGCGGGTGGCGGTTCGACGCCCACCTGGAGGACCGTGACGGCTCCGACCGCATGCGCAACGAGGTACGCGGCATGCGGGCCGTCGACGGGACCCCGCTGGAGATCCGCAAGGACGAGACCTGGCGGATCACGTACCAGATGTACATCCCGGACACCCTCGACGCGACCACGAACTTCACCCACATCTGGCAGCTGAAGAACTCCGACGTCGGCACGCCGATCGCGCAGATCTCGCTGCCGGTCGTGAACGGCGTGCAGAAGATCGCGGCCCGCTACTGGACGCTCGAGGACAACAAGTCGCACGACTTCGCCACGGCCGACCTGGAGCCGATCCAGAACAAGTGGGTCACGACGACCATCGAGTTCAGGTCCGGCGACGCCGGATACCTGCGGTGGGTGCTGCGTGACGGCCCGAAGAACGGCTCGCGGACGATCGTGGACCAGAAGGTCGACGGCATCGACCTCTGGTGGACGCAGGAGCAGTACAACCGGCCCAAGTGGGGCATCTACCGCAGCATCAAGAGCGCCGGCCTGCAGGAGACGTACCTGCTGGTCAAGGACCTGAAGGCGGAGCAGCTCGGGCCCGCGACGCCGCCGGTGAAGCTGCCGCCGCCGGATCGCGGTCCGGGGACGTACGAGGCCGAGCGGGCCGGCAACGTCTTCGAGGGCGCCGCCGAGCCCGCCTACTGCGCCGTCTGCTCCGGCGGGCGCAAGGTCATCCTCATCGGCGGCAACGTCTACGACTACGCCGTGGTCAGGGGCGTGCTGTCGGAGACCACCGGGACGCGGCAGCTGACCGTGCACGCGCTGGTGGACGGCTCCCAGTCGTTCTCGGTCAGCGTCAACGGCGGCGACGCGATCCAGGTGCCGATGACCGGCGCCAAGGACACGGTGACCACCGCGACGGTGCCGGTGGACCTGGTGGCCGGGGTCAACACGATCCGGTTCTTCGGTCTCACCGCCCGCGGCCCCGAGCTCGACAAGATCGTCATCAGATAGGTGGACCATGACACATGACCTCAGCAGGCGGGCCGTGCTCGCGGCGGGTGGCGCGCTGGCGCTGTCCGCCGCGGGTGCGGCGATGGGTGCAGGGCCCGCAGGCGCCTCGACGATCTGGCAGTCCCGCCTGGTGCGCTACGACCGGCGGGGGCGGCTGGCGTACGAGCAGGACGCGGAGGGCAACCGCATCCCCGACTTCAGCCACGCCGGCTACCGCAACGGCGAGCGGCCGATCCCGCACGTGCCGGTGGTCAAGACGATCCGGCCGATCGAGGGCGACAACACCGCCCACGTCCAGGCGGCCCTCGATGAGGTGGCATCGCTGCCCCGCGCGCGGCGCGGCGCCCTGCTCCTGCTGCCCGGCCTCTACCCGGTGGCGGGCACCCTGTACGTACGGGCCAGCGGCACGGTCCTGCGCGGCTCCGGCGACGGCGAGGACCCGGCGGGCAACACGATCATCAAGGCCACCGGCAACAACCCGAAGGACCGCGACGTGATCGTGGCCGGCGGCGCGGCGGGCGGCGGCTGGGCGGGCGAGGTCCCCGGCACCCGCACCGACATCACCACCGACTTCGTGCAGGTGGGCGCGCGCGAGTTCGCGGTGGCCGACCCGCGCTCGCTGCGGCCCGGCGACAACATCGTGATCACCCATCCCTGCACCGAGGAGTGGCTGAAGGCCATCGACTACGGCGGCCACGACGTGGGGCCGCCGTGGAAGGTGGGCGAGCACCCCATCATCTACAACCGGTACGTACGCGAAGTTTCCGGAAATGTCGTGAAAATCGATGTCCCGGTCTTCAACCACCTCAACCGGGCCCTGTCCCCCTCCTTCCTCTACAGATGGGACCGGGCCGGGCTGGTCACCCAGGTGGGCGTGGAGCGGCTGCGCGTCGACATCGAGTACCACGGCGACCCGGAGCAGGACGAAGACCACGCCTACAACGCGATCGTCCTGCTGCGCACCGAGGACTCCTGGGTGAGGGACTGCACGATGCTCCACTTCACCCAGGCCGGGGTCGCCACCCAGGAGACCACCCGCGCCACGGTCGAGAACTGCCGGGCCGTCGACCCGGTCAGCATCGTGACGGGCAGCAGGCGCTACAACTTCAACACCTACGTCTACTCGCAGCAGGTGCTCTTCCGCGACTGCTACGCGTACAAGGCCAGGCACGCGTTCGTCTCCAACGGCCACAGCACGGTGTCGGGCGTGGTGTTCCTGCGCGGCACCTCGGAGTACGCGCTCAACTCCAGCGAGGGCCACCGCCGGTGGTCGCAGGGGCTGCTGTTCGACGGCCACAAGGACGTCGACCCGCACTACGACTACACCCTCGGGCTGTACAACCGCGGCCGGTACGGCACCTCGCACGGCTGGTCGGCGGCGCACTCGGTGGCGTGGAACTGCGACGTGTCGACCAGCAGGCTCATCGTGCAGAAGCCGCCGACCGCTCAGAACTACGCGATCGGCTGCCGCGGCACGATCACCGGCGACGGGCCGTTCGCGCAGCCGGCCGGGTACATCGAGGGCGCCGACCAGCCCGGCCTCCTGCCGCCCTCGCTCCACCAGGCCCAGCTGCTGGACCGCCTGCGCCGCTGAACACAGACCAGGCGCAGCCGCCGACTGTCCGGGCGCTTGAGCGGCTGCGCCTGCAACCCCCACCCACCCGGCCCGCGCGTCCGCCCGGCCCGCGCGCGTGCCACGCCGCATCGATGGCCCAAGGGGCGGGCGCCTCGGGCCATCGGCCCGCAAGAGGGCGGCGGGCGGCGCTAGCGGGTCAGGCGGAGCAGGCCGCCCTCGGGGACGTCGACCTGGGCGATGCCGGGGCGCAGGGGCAGGTTGCCCTCGGTGACGGTGCGGCCGCGGCAGTCGAGGATCGTGGCGTGGGCCGTACCCGAGTCGGGCACCCGCAGCAGCACGTCGGTGGAGGCGTCGCCGTTGGCCAGCCAGAGCGTGCCGGTGGCGGGCGCGGCCACCGGCATCGGCGCGTACCGGGCCGTGATCACCGTGTCGCCCGAGCGGGCCGTGACCTGCGGGTAGGCCAGGTCGGGCCGGGCGGGCTCGAAGGAGCCGCGCTGCAGCACCTCGGCGTGCTCCCGGAAGAAGCCCAGCCAGAACCGCAGCACCTCGCCCTGCTCGGGCGTCTGCGCGGTCAGGTCCACCGAGATCTGCGGCACCGAGAAGAGCACGTTGACGAGTTGCGTGGCGACGTGCTCGGGCCGCTCACCCGGGTGCCACATCAGCATGTCCGCGTGCACGGCCATGGGTCCCGCGATCAGCCGCAGGTCCACCGTGCGCTGCCGGTTGTGCGCCGGGCTGAGCGGGCAGTCGGAGGCGCGCACCATCGTGGCGTACGGCCACAGGCCCGGGCTCACGTACGGCTGCCGCAGCTCCACGAGGCAGTCGCGCGGCAGCTGCGCCAGGAGCCGGCGCACGCCCTCGTTCACCGTCCGGCAGTCGGCCTCGGGTCCGGGCTCGGGCGGGTCCTCCACGGCGAACTGGTCGATGAAGTCGATCTTGAGGCCGTCCATGCCCCACTCCGTGACCGCCCGGGTGAGATGGCCGGCGATCAGGTCGCGGACGTGCGGGTAGCGGGGGTCGACGACGGCGGCGTTCATGTGCTCCTTGTACGCCAGCGTGTACCCTCGCACGCGCTCCCAGAGCGCCGTGTGGCGGCCGACGAACGGCAGGGCGTACCAGAGCAGGTAGGCCAGCCCCTCACCCCGCACCTTGGCCACATGTCCCGAAATATCGGGGAATGTGGTGGGGGACGGCTCCCATTCGCCGACATAGCCGTACCCGCGCCCCCGGTCGTCGCTGTGCCAGCCGTCGTCCACGATGATCGCCTCGCAGCCCAGCTCGGCCGCCGGCCCCGCCTGCCGCTCCACGCTCTCGGCGCTGACGTGCTGCTGCATGGCGTACCAGGTCGAGTACGCGGGCATCCGCGCCACCTGCGGCACATCGGCGACGGGGCCGTGCAGCGCGCGCCACCAGCCGGCCACCTCGGCCAGCGTGGTCGCGAAGTGCCGCCGGGTGAGGTCGAGCCGCAGCACGAGCCCCGCCTCCGGCCCGGCCTCGTGCTCCACCCAGAACCCGAACTCGCCGGTCTCCTCCACCACCCCCGTGCGCGTGCGCACGGGCTTGACCACCTCGCCCGCGGCGTAGGTGCACAGCGCCACGTCACCGGCGCCCACCAGGCAGCCGACGGGCGCGTTCTTCTCCAGCGCCGCCGTGCGGGGACGGCGCCAGAACGGCGGCAGCCCCCGGTGCTCGCCGCCGTCGGCGGCCCAGAACGCGGTCGCGTCCACGCACGGCACCCGCCAGGCCACCCGCACGTCCGCGGTCCGGTCGGGGACGACGCGCAGCTCCAGGACACCCGGGGACGGCTCGGCGGCCGTCCAGGTGAGCACGGCCGCCGCCGAGCACTCGAACGCGAGGCCCGCCGCCTCGACCCGCACCTCCTCCGGCTGCTCGAACGCGCGGTCGTGCGGCTGCCAAATACCGGGCGCTGCGGTCACTCAATCTCCCTGTTCATGGCCTCACTTCGTGAGGCGTCTCGGTCGCTGGGATCCGCTGCCCTCCCTCGAGGGCGAAGTGCTGCTGGATGGCGACCGCGGCGGCGCCGCGGGCCCACTGCTCGAACGATCGCGGGCGCAGCAGCAGGCGGCAGTCGGCGGCCGCGCCGAACGCCTGGGCCGTGAACGACCGGTTGAGCTGCTCCTCGAACAGTCCGTACGAGGCCAGCCCCGGCACGTCACCGGTCACGATGATCAGCTCCGGCCCGAACAGGTTGGCCATCGCGGCCATGGCCAGCCCGATGGCGTGCCCCGCGCGGGTGAACACCTCGCGCACCGCCGGATCTCCCGCGTGGGCGGCCTCGATGGCCGCGTCCACGGTCAGCGACGCGTCGCCGGACGCCGCGCGCGCCGCCGCCAGCAGGGGCGCCGTGCCGGCGATGGCCTCGACGCAGCCGCGCCCGCCGCAGTGGCACCCGGGCTCGTCACCCCCGACGGGGATGTGGCCGATCTCCCCGGCCAACCCGTGCGCGCCGGCCACCACCCGGTCGTTGACCACCAGCCCGCACCCTATCCCCACCCCCACGGTGACCAGGGCGAACGACGAGGTGCCCACCCCGTCGCCGAACCACTGCTCGGCCACGGTGAGCGACTTGACGTCATTGTCGATCGTGACGACCAGGCCCGTGGCCTCGGCGGCCAGCCGCGCCAGCGGCACCTGGTGCCACCGCAGGAAAGGGGAGTAGCGCACCACCCCCTGGACCTTGTCGACGTCGCCCGACACGGCCAGGCCCAGCGCGTGGCAGCGCTCGCCGTAGGCCGGGTCGGCGGCCAGCAGCTCGGCGACCAGCTCGGCCAGCGCCGAGACCACGCCCTCGACCGACGTCGTGGCCAGCGGGCGGTGCGCCGAGACCAGCGGCTGCGCGCGCAGATCGGTGACCACGCCGATGAGCTCCTCGTGCGTGATCTTCACCCCGCAGAAGAACTCCCGCTCCGGCCTGATGGAAAGCGGGCTGGCCGGGCGGCCCGCGCCCGGTGCCGTACGCTCGGTGGCCTCCAGCTCCTCCAGGTAGCCCGCCTCGATGAACGGCCGGGCGGCCTTGGTGACGGCGGCCGACGACAGCCCGCTCCGCCTGGCGATCTCCACCCGGGAGACCGGCCCCTGCGTCAGCACCATGGTGAACACGGTGGCCGCCGCGGGAGTCGAGGTGAGCCGTGGGTGCATGAGCGCCATAGTAACAGTAATTAACTTCGTCAAGAATTGAATTCGGAGCTGGGGCGTGCCTACGCTCCGGGGCATGAGATCGGTGACCTTCGACGCCCCCGGCCGCAGGTGGCTGCTTCGTACCCCGGGCACGAGTTACGTCGTCGCCCTCGCGGCCGACGACGCCCCCCGCTGCCTGCACTGGGGCCCCGCGCTGACCGCCGAGCAGGCCGCCGGCCTCCCCGGCCCCACCGCGTACGGGGCCAGCAGCTTCGACAGCACGGCGGGCGGGGAGGAGCTGGTCTCCGAGGTGGGGGCGCGGTTCGAGACGCCGTCGCTGCAGCTCGTCCTCCCGGACGGTGATCGGGGGATCGAGTGGCGGCACGAGGGCCACGACGTCGACGGGGGCCACCTGACGCTGCGCTTCTCCGACCGCCGCCATCCGCTCCTGGTCGAGCTGCACTACCGGGTGCGCGAGGACAGCGACGTGATCGAGCGCTGGACCGTGCTGCGCCCTGGGGTGCCGGTGACCGTGCTGCGGTGCGACTCGGCGGCCTGGAGCGTTCCGGCGCTGGACGGCTATCGGCTCAGCCACGTCACGGGCGGCTGGAGCTCGGAGCACGCGCTGAGCCGTACCGAACTGGCGGTGGGGGAGACGACGCTGACCAGCAGGCGCGGGCTGAGCAGCCACCACGCGAACCCCTGGCTGATGATCGACGGCGGCGACGCGGGCGAGCGGCACGGCGAGGTGTGGAGCTGCGCCCTGGCCTGGAGCGGGAGCTGGCGCGTCACGCTCACCCGCACCCCCTCCGGGCGGGCGAGCTGGACCGGCGGGTTCGGCCACGAGGGCCTCACCTGGCGGCTGGAGCCGGGCGAGGAGTGGGTGACACCGGTGTTCGCCGGCGTGTACGCGCCCGACGGGTACGGCGAGGCCAGCCGGCGCTGGCACGACCACGTCGCCAGGCACGTGCTGCCCCGGCCGGACGAGCTGCGCCCGGTCGTCTACAACGCCTGGGAGGCCGTCGGGTTCGACGTGAACGAGGCCAACCAGCGCGACCTCGCGCGGCTGGCCGCCCGGGCGGGCGCGGAGCTGTTCGTGATGGACGACGCCTGGTTCGGTGGTCGCACCAGCGACGGCGCCGGGCTCGGCGACTGGTGGGTCAACGAGGAGCGCTTCCCCGACGGGCTCAGCCCGCTCATCGACGAGGTGCACCGGCTCGGCATGCGCTTCGGCCTCTGGGTCGAACCCGAGATGGTCAACCCCGACAGCGACCTCTACCGCGCCAACCCCGACTGGGTCCTGCACATGCCGGGCCGCTCCCGCACGCTGCTGCGCAACCAGCTCGTGCTGAACCTCGCCCGGCCCGACGTCGCCGACTGGGCGCACAAATGGCTGCACAAGCTGGTCTCCGAGCACGCCGTCGACTTCCTGAAGTGGGACTTCAACCGCGCCTTCACCGAAGCGGGCCGGCCCGGCGACCCGGACCAGGACCGGCTCTGGATCGACCACGTCAGGGCCGTCTACTCGATCATGGACCGGCTCCGCGCCGACCACCCGCACCTGCGCATCGAGGCGTGCGCGGGCGGCGGCGGCCGTACGGACCTGGGCATCCTGGCCCGCACCGACCAGGTGTGGACCTCCGACAACACCGATGCCCACGACCGCATCGGGATCCAGCGCGGATTCAGCCAGGTGTACCCGGCCCGGGCCATGGCCGCCTGGGTCACCGACAGCCCGAACCCGCTCACCGGGCGGGCCGTCCCGCTCCGCTTCCGCTTCCACGTGGCGATGGCCGGGGCGCTCGGGCTCGGCGGTGACCTCGCCCGCTGGAGCGAGGCCGAGCTGTCCGAGGCGGCCGAGCTGGTGGCGGTCTACAAGGACATCCGGCCCGTCGTGCAGTTCGGGCGGTTGTGGCGGCTTCCGTACGGGGTGCAGTACGCGCACGAGGACCGGGTGGTGGTGCTCGCCTGGCACGGGCCGGTCGCGTTCGGCACGCCGATCGCCCCGCTCCGCCTGGCCGGGCTCGACCCGGACGGCCGCTACCGCGACGAGGACACCGGCGCGGTGCACCACGGCGCGGTGCTGATGTCCCGCGGCCTGCCGCCGCTGACCCCGAGGGGCGGCTACACCAGCACCCTTCTCCGCCTGCGCGCCTGCTGACCCCGCCGGATCACCGGGTGACCTCCCGCCGCAGCTCCTCGAGGGACTCCTCCATCAGGCGCGGCAGCCGGTCGCCGTGCGGGAGCGAGCCTGACAGGACGCACGAGACGACGACGGTCGTGTCGCTGTAGACCATCGACACGGCCCCGCCACGGGTGTCGTACGTGGGCGGTACGGCGAAGCAGCCGTCCAGCGGCAGGCTCACCCCGATGACGCTCACCGTCATCCGGCCCGGGAACGCCTTCGGCACGAGCCACCTGAGCAGCCGGAACACCACCGTCGGGGCGTCGACGGGGTAGCGGTCGCGCCGGTAGGCGGCCATCCGCTCGAAGCTCGTCTGCTCCATGACCCGGCGCAGCCGCTCGGGCGGCGCGGCCTCGGCGCAGGGCAGGACGACCGGCATGGTGGTCGCCCCGTTGCCCAGGCCGCCGTCGCGCAGCCGGCCGTTCAGGTTGAGCGGGAAGGAGACGGTTGTGCCCCGGCGGCCCGCCTTCCGCCAGTGAGCCGGGTTCCAGGCCCTCAGAGCGCCTGCCAGCACGGCCAGACCGACCTGCGGGACGCTCGCGCCGGTCGCGGCGGCGATCTGGCGGAAAGCGGCGAGGTCGAGACGCAGGAAGAGCGTGCGCGCGGCCGCCTCCGCCCCGCCGGTCCGGCCCGGGGGCGGTCTGAGCCGCGCCGACGGGGCCGCCAGCCGGGCCGCCGTGGCGAGCAGCCGCATCCGTGCCATGACCGGCGCCCGCACCGCCACGTTCCGATCGGGCGCCGGGACGGTCTTCTCCAGCAGCACGGCCCGCGTCGCGACCCGGGCCGCCGCCACGCCGTCCTGGAAGGCGTGGTGCACGCGGTAGCAGAGCAGGTGCTCGTCCGAGGCGTACCCGTGGACGACCATCAGGCTCCACAGCGGGTGCTCGGGCAGCAGCCGGTTGTCCCTGACGGCGTCCACCACGGCCGCGCCCACGTCACGGCCCGGCGCCACCCGGTACTCCACGACGTGGCAGGCCGGGTCGAAGGCGGGATCCGGCTCCCATCCCCCGCGGGCCAGCCGGTAGGTCAGGACGGGCGCCCGCGCGGCCGACTCGGCGACCAGGCGCCGCAGCTCGCCGGAGTCGGGCGCCGGGCCGGGCCTCCTCGCCGCGAGGGCGATGTGCAGCCGGTAGTCGCGGGCCGAGCCGAGCTCACCGAGAAAGAGCCGGTCCGGCCCGGTCAGCGGTACGGCCCCAGCAGCTCGCATGGCCGGGCTAACCGGCCGTCTGCCGCGCGAGGTACGAACGGTGCGCCAGCCGGGCGACGTCGCCGACCGTCATCTCCATCGTGAAGTCGGACGGGTCGATGTCCAGCCCGTGGCCGCCCAGCGCCGCCCGCAGTTCGAGCACGCTCATGCTGTCGGACTCGAGATCGTCCACGAACGTGGTCTGCGGGGTGACGGCCGCCGGGTCGACGACGTAGATCTCGGCGCAGTACTGGCGTACGAGCCGCAGGATGTCTTCCTCGGACAAGAGTTCTCGCCTTTCCGTCGGGGGTCCGTCGGGGGTCCCAGCATGTCGCCGCGCGGCAGGCCGGGGCGGCGCCGGAGTCCTCGTGTCCGGTCAAGAACGGCCCCGGACTGGAAAACACGACTAGTCGATCAGCGGGCTGAGCCGGGTCGCGACGTCGGCTACGGCCTTCAGGGCGGCCCGGCAGCGGGTCCGGTCGTAGCGGGACACGGCGCCGGCCTCGACGCCTGCCGCGATGAGGCCCTCGGCCGCCGTCAGCGCCTCCCCGGACGCCATGGGCAGGAAGCCGTTGCGGCCGAACACCTCCGCGATGCCGTGGCGGGCGACGAACCCGGCGTCGCCGATCGTGCCCCACGCGGTGGCGTGCCCGGGCAGGCCGCGGGCGCGCCGCCGCCGGGCCAGGGCGTCCAGGAAGACGTTGGCGGCCGCGTACGCGGACTGGCGCGTGCCCCCGTACGTGCCGCTGACCGAGGAGAACAGCCAGAACAGCTCCAGCTCCCGACCCTCGGTGAGCCGCTCCAGCACCAGGGCCCCGGCCATCTTGCACCCCAGCACGCGGGCCAGCCGCGCGGGGTCCAGCCGCAGCAGGTCGCTCGAGTCGGGCTCCATCGCGGCGTGCGCCACGCCGCGCAGGGGATGCTCCCCGGCGTCGATCTCCTTGAGCACCGACGCCATCGCGGCCAGGTCGGTGACGTCGGCGGCATGGACGGACGCCTGCGCGCCCCGCGACCGGAGCCCGGCCACCGTGGCGGCCGCCTCCGGCGCGGCGCCGCCCCGGCGCGAGACCAGCGCGAAGTGCCGCGCGCCCCGCTCCGCCAGCCGGTAGGCCGCCGCGGCCCCGAACCCGCCCACGCCACCCACCACGAGGTACGTGCCGCCGGGATCCGGCCGGAGCCGTCCGGGCCGCGTCCTGACCGGCACCGGGCCGTCCAGGGGGTCGAAGGAGATCACGACCGCGCCGAGGTGCCGGGCGTGCCGCATGGAGGCGACCGCCTCCCGCACCCGGGCGGCGGGGTGGACGGTGTGCGGGAGCGGGCGGTGAACGCCCGCGTGGACGCGCTCCATGACCTCACGGAAGACCTCGTGATCGACCGCCGGCTCCGGCCCGCCGTCGCCGGGGTGCGGGGCGTCGAGCACGTCCGGCACGCCGAGACCGTGCAGGAACTCGCGTTGGGCCGCCGTCCGCGCGGTGGCGGTGATCGGCGTGCCGCGCTGCCACGCGTCCTGCAGCGCCGCGAGCCCGAGCCCCGAGGCGCCACCGCGCGCCTCGTGGCGGGCCAGGGCGATGAACGGGATCGGCAGGGTGGCGGCCTCGGCGAAGCTCATGCCGTCCGGGACCGCGCCGACGAGCCGGGCGTCGGCGATCAGGTGGGACGCCGGCGCACCCGGCGCCACCCCGACCACCCGACAGCCGGTCCCCACGTCGCGCACGCCCGTCCCGACCGCGGTGACCAGCCCGGCGAACGCCCATCCGGCATCCCCGGTGTCGCCTTCGGACGGGAGCGGCTGATCGGGCAGCCCGGCGGCCCGGACCTCGACGGCGACCGTGCCAGGGGCGGGCGGCGGCGGAGGGCCGGTCTCCGCCCAGGCGGGCTCCCCGTGCCGCCCCGGCCGGCCGAGGTCCAGGACGTAGTGCCGCACCCGTTCGCCGACGCCCTCGTACGGCACCTCCCGGGCGGCGAAGCGGCCACCCGGGGTCAACGCGACCTCGCTCTCCCCGGAGCCGGCCAGCAGTTCGCGGGCCAGCCGGCGGGCGTCCACGGCCACCGTTCCCTCGCGGTGCAGGCTGATCCTGGGCAGGTGCAGGCCGGGCCGGTCGTTGGCGAGGGCCCGGGCGGCGCCCCAGACCGCCGCGTCGGCGGGCACGAGAGGCAGCTCCGGAGCGGGCAACGCGCCGCTCGGCCGGGTCACCACGTACAGGGTGCGCCCGACGGCCGGTGGCAGCTCGTCGCACGCGGCCACGACGGCCCTCAGCACCCCCATCCGCCCGACGGCCTGCTCCACGCGCAGGCGCGGCTCGTCATCGCCGCCGGCGCACTCCTCGTGCTCGGCCAGCACGAACACGACGCACACCCGCCCGCTCCCCGCCCCGCCGCCGCACACCGGCGCGCGCCAGCCGGCCGGATCCCCGTCCGCGACCACCGCCACGGCCCGGTCGCCCAGCAGCCGGGCGACCGCTTCGGCGAGTGGCAGCTCGGACGCCGTCTCCGCCGCGACGAGCCAGCGGGTGCCGTCGGCGGGCGCGGGAAGCGGCCGCCGCCGAGCCTCGGTGGCCGGGGGACGGGAGGCCAGGATGACGGAGAAGCCGTCCCGGGCGGGCGGCCGGTCGTCGCCGGTCCGCACCACATGGGCGAACCCGCACTCGCGCAGCAGCTCCGGCCACCGGTCGCGGGACAGCAGCAGGCCGTTCGGGCGCAGGTGGTGGTCGTCGACCTGCCAGAAGCTCTCCAGCAGGCCGAAGGTGCCGATCAGCAGGCGCGGGTCGTGGGTCTCGACGGCCAGCAGCCGGCCGCCGGGGGCGAGCAGCGCGCCGACCCTGCGCAGGGCCGGGGCCAGGTCCCGGGCGGTGTGCAGGGCGTTGGCGGCGACCACCACGTCGTAGCCGCCCGCCGCGAAGCCCTGGGTCATGGGGTCGGCGTTCAGGTCGAGCTGCCGGTAGTCGAGGAAGTCGTGGATGGCGAAGCGGCGCCGGGCCGCGGTGCAGAAGAAGGGCCAGACGTCGGTGAAGGTGTAGCGGGTGCGATCGGGGGGCAGGCGCGGCAGCAGCGCCGCCGTCGTGCCGCCCGTTCCCGCGCCGACCTCCAGCACCCGGAGCGGCCGGTCCGGTGGCCAGGCGGCCACGATCTCGTCGAGCAGCGCGCCGGCCACCTGGTTGGCGAAGCGGCAGAGCGGGGCGATGTCGTAGAGCTGGCGGGTCAGCTCGCCGCCGCCGTCGCGGCTCAGCAGCTCCAGCGGGTCCCGTTCGCCGCGCAGGACCGCCGGCAGGTGGTGGTACATGCGGCTGTTCAGCGCGACCTCCGTGACGAAGGCCGGGTGCCTCAGCAGCAGGCTCCGGGTCAGCTCGTACGGCCTGGCCGGCCCGGTCAGCCGCCACCGGCCGTCCGGCCCGGGCTCGGCGAGCCCGTGCTCCCGCAGCAGATCGAGGACGACGGCGCCCAGCCGGTGGCCGGGGCGGGTCAGCTCGTCGAGGGCGGTCGCGAACCGGTGGAGCTGGGCCTGCCAGGCCTCCGGGAGGAACCGCTCGTAGCGGAGCTCGCGCCACGCCTCGCGCAGCCGTTCGATCCGCTCGCCCGCGCGGGCCACGATCACCTCGGGATCGGGATCGGGATCGGCGTCTGGGTCGGGGGTTGCGGGCGGCGGGTGGTTCGGCTCGTGCGGGGCGGCGCGGAGCCGGGCGTGGTGCAGCGTGATCGGCGGCCGGGCGTCAGGCATCGGACCTGCCGCCGGATGACGGCGGGGTGATCGGGCCGCGCGGCACCGCCACCACCGTGCAGCCCCGGCCGGGCTGGTGGGTGATGGCGACGCGGTTCATCCCCTCGTCGCGCGGATCGGCGGCGGACAGGATCACGCGGCGGGTCACGACGTGCAGGAACGTCGAGATCTGCAGCAGCGCGAAGTGCCGGCCCACGCACACGTGCGGCCCCGTCCCGAACGGCAGCCAGCTGTACGGGACGGGACGCCCCTCCAGGAACCGTTCGGGGCGGAAGTCCAGCGGGTCGGCGAAGTGCCGGGGATGGCGGTGCAGCGCCCGCAGCGCCACCAGCAGGTTGGTGCCGGGTTCGACCCGGTAGCCGCCGAACGTGAGCCGTTCGCGCGCCACGCCCAGCGGCACGGTCGAGGTCGAGGGGCGCAGCCGCAGCGTCTCGCAGGCGACCGCGGTGGCGAACCGGTCGTCCTCGC
Source organism: Nonomuraea sp. JJY05 (assembly GCF_043496855.1). Classification (NCBI taxonomy): domain Bacteria; kingdom Bacillati; phylum Actinomycetota; class Actinomycetes; order Streptosporangiales; family Streptosporangiaceae; genus Nonomuraea; species Nonomuraea sp. JJY05. The sequence goes on from NZ_JBIEIS010000004.1 coordinate 87,408, forward strand.
CGCGCAGGGCCTCCGCGGTCAGCCGGTGGAGCGCCGACGGGTGCCGTACGAGCCGCTCGACCGCCCAGGCCACGCCCAGCGCGGTCGTGGTGTGCCCCGCCAGCAGCATGGTCAGGACCTGGTCGACCAGCGCCTCGTCGTTGAGCCGCCACCCTTCGGCGGTGCGCGAGGCCATCAGCAGGCTCAAGATGTCGTCACCGGTGTCGCCGTCGTGGCGGCGGGCGATCTCCCCCCTGACCAGCCGCACGCAGCGGGCGCGCAGCCGCCGCGCGGACGGCCAGAGCCGGATGGCGCCCAGCTCGCGCAGGGCGAAGCGGACCATGAGCTGCTCCGTCAGCGCCACGTTCAGGAGCTCCCGCACCAGCGGCCGCCACACCTCCAGGCGCCGCCGGTCCAGCCCGAGCAGCGAGCGCAGCGCGATCTCCAGCAGCGCCTCCCACAGCAGCGGCAGCAGCTCGAACGGCTTACCGGCGGGGAACTCGTCCACCGTCCGCCCGGCCACGTCGGCCACGATCTCGCGGTGGCGCCGCACCGCCCTGCCGCCCAGGAGCGGCAGCACCAGCTTGCGCATCCGGTGGTGGTCGGCCCCCTGCTGCGCGAAGATCGACCGCGGCCCCCACGCCGCCGCCGTGGGCCGGCCGTCGAACGGGTCCAGCCGCGCCGTCATGACCTCGCCGATCAGCGCGGGGTCGCGCATGAGCGCGACCCGCCCGATGCCCGGCGCCCAGAACGCGAACACCTCGCCGTAGCGTTCGAAGGCCCGGTCGAGAAGGTGCTCGCCCCGCAGGAGGTACGCGGGCAACGCCAGCGGGGTCAGCCAGCCGGGGCCTGGGACGGGACGCGCCTTGCTCACCCGCCGATGGTAGGAAAGGGCGCCCGCCCGATGCCTCGTGCAACGCCGGGAGCAGGTAAAACGGGAGAGTGAGATTCGGCGTGCGGCAGTTCGAACTGTCCTTGATGCACCGGATGCGCGATCTCAACCCCGTGCGGGTCGAGGAGGCGCTCGGGGCCATGGGCGCGTCCAGGGCGGAGCTGCGGGCCGCGCACGCCCAGTGGACGAGGATGCTCCACTCGCCGCGGGCGCCGAAGACGCTGCGGCCGCTGCTCGGCCGCCCCGCCTACGAGGGCACGACCGCCGTGGGCAGCCTGACCTGCGGCGTGTCCCGCTGGGCCCTGCCGTCCTGGCCCGGCCTGGAGTTCGAGGTCCTGTACGGGCCCGGCGGCGAGACGTGGAACCAGTGGTTCGTCCGCCCGGGGGACCCCAGGACGCTGTCCTTCGCCGACCTGGAGCCCTGGAGCTGCGTGGTCGCCGACGTCGCCGCGAGCTTCCCCGGCGCCGTCCACCAGGAGGGCCAGGCCCCGCACCATTGGGCCGTCGACCTCGACCACGGCGGCGCCACCCACCGCGCCCGCTTCGTCTACGGCCTCTGCCAGCGGATCGACGTCATGTAGCCCGAGGGCCCGGCTGGAAAGCTTCGATGATCGATTGCATGATGAGGGCTCGGGTTTCCTGAGGAAGAAAAGGTGACGAAATATGCTCCGTGCCCTCGCCGTGTCCGTGGCCGCCGGGATCCTCTCGTTCGGGGGACCGTCCCCGGCCCGGGCGAGCGTCACCTGCCCACCGGAGGGGGTCGTCTGCCAGGAGGTCCGCGGGGTGCCCGGTGACCACTACTACTGGTTCACGATCGAGCCCGCGCCGACCACGGCCGCCTTCACCTTCACCGTCAACGGCTCCCTCACCCCCGGCTCCCTCACGACGACCACCGCCGGCACCACGCTCGAAGGGGACTTCCGGCCCGCCCTGGTGCTGGTCAGCGGGGATCGGGTCTGCATGCGCGCCGGCAGCCTGAGCGGCGAGTACTGCGCCACCACACCCTGACCCGGACGATTCTTTACTGGTCTGTACAAAATCCGGTAGTCTCCCTCCCATGGGCAGGCCACGGGAGTTCAGTGATCGGGCGGTCGTCGACGCCGCGATGGAGGTCTTCTGGGAGAAGGGGTACGAGGCGACCTCCACCCAGGACCTGTGCGAGCGCACCGGTCTGGGCCGCGGCAGCCTCTACAACGCCTTCGGCGGCAAGCACCGCCTCTACGAGGAGGCCATCCGCCGGTACGCCGAGACCAGGGCCGAGGCGCAGCTGGCGATGCTGGCCGAGCCCGGGTCGGTGCGCGCGCGGCTCAGGGACCTCATGCTCGGCGTGATCGACGCCGACATGGCGGACCCGGGCCGGCGCGGCTGCCTGGCGCTCAACGCCGCCACCGAGTCCAGCGGGCGCACCGAGGCGGTCGCGGGGCTGGTGCGGCGGCAGTTCACCGACCTGGAGCAGGCGCTCCAGCGGCTGGTCGAGATCGGCCAGAGCACGGGCGAGCTGTCGTCGGAGCGGCCGCCGCGGCAGGTGGCGCGGGCGTTCCAGAGCGCCTACTACGGGCTGCGCGTGCTCGCCAAGGTCACCGACGACCGGGCCGCCCTCCTCGACGTCGTCGACGGGGCCGTCGCCGCCCTGTAGAAGACCCGGCCGCGCTCCATCGAGCCGCGGCCTTTTTGCCGACCTAGTTCTGTACTGATCTGTAAAGAAAGAGAGCGAAGATCGATGAGGCTCAGTGTGCCGTCGCTGATGGTGTGCGTGTTCGGGATAACGACCGGCGAGTTCGTCATCGCCGGCATCCTGCCCGGCATCGCCGCCGAACTGAAGGTCTCGATCCCGGCCGCCGGGCTCCTGGTGACGGCGTACGCGATCGGGATGATCGTCGGCGGGCCCGTGCTGACGGCCCTCACCGCCCGTTTCCCGCGCAAGCCGCTCATCCTGGTGCTGCTCGGGATCACGATCGCCGGGAACCTGGCCTCCGCGCTCGCCCCCGCCTACGGCGTGCTCTTCGCGGCCCGGATCGTCACGTCGCTGGTGACGTCCACGTTCTTCGCCAACGCGATCGTCATCGCGGTGTCCACCGCCGCGCCGGGCAAGCAGGCCTCCACCGTCTCCAAGCTCGTCTTCGGCATGAACCTGTCGATGATCCTGGGCGCGCCGATCGGCACGTTCATCGGCGACGCCCACGGCTGGCGGGCCACGTTCCTGGTGGTCGCGGCGTGCTGCGCGGCCGGGTTCGCGCTGGTCTCGCGGCTGGTGCCGGACGTGCGCGAGCCGTCCGGCGGGGGCTCGGCCGTGAGCGAGCTGCGTGTCTTCCGCGCCCCGGACGTGCGGCTCGCCATCGCGGTCACGGCCGTGGGCAACGCGGGGCTGCTCATGGTGTTCACCTTCTTCGCGCCCCTGGTCACGGATGTCACCGGCTTCGCCGGCGGCGCGGTGGCGGCCCTGCTGCTGGTGTACGGGGTGGGCGCGGCCGTGGGCAACCTCCTCGGCGGCCGGCTGTCGGACCGGGCGCCGATGGCCGCCCAGCTCGGGCTGCTGGGCGTCCTCGCGGCGGTGCTCCTGCTCATGTGGGCCGGCAGCGGCAGCACGGCGGTGACGGCGGTCATGGTGTTCGTGCTGGGCGCGGCGGGGTTCGCGGTCATTCCCGGCATGCAGGCGCGCGTCCTGGCCACCGCCTCGGCGGCGCCCACCCTGGCCATGGCGGTGAACGCCTCCGCCTACCAGCTGGCCGCCGCCTTCGCCGCCTGGCTCGGCGGCCGGGTCATCGACGGCGGGCTCGGGCTGCGCTCCCTCTATGTCGTGGGCGCCGCCGTCACGGTGGCGGGGATCGCGGTCAGCGCGTACGCCTGGCGTCGTTCCCGCGTGCCGGCCTGACCCCCGCGAAGGCGGCGTGGACGGCGTCGGCGATCTGGCGCTGGATCGGGTCGGCCTCCGGGCCGAACAGCAGGTCGTCCACCCGGGACACCACGCCTGTGGCCGCCTGCAGCAGGCGCGCGCCCTCGGGCGTCAGCTCGATCGTCGACGCCGACCCGGCGCGGGCCGTGCTGTCGCGCACCAGACCCGCCGCGACCAGCGCCTTCACCGCGGTGTGCACGCTCTGGACCGTCGTCCCCGACATCCGCGCCAGCTCGCTGAACGACACCCCGGGCACGCCGGAGATATGACCGAGCAGGCCCAGCCGGCTGACCGTCAGGTCGAGCGGGGCCAGCGCGGCGGCCAGCTCGGTCTCGATCTTGCGCGCCAGCGTGAGCAGGACGATCGAGGGGCTGGTCACAGGCGGACCGGGGCGATCGGCGTTCTCGGTGGTCACCCCGCCAGTCTCCCGCACCGGTGGCGACGGTCGCGAGCGCACCCGCAGGAGTGGGAATCACTCCGAGGGACGGCACGGGGCGGACGCGCGGGAGAGAGCGATGACCGATTCGGCGATGGTGCGGTTCTACCAGGACAACGGCTACCTGCTGGTCAAGGGGCTGCTCGGCGCGGCGGAGGCGCGGGCGTACCGGGAGGAGTGTCACGCGGTGCTCGGGCGGCTGCGCCCGAGCGACCCCACATGGGGGAGCGCGCGGGAGATCGGCGGGGCGGGGACCGAGCTGCGGCACTGCCACGACGCGCAGTTCCACTCGGCCGCCTTCGCCCGGCTCATGGTGGACCCGCGCTTCACCGACGTGGCGGCGGCCCTGATGGGCTCGGAGAACGTGCAGCTCCACCACACCAAGATCTTCGTCAAGCCCGCCGAGAAGGGCTCGCCCTTCCCCATGCACCAGGACGCCGCGCACTTCCCGCACACCCGCCACACGGTGGGCGCGGCGATCTTCCACTTCGACGCCGCGCCCGAGGAGAAGGGGTGCGTGCGCGTGGTGCCGGGCAGCCACAGGTACGGGCCGCTGCCGCACCTGGAGGAGGGCGGGTGGCACCTGCCGCTCGCGGAGTGGCCGCTGGAGGCCGCCGTCGCGGTCGAGGCGGAGGCCGGGGACGTGCTGTTCCTCAGCTATCTCACCGTGCACGGGTCCGGGGTCAACCGGGCGGACGAGGCGCGTACGACCCTGCTCATCCAGTACCGCGACCCCGAGGACCAGCCCGCCGACGACGTCCACCGCTCCCGGGGCCAGGGGATGATGCTGCGCGGGATCGACCCGACGCGATCGTGACCTCTTGCTATTGCAAGTTTGTTGCAACAGATAGTCTTTCGCTCTAAGGTCGCCTGCATGAGGCGCAGATTGGCACTGTTTGCGGCAATTGTCCTGGGATTAATGGGATGTTCGGCTCCCTCGCAGCCCGCGGCGGCGCCGGCGCAGGACACGGTCGTGCTGGGGCTGGGGTCCGAGCCCGACTCGCTCAACCCGGTGCTCGGCTACGCGCCGGACGGCGGGGCGTTGATGTTCGACGGCCTGGTGCGGCGCACGCCCGACCTGAAGCTCGAGCCCGCGCTGGCCGAGTCCCTGCCCGAGGTGGAGGGCAAGCAGGTCACCTTCACATTGCGCCAGGGGGTCACCTTCCACGACGGCAAGGCACTGACCGGCGCCGACGTGGCGTACACCTATGAGCAGGTGCTCAAGGCCGCCAACAACTCGCCGATCCGCGGCGACTACGCCGCCATCGAGAAGGTGGACGCCCCCGACGCGCGCACGGTCGTCTTCCGCCTCAAGTACCCGTACGCGCCCATCCTGCAGCGGGCCACGCTCGGCATCGTCCCCGCGGGGTCCGACGTGTCCGGCACGCCCGCCGGCACCGGCCCGTACGCGTTCGTGTCCTGGACCAAGGGCGACAAGATCACGCTCAAGGCCAACGAGCGTTACTGGGGCGCGGCGCCGGCCATCAAGAAGCTGGTGCTCGCGTACACCTCCGACGACAACGCGCGGGCCACCAGGATGGCCGCGGGCGAGTTCACCGCCACCGAGCTGCCGCCCAAGGCGGTCGCCCGGTTCAAGGGTGAGCGGGGCATGACGGTCCACGAGGTGCCGACCGCCGACTACCGGGGCGTGATGTTCCCGCTCGAACAGCCCGTGACCGGCGACCTGGCCATCCGCAAGGCGCTCGGGCTGGCCGTGGACCGCGCCGCCATGGTCTCGGCGATCCTGGCGGGCTCGGGCAGCCCCGCCTTCGGGCCGGTCGCGCCCGGCACCGACTGGCACAACCCCGCCGTGAACGGCTCCGCCGCCCCCGACCGGGCCAGGGCGATGGCGACGCTGGAGGAGGCCGGCTGGAAGGCCGGGGCGGACGGCATCAGGGCCAAGGGCGGCATCCCCGCCAGGTTCACGCTCATGTACCCGGCGGGCGACTCGCTGCGCAAGGAACTCGCGCTGGCGGTCGCCTCCGACGCCAAACAGGTCGGCATCGACGTGCGCCTGGCCGGGCTCGACTGGGACGCCATCGACCAGCGCATGTCGAAGGACGCGCTCATCATGGGCTGGGGCAGCCCGTACGACCCCGACTACACCAACTACGAGCTGTTCCACTCGTCCTTCTCGGGCCAGGGCTACTTCAACCCCGGCCACTACAACAACCCCGACGTGGACCGGCTGCTCGACGCGGGCCGCGGCACCTCCGACGGGGCCGCCCGCAAGAAGGCCTACGACGAGGTGCAGCAGCGCATCAGCGACGACGCCGTCTGGCTGTACCTGGTCTACCTCAAGCACACCTACGTCGTACGCGGCACCTGGACCGGCCTCACCCCGGGCGTCGAGGCGCACGAGCACGCCACCGGCGGCCTGCTCGGCACGGTCGTGAGCTGGAAGCCCGCCTCGTGACCTGGGTCAGGATCGTGGCGTGGCGGCTGGCGTTCGCCGTGCCGCTGCTGCTGGCGGTGACGTTCGGGATGTTCGCGCTGGCCAAGGCGTCTCCCTTCGACCCCGTACGGCAGTACCTGGGCGAGCGGGCGATGGTCACGAGCCCGCAGATCATGGCCGAGATCAGGGCGAACTGGGGCCTGGACCGGCCCCTCGCCGAGCAGTACGCCACCTGGCTCGGCAACCTGCTCAGCGGCGACCTGGGCGAGTCCAGGTCGCTGCGGCTGCCGGTCGCGCAGGTGATCGGCGAGCGGCTGGGCTGGACGCTGCTCGTCGTCGGCTGCGCGCTCGTCCTGATGCTGGCGGCCGGCCTGGCCGTGGGCACGCTGGCCGCCTGGCGGCGCGACTCGTGGCTGGACCGGCTCGTCACCGGGACGGCGTTCACCAACGAGGCGGCGCCGGTCTTCTGGGTGGGCCTGCTGGCGATCTGGGTGTTCTCCGTGACGCTGGGCTGGCTGCCCGCGGGCGGGCTCACCGACGCCGCCTCCGCCACGGTGACGCTGCCCGACCTGCTGGGGCACCTGGTGCTGCCGGTGGCGGTGCTGGCGTTCTCGCAGTCGTCGTGGCTGCTGCTGTTCGTGCGGGAGTCGGTCATCGGCGTGCTGCGGGAGGACTTCGTGACCGGGGCCAGAGCGCGGGGGCTGCGCGAGCGCACCGTGCTGCTGCGGCACGCGCTGCGCTCGGCGCTGCTGCCGTTCGTCACGATCATGGGGGCGCGGGTGCCCGAGCTGGTGACGGGGGCGATCCTGGTCGAGGCGGTGTTCTCCTGGCCGGGCGTGGCGGGCACCACCGTCAAGGCGGCGCTGGCGGTGGACTTCCCGCTGCTGGCGGCGCTCACGCTGCTGGCCACGGTCACCGTGGTGGCCGGCAACCTGTTGGCCGACCTGGCGTACACGCTGGCCGACCCGCGCGTGCGCGTGCTCGGGGTGAGCTGATGGCGCGCAACCGCTGGTCGGCGGCGACGCTCGCCGTGCTGGTCCTGGCCGTGGTGCTGGTGCCGCTGGCCGTACGGCTCGACCAGCAGCTGGTGGACCTGCGGGCCGCGGGGCTGCCGCCCACCTGGGCCCACCCGTTCGGCACCGACGAGGTCGGCAGGGACGTGCTGATCCGCTCGATCTACGGGCTGCGCGTCTCGCTCCTGGTGGGACTGGTGGCCGCGGCGGTCAGCGTGACCATCGGCGGGCTGGTCGGGCTCGTGGCGGGCGCGGCCGGAGGGCTCGCGGACCGGGTGCTGATGCGGGTCGTGGACGGCTTCAACTCGCTGCCGCACCTGCTGTTCGGCGTCTTCATCGTGGCGCTGTTCGCACCGAGCGCCACCGCGGTGGTGGTGTCCGTGGCCGTCACCCACTGGACGACCGCAGCCCGGATCGTGCGCTCCGAGGTGCTCTCGCTGCGCGGCCGGCCGTTCGTGGACGCGGCGATCTCCGGCGGGTCGAGCCGGCTGCGGATCGTGGTCCGGCACTTCCTGCCGAACCTGGCGCCGCAGCTGCTGCTGGCGGCCGTGCTGATGATCCCGCACGCGATCTGGCACGAGACGGCGCTCAGCTTCCTCGGGCTGGGCCTGCCCGCCCACCTGGCCTCGCTCGGGAACATGATCAACGACGGCCGGCGGTCGCTGCTGGCGGGCGACTGGTGGTCCAGTCTCTTCCCCGGGCTGCTGATCCTGCTGCCCACGCTGGCGGTGTCGGGGCTGGCCCAGTACGTGCGCGACCGCGCGAACCCGCGCTGGAGATCGGAGCTGGCCCTGTGAGACTCCGTGTGGACGGGTTGTCGGTACGCTTCCGCATCCCCGGCGCGGTCGTGCACGCCGTCACGGACGCCCGTTTCGAGCTGCGCGCGGGCCGCTGCCTGGCCCTCGTCGGCGAGTCCGGGTGCGGCAAGTCCGTCATGGCGCACGCCCTGCTCGGCCTGCTCCCCGGCAACGCCGCCGTCACGGGTCACGCCTGGCTCGACGTGCCGGAGCAGGGCCCGCTGGACCTGGTGGCCGCGTCCGAGAAGACGCTCGCCCGGCGGGTGCGCGGGCGCCTGATCGGCCTCGTCCCGCAGAGCCCGGCCGCCCACCTCACCCCGGTGCGCACGGCCCGCGCCCAGCTCGCCGAGACCCTGCGCGAACTCGGCCGCGCCGAGACCCCCGACGCGCTCGCCGGACGCGCGGGCCTGCGCCCGGAGGACCTCGACCGCTACCCGCACCAGCTCTCGGGCGGCATGGCGCAGCGCGTCGCCAACGCCCTCGCCCTGGCCGGCGACCCGCCGCTGATCCTGGCCGACGAACCCACCACCGGCCTGGACCGGCCCCTCGTGGACGCGACCATGGCCGAGCTGCGCCGCCTGTGCGACGAGGGCCGCGCGGTGCTGGTCATCACGCACGACCTGCGCGCCGCCGAGCGGGTGGCCGACGACATCGCGGTCATGTACGCCAGCCGCATCGTGGAGCGCTCGGAGGCGGGCGCGTTCTTCGCCGGGCCGCGGCACCCGTACGCGCGGGGGCTGCTGGACGCGCTGCCGACGCGGCGGTTCGTCCCGATCCCGGGCCTGCCGCCCGAGCTCACCCGGCTCCCGGACGGCTGCGCCTTCCGGCCCCGCTGCACGCTGGCCACAGCCGAGTGCGCTGAACTGCCCGCCATCGACGAGAAGGGGGTGTCCTGCCACCATGCTTGACGCCACCGGGATCACGGTCTCGTTCGGCCGTCATCGGGTGCTCGACGGGGTGTCGCTGTCCGTACGCCCTGGCGAGGTCCTCGGGCTGGCCGGGCCCAGCGGGTGCGGCAAGTCGACCCTGGCCCGCGTACTCGCCCTGCTGCTGCGCCCGTCGGCGGGCGCCGTCACCCTCGACGGCGAGCCGGTGACGAGGTGGCGGCACCGGGCGCCGCGGCGCACCTCGATCGGCCTGGTCTTCCAGCAGCCCCGGCTCGCCGTCGACCCCCGCTTCACGCTGCTGGAGGTGATCACCGAGCCGCTGCGCGCCGGGCGGCTCCCGCTGGCGCGGGCGCACCGGCTGGCCGAGGAGCTGGGACTGACGCCCGAGCTGTACGGGCGGCGGCCGCACGAGGTGTCGGACGGGCAGCTCCAGCGGGCCTGCGTGGCCCGGGCGCTGGCCCTCGAACCGCGTTACCTGATCTGCGACGAGATGACCACCATGCTCGACGCCTCGACCCAGGCGCACCTGGTCGCCCGGATCGAGGCGTACCGGGAGCGCACGGGGGCGGGGGTGCTGGCCGTCAGCCACGACGGCGAGCTGCTCGACCGCTGGGCGGGCGGGAACGTCCGCGAGTGGGCCGGGGTGGAGCGTTCCTAGGAGGCCAGGGCGGCGGTGATGGCCCCCTCGACCGTGTCGTGCACCGGCACGTGGGCCATGACGCCGGTCAGCTCGAAGAGCCGGGCGGGCATGCGCTGAACGGCGGCCAGGTGGAGCGCGCCGCCGTTCTTGAGGCAGTTGGTGGCGCAGGTCAGCAGCACGTGCAGGCCCGAGCTGTCCATGAACGGCACCTCCGACAGATCGAACACCAGCTTCCCCGCGGGGGCCGGCTGGACCTGCGCGATGTACGCCTCGAGCTGACCTCGGTTGGCGGCGTCCATCTCACCGATCACGGCGATCACGGTCACGCCGGGCAGTTGCTGGTGCGCCAGCCTCAGTCGCGGCATCTACGCCTTCACCGCTCTCGCCCGGCTTAAGGTGACCATCAATGAAGGATAGTGCGCCGGAGTCTTCGGCGATATCCCGGTTTTCCTCGGACGACAGGGGCCCTGCCCCTCCTCAGTGACCGTGGCCGTGACCGACGAACGTCGTGGCCGGTCGGCCCGGCGGCACCAGCCCGAGCGAGACGGCCGCCGCGACCCCCGCCACGACGGCGCACAGCGTGAGCCCCGCGACGAAGCCTCCGACGCCTCCCGCCGCGCCGGGCGCGAGGCTCGCCGCGGCGACCGTCGAGACGGCGGCCACGCCGATCGAGCCGCCGAGCTCGTGGAAGGTGTTGATGACGCCGGAGGCCACGCCGTTCTCGCCGGGCGGGATGTTCGCCATGGTCGTCGTGGTGGCCGTCACGAACGCCGGCCCGATGCCCAGCGCCGCCAGGACGAAGCCCGGCAGCAGCGTGGTGTACGCGCTCGCGTCCGGTGAGATGCGCGTCATCAGCGCCGCCCCCGCCGCGGTCAGCACGAAGGACGCCACCGCCACCGGCCGCCCGCCGAGCCTGCCGATGAGATGCCCGCCGAGCTGCGCCCCGATCGTGATCGCGATCGCCACGGGCAGGAAGAGCAGGCCCGTCTCCAGCGCGCCGAACCTCAGCACGTGCTGGAGGTAGAGCGAGCTGAGGAAGAACAGCCCCAGCATCAGCCCCGTCGCCACCAGCATGACGAACGTCCCCGAGATCACCGGCCGCCTGGCCAGGGTCTCGGCTCGCATCAGCGGTGACCGCACCGACCGCTCGACCACCACGAACAGGATGTACAGCAGCACCGACCCGGCCAGCGGCAGCACCGTGCCCGCCGCGCCCCAGCCGGCGTCGCCCGCCGTCACCAGAGCGTAGATCAGCAGCGCCGTCGCCAGCGTGACCACCAGCGCGCCGGGCACGTCGACCCGCTCGCCCCTCCCTGGCGCGGGCGGCACCAGGGCGGGCACGGCCGCCAGCACCACCAGCCCGATCGGCACGTTGACGAAGAACACCCACGCCCAGCCCGGCCCGGCGGTCAGCACGCCGCCGACCAGCACGCCCAGGGCCGCCCCGGTGCCGCCGATGGCCGCCCAGACGCCGAGCGCCCGGCCGCGCCGCTCGCCCGTGAAGGTGGAGGTGATCACGGCCAGCGCGGCGGGGGAGAGCAGCGACGCGCCGACCCCCTGCAGCGCCCGCCCGGCGATGAGCGCGGCGCCACTGCCGGCCAGCCCGCACAGCAGCGAGGCCGCCGTGAACAGCCCCAGGCCCGCCAGGAGCGTGCGGCGGGCGCCCAGCGCGTCCGCGAGCCGCCCGCCGAGCACCATCAGGCCGCCGAAGCAGAGCGTGTACGTGGTCACGACCCAGGTGAGGGACTCGCGGTCGAGCGCGAGGTCCTGGCCGATGGTCGGCAGTGCCACCTGGACGACGGTGATGTCCACGATCAGCATGAACTGGGCCAGGCACAGCAGCACCAGCACTCCCCACCCGCCGGTGCGCTGCCTGCCCGGAGCCGCATCAAGGCTCATCCGATATCCTCCTTTAACTTGAACACTGATGTTCAAGTTAGCACGCAGGAACCATACGCGGGTAGGGCATGCCGAAGGCAGCGAGAGCCCGCGCGCGGGGCCGGTGGGGCTACGGCCGGGCGGGCCTGACGGCGGGGGCGAGCAGCGAGAGCATCGTCTTGGTCAGCACCAGCTCGACCTCCTCGGGCGCGAGCCGCCCCGCCTCACGCTCCTGCGCGGCGCTGTGGATGATGGAGAAGAACGTCGTCACCAGCCAGCCCGGCGGCAGGTCCGTACGGAAGTCGCCCGCCCGCTGCCCGCGCACGATGAGCCGCTCCACCCGCCGCAGCGGCCTCTCGTGGTGCTCCCTGATCCGCTCCGTGGCCAGCACCCGGTCGGCGGCCAGGAACAGCCGGCGGTGCCGGTCGAGCACCTCCCACGACGAGCGCAGCAGCCGCGCCATGGCCTCGGGCGCGGGGGCCGTGTCGAGCGAGTCGTCCGCCAGCACCGCGTCCGCCGTCTCGACCGCGTGGTCGAGCACCGCGTCCACGAGCGCCTCCCGGGACGGGAAGTGGCCGTACAGCGTCACCCTGCCCACCCCGGCGGCCTTGGCGATGTCCGCCACGCTGGCCGTGGGGTCGGCGCTGAGCAACCTGGTCCCGGCTTCGAGGATCGCGGCGATGTTGCGCTCGGCGTCCGCGCGCCGGGCGGGTACGGGCTGTCGTGCCGCGGTCTTGGCCATGCGACCACCCTACGACGCCGCGCGGGTCACAGCTCCAGTACGTGGTCCAGCAGCGACTGCAGCGTGACCGCCCCCACCAGCCGGCCTCCGTCGACCACGGCCACCAGCGGGCTGCGCGTACGCGCCATCAGCGCCGCCAGCTCCAGCACCGTCGCCTTCATGTCGGCCACCGGCAGCTCCTTCGGCTGCTCGGGCAGGCACTCCCGCACGGTCCTGCCCCCGAGCCGCCGCAGGAACAGGTCGGCGTGGGCCTCGTCCACCACCCGGGCCAGCGCCGGGTCGTCCTGGCAGTACGCCGGCACCGCGAGCCGCAGCACCTGGGTGCCGGGCAGGATGCTGAGGGGGCGCCCGTCGGGGTCGACGAGAATGAGCCCTGGCAGGTCCCGCTCCGCCAGGAGCTTCGCGGCTTCGAGCGCCGGGGTGTCGAGAGTGGCCGTCGGGAAGTCGACGGCGAGATCGCGTGCGCGCATCAGTGTCCTCCGGCGCCCAGCCTACGTCGCCCCCGCCGCCCGCGTCGGGGCCTCCTTCAGCGGAACCGGCCGCGGTGGATGGAGGGGGCGTCAAGGGCGTGAGGGGTTCGCGCCAAGAAGGCGTAAGTGCGCCGGCGTCACCCGGGCCTGTTACGGTAGTGCGCGGTGCGCCGGGAAGTCGGGTCGGCAGAGTGTCGGCTGGGGTTCGACGGGGGAGGCGCTCTCGATGCGTGACCTGTGTGGCGGGGACAGGTGATGAGCATGATGCCGTCGTTCTTGACCCGTTTCCGGCACCCCGCCCAGGTCGTGGCCGCCGGGTTCGGGCTGGCCATCACGATCGGCACCGCGCTGCTGTCCCTCCCGGTCGCCACCACCGATCGCGCGCCCGCCGACTGGGTCGTCGCCCTGTTCACCGCCACATCGGCCGTCTGCGTCACCGGGCTGGTGATCGTGGACACCGAGTCGCACTGGTCAGTGTTCGGGGAGGTGGTGATCGCGGGGCTCGTGCAGGTGGGCGGGCTGGGGATCATGACGATGGCCACCCTGTTCACCCTGCTCGTCTCCGGCCGCCTCGGGCTGCGGGCCAGGATCGCGGCGCAGGCGGAGACCAAGACGATGAGCATGAGCGACGTGCGCCGCGTCGTGCGCAAGGTGGTCGTGTTCAGCCTCGGCTGCGAGGCCGTCGCCGCCGTCGTGCTCACCACCCGGTTCGCCGTCGGCTACGGCGAGCCGCTCGGCCGGGCCGCCTACCTGGGCGCCTTCCACTCGGTCACGGCCTTCAACAACGCCGGGTTCGCGCTGTGGCCGGACAGCCTCATGCGGTTCGTCGGCGACCCGTGGATCTGCCTGACCATCGCGCTCGCGGTCATCGTCGGCGGGCTCGGCTTCCCCGTGGTGTTCGAGCTGGCCCGCACCTGGCGGCACCCGCGCAAGTGGAGCGTGCTGACCAGGGTCACCGTGGGCGTGAGCGTCACCCTGCTGGTGGTGGGCACCCTGGTCTTCCTGATGACCGAGTGGCGCAACCCCCGCACGCTGGGCGCGCTCGACGACCCCGGCAAGCTGCTGGCCGCCTTCTTCACCGCGGTCATGCCGCGCTCGGCCGGGTTCAACACCCTCGACATCTCCCAGATGTACCCGTCGAGCTGGCTGGCCACCGACGTGCTGATGTTCATCGGCGGCGGCAGCGCGGGCACGGCGGGCGGGCTCAAGGTGACCACGTTCGGGCTGCTGGCGTTCGTCGTCTGGGCCGAGGTGCGTGGCGAGAGCCGGGTCAACATCGGCCATCGCAGGCTCCCCGAGGCCACGCAGCGCCAGGCCGTCACGATCACGGTGCTGGGCGTCACGCTGGTCGCCGTGTCCACGTACGTGCTGCTCGCCCTCACCCCGCACGGCCTGGACCAGGTGCTGTTCGAGGTGGTCGCGGCGTTCGGCACGGCGGGGCTGACCACCGGCATCACCCCGAGCCTGGGCACGGCCGGTCACCTGCTGCTGACGGTGCTGATGTTCATCGGCAGGATCGGACCGCTCACCATGGGCTCCGCGCTGGCGCTCAACCAGCGCACCCGACATTACGAGCTACCCGAGGAGCGAGTCATCGTTGGCTGACAACAACCCCGTCGTGGTCATCGGCCTCGGCAGGTTCGGCACGTCGCTGGCACTGGAGCTGACCCGGCGCGGCACCGAGGTCCTGGCCATCGACAACCGGCCCAAGGTCACGCAGAGCCTGGCCGGGCGGATCACGCAGATCGCGACCGCGGACGCCACCGACATGGAGGCGCTGCGCCAGCTCGGCGTGCCCGACTTCTACCAGGCGGTGGTGGCCGTCGGCGGCGACATCGAGGCCAGCATCCTCACCACGTCGCTGCTGGTCGAGCTGGAGATCAACGACATCTGGGCCAAGGCGATCAGCACCCAGCACGGCCGGATCCTGAGCCGCATCGGCGCCCACCACGTCGTCTTCCCCGAGCACGACATGGGCGAGCGGGTGGCCCACCTGGTGAGCGGGCGCATGCTCGACTACATGCAGGTGGACGAGGACTTCGCGCTGGCCAAGACCACCCCGCCCAAGGAATACGTCGGCGTCCCCCTCGGCCGCTCCAACCTGCGCCGCAAGTACGGCGTCACCATCGTGGCGGTCAAGGCGCCGGGCGAGGAGTTCACCTACGCCACCGCCGAGACCGAGCTGTCGTACGGCGACGTCGTCCTCGTCTCCGGCCGGACCGAGCAGGTCGAGCGCTTCGCCGAGCTGCCCTAGCTAGCGCAGCTGCCGGAAGAACTCGCGCAGGTCCGCCACCAGCAGGTCCGGGGTCTCCAGCGCCGCGAAGTGGCCCCCGCGGTCGAACTCCGTCCAGCGCACCACGTTGTGCACCCGATCGGCCAGCGGACGCACCGAGAAGTCCGTCGGGAAGACGGCCGCCGCGGTGGGCACCGTCCCCCGCTCCTTGGGCGCCCACGCGCTGAAGTCGTTGAACCGCTCGTAGTACGTGTGCGCCGTCGACCCCGCCGTCCGCGTGAACCAGTAGATGCCGACGTCGGTGAGGATCCGGTCCCGATCCACGGCGTCCTCGGGCAGCTTCGCCGCGGGATCCGTCCAGTCCTTGAACTTCTCCACGATCCAGGCCAGCTGCCCGGCCGGCGAGTCGTGCAGCGCGGCGGCGATGGTCTGCGGCCGGGTGCCGTGCAGCTGCATGTACGCCCCGAGCTTGTCCTGCCACTCCCGCATCCCGGCCATCCGCGCCTGCTCGGTCTCGTTCAGCGACCCCGTCACGGCCGGGTCGGGGAAGGTGAGCAGCCCGTTGACGTGCACGCCGATGACGTGGTCCGGCGCGGCCCGGCCCATCAGGGGAGCGATGAAAGCGCTCACGTCGCCGCCCTGGACGCCGTACCGCTCGTACCCGATCCGGGACATCAGCTCCACGAGCGCGGCCGCCGTGCGGCCGTCCGTCCAGCCGGTGCCGGGCAGCGGGCCCGAGAAGCCGTAGCCGGGCAGCGACGGGACGACCAGGTGGAAGGCGTCCTCGGCGGCGCCGCCGTGCGCGACCGGGTCGGTGAGCGGGCCGATGACGTCGAGGAACTCGACGACCGAGCCGGGCCAGCCGTGCAGGAGCAGCAGCGGGGTGGCCTCCGGCTCGGCGGAGCGGAGGTGCAGGAAGTGCACGTTCGCGCCGTCGATCGTGGTGGTGAACTGCGGGTGCGCGTTCAGCGCCGCTTCCTGGGCACGCCAGTCGAAGCCGTCGGCCCAGTACTCGGCCAGGGCGCGCAGGTAGCCGGTGGGCACGCCACGCTCCCAGTCGGTGCCGGGCGGCTGCGGGGCCCAGCGCGTACGCCGGAGGCGGTCGCGCAGGTCGTCGAGGTCGGCCTGCGGGATGTCGATGCGGAAGGGGGCGATGCCGTCGTTCGTCATGTCTGCGACGGTAGAAGGGATTGGTGACAGGTTCTGGCACCGATGTCCGGCAGAATCACACCTATGTTGGAGACCTCGGCGCGGCTGCTCCGCCTGCTGTCCCTGCTCCAGTCGCGCATGGACTGGAGCGGCGCCGAGCTGGCCGAACGGCTCGGAGTCGGCCTGCGCACCGTGCGGCGCGACATCGAGCGGCTGCGCGAGCTCGGCTATCCCGTCGATGCCACCCCCGGCGTGGCCGGCGGTTACCGGCTCGGCGTGGGCGCCGCGCTGCCGCCGCTGCTGCTGGACGACGAGGAGGCGGTGGCCGTGGCCATCAGCCTGCGCACGGCCGCGACCGGCAGCGTCGCCGGGCTGGAGGAGGTCGCGCTGCGGGCGCTGGCCAAGCTGCACCAGGTGCTGCCGTCGCGGCTGCGGCACCGGGTGAGCGCGTTCCAGGCGGCGACGGTGCCGCTGGCGGGCGCGGCGGCCCCGGAGGTGAACGCCGACGTGCTGGCCGGGCTCGCCGCCGCCTGCCGCGACCACCGGCGCCTGCGGCTGCGCTACCGGGGGCGGGACGGCGTCACGGCGCGCGAGGTGGAGCCGCACCGGCTCGTGCACACGCCGCGCCGCTGGTACCTGCTGGCGTGGGACGTGGCCAAGGAGGACTGGCGGACGTTCCGCGTGGACCGCGTCGAGGGCCCCCTTGGGGAGCCGGGGGCCCGGTTCTCGCCGCGTGCGCTGCCCCAGAAGGACGCCGCCGCGTACGTCTCGCGTGCCATCACCTCCGCGCCCTATCGCTACCGGGCGCGCATCCTCTTCCACGCGCCCATGGAGGCGGTCGCGCCGCGCACCTCGCCCGGGGCCGGGCGGCTGGAGGCGGTGGACGCGCGCACGTGCCTGTTCCAGGCCGGCTCCAACTCGCTGGACGAGCTGGCGATCCACGTCGCGACCAAGGGCTTCGAGTTCGAGGTGCTCGACCCGCCGGAGCTGGTGCCGGTGCTGCGCGAGGTCGCCGACCGCCTCATGAGAGCGGGCTCGCGAGCGTAAGGTATGGGGACATGTCCGACGAACTTCCCATGACCGTGGACGAGGCCGTCGCCGCCGAGCAATCCGGCCGGCGCCTCAGATATCTGTACTTCTGGGGCCACCAGCCCGCCCGCGACGGCGGCGTCGGACCGGGCTGCCTCAGCCAGTGGTGGCCGGTCACCTTCACGGAGGACGGCCACACGTACGCCTCGGCCGAGCACTACATGATGGCGCACAAGGCGTGGCTGTTCGGCGACGGGGAGAGCGCGGACAGGATCCTCGCGGCCGGCCACCCGGGCGAGGCCAAGAAGCTGGGCCGGACCGTACGGGGCTTCGACGAGCCCACGTGGGACGCCCACCGCTTCGGCATCGTGGTGCGCGGCAACGTCGCCAAGTTCGGGGCGCACGACGACCTGACGGAGTTCCTGCTGGGCACGTCGGGCCGGGTCCTGGTGGAGGCGAGCCCGCTGGACCGGGTGTGGGGCATCGGGCTGGCGGCCTCGGACGAGCGGGCCGCGTCGCCTGCGGCGTGGCAGGGCGCCAACCTGCTCGGCTTCGCGCTGATGGCCGCCCGCGACACCCTGCGCGAGCGGCTTCAGGAGGGAAACCGCAGGTAGCCGGGCGGCACGTGGTCGGCCAGCCACACCCCGTTGGCGCTGACCCGGAACTCGTGCCCGCCGGCGTGCATCGCCCCGGCCGCGACCACCAGCACCACGGGGACGCCCCGCCGGGCCCCCACCCGCGTCGCCGTCTCCCGGTCGGGCGACAGGTGCACGTGGTGCCGGCTCATGGGCCGCAGCCCCTCCTCCTTGATCGCCGCCAGGAACCGGCCCACGGTGCCGTGATAGAGCACCTCGGGCGGCCGCACGGCGGGCAGGTCGAGATCCACCGGCACCGAGTGCCCCTGGCTCGCCCGGATCCGGCCGTCCTCGATCGCGTAGCGCCGCTTGTCGTTGGCCTCGACGACCTTCCACAGCTCCGCGGCCGTGATCGGGAACCCGTGCTCGGCCGCCGCCCGCAGCAGCGTGTCCACCGGCACCCACCCGTGAGGATCCAGCGTCAGGCCGATGCGCCCCGGGTCGTGCCGCAGGTGCCTGGCCAGGTATTTGGAAACGCGTATCAAACGCCGCTCGTCCATCACCGCCATGATCCCGCGCCCGTCAACCGGGTTTCGGCGTGGCCGTCCCCGGGTGTCGCAGCCCGCCTGCGACCTCCCGCAAAGTTACCTTTGACCAGGGGGAACTCCTTGCCGGGGGAAGGACAGGACAGATATGAGCCACACCGACGACTTCGTGCTGGACGTCACCAGGATCCGTGACCAGGTGCGGCAGAAGATGGACGAAGGTCCGATCACCGGCACCTTCGGGCACGACCCGCAGAAGGTCATCAACATCCTCAACGACGTCATCGCGACCGAGGTGGTGTGCTGGCTCAGGTACACCAGGCACGCCATCTCGGCCAAGGGGATCGACCGGGCGCAGGTGTCGGCGGAGTTCACCGAGCACGCCCAGGAGGAGCTGCAGCACGCGCTGCGCGCCGCCGAACGCGTGAGCCAGCTCGGCGGGGAGCCCGACTTCGACCCCGCCAGCCTCGTGCGGCGCTCCCACACCGACTACCAGGTGCCCGACGACACCGACCTGCGCGGCCTGCTGGAGGCCAACCTCTGGGCCGAGCGCATCGTCATCTCCACCTACCAGGAGATCATCCGCTGGCTGGGTGAGGGCGATCCGACGACGCGGCGGCTCATGGAGGCGATCCTCGAAGAGGAAGAGGAGCACGCCGACGACCTGACCGATCTGCTCGGCGTCTAGGGCGGGGCGGCGGACGATGGCGGGCGGAGCTATGGACAGCCTGATCAGCACACCGGCGGCGCGCCCGCGCCGGGAGCGCGAGATCGACGTGGAGCCGCTGCGGCGGCGGCTGGAGGAGACGGTCGACGGAGAGATCCGGTTCGACACCGGCAGCCGCGCCGCCTACGCGCGCGACGCCTCCAACTACCGGCAGGTGCCCATCGGCGTCGTGGTGCCCTACACGCTCGACGCCGGGGTGGCGGCGGTGGCCGCGTGCCGGGCCCGCGACGTGCCGGTGCTGTCCCGGGGCGGCGGGACCAGCCTGGCCGGGCAGTGCTGCAACGCGGCCGTGGTGATCGACTGGTCCAAGCACTGCGGCGCGGTCGAGTCCGTGGACGTCGCGGGCCGGCGGATCACGGTGCAGGCCGGCGCGGTGCTGGACGCGGTCAACCACGTGCTGGAGCCGGAGGGCCTGATGGTCGGGCCCCGGCCGTCCAGCCATCCGACCTGCACGATCGGCGGCATGATCGGCAACAACTCGTGCGGGGCGTCCGCGCAGGCGTACGGGAAGATGTCGGAGTCGGTGCTGCGGCTGGAGATCCTCACCTACGACGGCGTACGCGCGTGGGTCGGGCCGACCGACGACGCCGAGTACGCCAGGATCCAGGCCGCGGGCGGGCGGCTCGCCCAGATCTACGGGCAGCTGCGCGAGCTGCGCGACGACACCATGGAGCTGGTACGCACCCGCTTCCCCAAGCTGGAGCGGCGCATCTCCGGCTACAACCTCGACCAGCTCCTGCCCGAGAACGGCTTCAACCTGGCCCGCGCCCTCGTCGGGAGCGAGGGCACGCTGGTGACCGTGCTGCGCGCCGAGCTGGCCGTGGTGCCGAGGCCCGCCGCGCGCTCGCTGGCGGTGCTCGGCTTCGAGGACATCTTCGCGGCGGCCGACGCCGTCCCCGCCGTGGCCGGGCACCGGCCGCTCGCGCTGGAGGCCATGGACGACCGGATGTGCCGGCTCGCCCGCCAGGAGCGTCCCGACGATCCCGCGCTCCGCGACCTGCCGGAGGGGCGGGGGTGGCTGCTGGTGCAGTTCGGCGGCGACACCGTCGAGGAGGCGCTCGAACGGGCGCACGGGCTGATGGGCGACGTGGGGCAGCACGCGAGCCACACCTTCCTCGGCGACCCGGCCAAGGAGGACGAGCTGTGGCGCTGGCGGGAGGCCAGCCTGGGCGTGGAGGCGTACCCGCCGGCGGGGCGGGAGACGTACGAGGGCTGGTCGGACGCGGCCGTGCCGCCCGAGCGGCTGGGTGCGTACCTGCGCGACTACGATCAGCTGCTGCGCCGCCACGGCTACGCCGAATCGGCCCTGTACGGCCACTTCGGACAGGGGTGCGTGCACGGGAGGCTGCCGCTCGACCTGCACACCGACGACGGGATCGCCCGATACCGGGCGTTCGCGGAGGAGGCGGCCGACCTGGTGGCCGCCTACGGCGGCTCGCTGTCGGGGGAGCACGGCGACGGGCAGGCGCTGGCCGAGCTGCTGCCGCGCATGTTCGGCGACGAGGTGGTGGAGGCGTTCGGCCGGTTCAAGGCCGTCTTCGACCCGCGCAACCGGATGAACCCCGGCAAGGTCGTCCACCCCAACCGCCTCGACCAGGACCTCGGCCAGCGGCACTTCTACCCGCTGGAGCCGCGGCAGAAGTCCTTCGACTACCCGCGCGACCACGGCCGGTTCGGGCACGCCACCACCCGGTGCGTCGGGATCGGCAAGTGCCGCCAGCACACCTTCGAGGGCGGCGTGATGTGCCCCAGCTACCGGGTGACGCGCGAGGAGGAGCACTCCACGCGGGGGCGGGCCCGGCTGCTGGGCGAGATGGTGCGCGGCGAGCTGATCGCGGACGGCTGGCGCTCGGCCGCCGTGCGCGACGCCCTCGACCTGTGCCTGGCCTGCAAGGGCTGCCGGTCGGAGTGCCCGGTGAACGTCGACATGGCCACGTACAAGGCCGAGTTCCTGTCCCACCACTACCGGCGCCGGATCCGGCCCCGCGAGCACTACTCCATGGGCTGGCTGCCGATGTGGGCGGCGCTCGCCTCCACGATGCCCGGCCCGCTCAACGCGCTGGCGCACGCGCCGGGCCTGTCGCGGCTGGTCAAGGCCGTCGCCGGGGTCGCGGCCGAGCGTGAGCTGCCCCGTTTCGCGAAGGAGCGCTTCACCGACTGGTTCAAGCGGCGGGGCCCGGCGCGGCCCGGCACGCGGGGCAAGGTCGTGCTGTGGGCGGACACGTTCACGAACAACTTCGACCCGCACATCGGGCGGGCGGCGGTGAGCGTGCTGGAGGCGGCCGGGTTCGAGGTGCACGTGCCGCCGGTGGCGCTGTGCTGCGGGCTGACCTGGATCTCCACCGGACAGCTCGGGGTCGCGCGGCGGGTGCTGGCCCGCAGCGTGCGGGCGCTGCGGCCGTGGGCGGAGTCCGGGGTGCCGGTGGTGGGGCTGGAGCCGAGCTGCACCGCCGTGTTCCGCGCCGACGGGCCGGAGCTGCTGAACACGCCGGACACGCGGCTGCTGTCGGAGCGCACGCTGACGCTCGCGGAGCTGCTGGAGTCGCGGGCGCCCGACTGGCGCCCGGCCTCCTCGGGTGGTGAGGCGGTGGCACAGGTGCACTGCCACCAGAACGCCGTCATGGGGTACGACGCCGACCGCGCCGTGCTCGACCGCTTCGGGATCCGCACGGAGGTCCTGGACGCGGGCTGCTGCGGCCTGGCCGGGAACTTCGGGTTCGAACGCTCGCACTACGACGTCTCCGTGGCCTGCGCGGAGGAGTCGGTCTGGCCCGCCGTCCGGGCGGCGGGCCCGAACCAGGCGATCCTCGCCGACGGCTTCTCCTGCCGCACCCAGATCGCCGCCTCCCGCACCGGACGCCAGGCCGGCCACCTGGCCGAACTCCTCGCCACCTCGCTGTCCCGCCCGAGCTCCGCGGGGCCGTCGCCGGGCTAGCCGTCCAGGGGCGAAGGCCAGGACCTGCTGCCGGGCCGGCCGTGCGGGGAGAGGGTGAGGTGCCGCCGCCGGGCTAGCTTTCCAGGGCGAGGGCCAGGCGGCGGGCCAGGCCGGTGTTGCGCCGGTGGCCGATCCGGTGAACCGCCAGCTCCAGCGCCTCCCGCTGGCCCACCAGCACCACCCACGCCTTCGCCCTGGTCACCAGGGTATAGAGGAGCTTGCGGCGCAGCATGATCCCGCCCGACTCG
Organism: Nonomuraea sp. JJY05; assembly: GCF_043496855.1. Classification (NCBI taxonomy): domain Bacteria; kingdom Bacillati; phylum Actinomycetota; class Actinomycetes; order Streptosporangiales; family Streptosporangiaceae; genus Nonomuraea; species Nonomuraea sp. JJY05. The sequence goes on from NZ_JBIEIS010000004.1 coordinate 109,871, forward strand.
GCCACGATGGGCGCCACCACGAACGGGTATTCGCTGCCCTGCGACCGGTGCACGCTGATCGCGTAGGCGTGGGTCAGGTCGTCGAGCTCGTCGAAGCCGTAGCGCACCCGCTCACCGTCGTCGGTCAGGATCTCGATCGTGCGCTCCTCCTGCACGACCGCCGTCACCGTGGCGGTCTCCCCGTTGAAGACGCCCTTGTCGTAGTTGTTGCGGATCGGCATGACCCGGTCGCTCACCCGGAACACCGACGCGCCCGACCAGTGCTCCGGCTTGTCGTCGGCGGCCGGGTTGAGCTGGTCCTGGATCAGGCGGCCGAGCGCCGCGGCGCCCGTCTCGCCCTTGCGCATCGGGCACAGCACCTGCACCTGGCCGGGCTCGACGTTCTGCTTGCGCGGGATCGCCACCATCGCCAGGTGGGCCACCCGCCGCGCCACCTGGGCGGGGTCGTCGAGCTCCTCGAACCAGAACCCGCCGCCGGCCGTCCTGACCGGGAGCCGGCCGGCGCGGATGCGATGGGCGGCGTCGATGATGCCGCTGCCGCCCGCCTGCCGGAAGACGTGGGTGAGCTGCACCCGCGGGACCGCCTCCACGCGCAGCAGGTCGGCGAGCACGTCGCCGGGGCCGATGCTGGGCAGCTGGTCGCCGTCGCCGATGAGCAGCAGATGGCTGCCGGACGGCACGGCGGCGGTCAGCCGGGTGGCCAGGTGGAGGTCGAGCATGGACGCCTCGTCCACCACGATCAGGTCGGCCTGCGACGGTGTCTCGTCGAACAGTGTCTCCGGGTCGGGATCGGGCTGCCGGGCGAGCATCCGGTGGATGGTCATCGCCGGCAGCCCGGTCAGCTCCGACAGGCGCTTGGCCGCCTTGCCCGTGGGCGCGGTGAGCGTGACCGTGCCGCCCGCCGCCCTGACCGTGGTCGCGATGGCCTTCACCGTGTGGCTCTTGCCGCAGCCGGGGCCGCCCGTGATGATGGAGACGGTGCTGGTCAGGGCCATGTTGACGGCGGCCTGCTGGTCCTCGTGGAGCCCGGGGTCGTCGCGGAAGGAGCGCAGGGGCAGCGTCGAGCGGGCCCGCATGAGCCGGGTGATCTGCTCGGTCAGCGCCGCCTCCCTGCCGTGCACGTGCTTGGCGTACGCCACCGCCACGCCCGGCTGGTCGGGCGCGGCCTCCACGACCACCCGGCGGTCGGCCACGAGCGCGTCGATCATCGGGCGCACCAGGTCCTGGTCCTGCTCGATCAGCTCCGCCGTCTCCCGCACCAGCGCGGGCACCGGCACGAAGCAGTGGCCGTCGCGGCTGCCCGCCGCCTCCAGCCGGTCGAGCAGCGCCGCCTTGACCCGCTGCGGGCTGCGCTCGGGCACCCCCGACTGCAGCGCGATCTTGTCGGCGATGCGGAACGCGATCCCCCGCACCCGCCCGATCAGCCGGTAGGGGTCCGTGGCCAGCACCTCGTCGGCGTCGTGCCCGAACACCTGGTAGATCTTGGCCGCCAGCAGCGGACTGACCCCGAGCCCCTGCAGCGTCACCATCAGCGCGGCGATCGCCTTCTGCTCCTGCCACGCCTGGACGATCTGCCCCTGCCGCAGCGGCCCGATGTTGACGACTTCGGTGAGCCGCTCGGGCTCGCTGTCGATCACCTTGAGCGTGGCCTCGCCGAAGTGGTCGACGATCGCGTACGCCAGGCGCGGCCCGATGCCCCTGATCAGCCCCGACCCCAGGTAGATCCGGATGGCCCGGACCGAGGAGGGCACGATCCGCTCGCACCCGCTGACCGCGAAGCGCCGCCCGTAACGGGCATGACGCCCCCACTCGCCCAAGAGCCGCAGCGTCTCGCCGGGCTGCACACCCGCCAGCGCCCGCCCGGTGGCCACGAAGTCGGGCTCGCCGTCGGCGCTCATGCGCGCGACGGTGTATTCGTCCTCCCGGACGTAGACGAGCTGCTCGACCGACGCCTCCACACCGCAGATCAAACCATCTGCTACCGACAAAGGTCACATGGCGGTCGGGTATGTCTCCGGCTCGGTGTCGCCCCACGGCTCGCCGTGCAGCGGGTGCAGCGCCCTGGTCTCGTCCAGCCAGATGAAGGCGTCGTAGCGGCCGCCCACCACCGTGGGCACGTAGTTGCCCCTGAGCTCCCGCTCGGGGTGGTACACGACGCCGACCGCGCGGTGCCCCATCGGCTCGTCGTACCAGGCGGGTCTCGACCACTTGGGCGGGACCACGAACAGGACCTCGGGCTCGACCACGGCCTCGTGCAGCAGCGCCTCCAGCGACGCGGGCCGCGCCGGCGGCACCCGCATGACGTGGTGCTGCGAGCCCCAGGCGGTCGCGGCCACCACGGACCCGTGATGGGTGCCGAACCCCACCAGCACCGCGTCGTCGCCGTACCGCTCCCGGGCCAGCTGCCCGAGGCTGGTCATGCCCGCGGCGGCCATGTCCGTGGCGCGGGCGTCGCCCACGTGGGTGTTGTGCGCCCACACCACGCCCTTGGCGTTGGAGAAGTCCGCGAGCCGGCCCATGGTGTCGGCCATGTGGACGTCCCTGACGTTCCAGGACTCGGGGCCGCCGCGCACCATGGAGCGGTAGTAGCGCTCGGCCCCGGCCACGACCTCGGCGTTCTGGCGCGCGCTGAAGCCCTGCTCGTCCAGGGGCACCGCGCGGACCATGCTCTGGAGCAGCTGCACGACCTCGTCCTCGCAGCCCTCCGGGACCAGCCGGGTGGCCAGGCCGTACTGCTGCGGGTCGTGGCCGTAGGACTCGAAGCAGTAGAGCGCGTCGACGACCGGCTCCATCTCGTGCGGGAGCCGGGCGGCGGCGTAGCGGCGCACGGCGCGCAGCGAGTCCCACAGGCTGTAGACGTCCAGGCCGTGGAAGCCGCAGCGCTCCCCGCGCGGCAGCGCGGCGTTGTAGCGCCGCAGCCACCGGCAGAACTGCACGACCTCCTCGTTGGCCCACATGAACGTCGGCCAGCGTTCGAACGTGTAGAGGGCCTCGAAGGGATCGGTGTCGCCGGTCACGGCCCGATGCACCCGTTCGCAGTCGGGCCAGTCGCCCTCGACCCCGACGAAACCGAATCCCTTCTCGGCGATCAGCCGGCGGGTCAGCTCCGCCCGCCAGGTGTAGAAGTCGTGCGTCCCGTGGCTGGCCTCGCCGATCAGCACGAACCTGGCCTCGCCCACGCGCTCCATCAGCGGGTCGAGGTCCCCCGGGCCGGTCAGCGGCAGCGCCGAGCGGCGTACCTCGTCGAGCACCGTCATTCGTCCTCCTCCGCGAGCACGCGCAGGCATTCGCGGGCCAGCTGGAGCTCCTCGCGCACCTGCACCACCATGACGGGCACGGCCGCGTCGTATGCGCTGACCGGCCCGTCGTCGTGGCGGTCGGCGAGCGCGGGAGGCTCGATGCCGAGCAGCCCGAGGCGGGCGCAGACGGCCTCGCGCACCTCGGGCTGGTCCCAGCCGATCTCCCCGGTGAACACCAGCGCGTCGATCCGCCCCAGCGAGGTGGCCGCGGCGGCGATCTCCCTGGCCACCCGATGGCTGAACACCTCCAGCGCCAGCTCCGCGGCCGAGTCGCCCTCCCGCGCGGCCGCCACCAGCTCGCGCGTGTCCCCCGAGAAGCCGCCCGACAGCCCCAGCAGGCCCGAGCGGCGCTCCAGCCCCTCGCTCAGCTCGGCCACCGTGAGATGCCCCGACCCCAGCAGCCACATCAGCATCCCGGGATCCACGCTGCCCGAACGCCTGGCCATGGGCAGCCCCTCCAGCGGGGTGAAGCCCATCGAGGTGTCCAGGCTGCGCCCGCCCGACACCGCGCACACCGAGCAGCCGCCGCCCAGGTGCGTCAGCACGAGGTCCAGCTCCGCCAGCGGCCGGCCGAGCAGCTCGGCCACGCGGTCGGCCGCCCACGCGTACGAGATGCCGTGGAAGCCGTAGCGGCGCAGCCCGTACCGCTCCCGCCACGACAGCGGCAGCGCGTAGACCGCGGCCTCCTCCGGCAGGCCGGCGTGGAAGGCGGTGTCCGGGCAGAGCACGTGCGGCAGGGCAGGCAGCTCCGCTCGGGCCGCGTCCAGCAGGGCCAGCGCGGGCGGCAGGTGCAGCGGCGCCAGGCTCGTCAGGCCGCGCAGTCCCTCGGCCGTCTCGTCGTCGGCCACGGCCGGGGCGCGGACGAGATCGCCGCCGTGCACGAGGCGGTGGGCCACGGCGCGGATGTCGCGCCCGAAGTGCCCGCCGAGGAACGACGACAGCTCCCGCCTGGCCGAGCCGGGATCGACGGCGCGCTCGGTGTGCACGCGGTCCAGCACGCAACCGCCCTCCACCAGGTCCAGGCGGAAGCTCGACGACCCGGCGTTGACAGTGAGTATCGCCGCCGACTCCGTCACCTGCTCGTCGATCGACACGCCCATGTCCGCTCGGCTACCCCTCATCGCAGGGACAAAACGGACACCGCCCCGGAGGGCGTTTACCGCGCTCAGAGGTTGGCTCGTCTGGAGGTCGGGTAGTCGTGCGCCATGGACATCACCCTGACGGTGAACGGATCGTCACACTCTGTGCACGTGGATCCCCGGATGTCGCTGCTGGACCTGCTCCGCGAACGGCTGGGCCTGATCGGCGCCAAGAAGGGCTGCGACCACGGCCAGTGCGGGGCCTGCACGGTCCTGATCGACGGCCGGCGGGCCAACTCCTGCCTGGCGCTGGCGGTGGCGATGGACGGCTCGGAGATCGTCACCGTCGAGGGGCTGAAGGAGGGTGACGAGCTGCACCCGCTGCAGGCCGCGTTCATCGAGCACGACGCCTTCCAGTGCGGCTACTGCACGCCGGGGCAGCTCTGCTCGGCGGTGGGGATGCTGGGCGAGCCGGGCCCGAGCGCGGTCACCGGCGATCTCCGCGAGGATCCCGGCCTGACGCCGGAGGAGATCAGGGAGCGCATGAGCGGCAACCTGTGCCGGTGCGGCGCCTACGTCAACATCGTCAGCGCGATCGCCGAGGTCGCGCAGTGAAGCTCTTCGAGTACGCCCGGGCGGGCAGCGCGGCGGACGCGGTGCGCGCCTTCGGGCCCGGCACCATGTATCTGGGCGGCGGCACCAACCTGGTGGACCTCATGCGGCTGGGCGTGGCCGAGCCGGACCGCCTGGTGGACGTCGCCAGGCTGCCGCTCGACGCCATCGAGCAGGCCGGCGACCGGCTCCGCGTCGGCGCCGCCGTGCGCAACAGCGATCTGGCGGTCCACCCCCTGGTGCGCTCCCGCTACCCGATGCTGGCCAGGGCGGTGCTGTCCGGCGCCTCCGGCCAGGTGCGCAACATGGCCACGGTGGCCGGCAACCTGCTGCAGCGCACCCGCTGCCCGTACTTCCAGGACGTGACCCGGCCGTGCAACAAGCGCCAGCCCGGCTCCGGCTGCCCGGCCATCGAGGGCGACCACACGAACCTGGCGATCCTCGGCACCTCGCACGCCTGCGTGGCCACCCATCCCTCGGACATGGCGGTCGCGCTGGCCGCGCTGGAGGCCGAGGTGCACGTCACCGGCCAGGGCGGTGACAAGATCATCCCGATGCCGGGGCTGCACCGGCTCCCGTCGGCCGCGCCCGAGCGGGACACCGTGCTGGAGCCGGGCGACCTGATCACCGCCGTGGAGCTGCCCGCGCCGCCGCCGGGCGCCTCGCTCTACCGCAAGGTACGCGAGCGGGCGTCGTTCGCCTTCGCCCTCGTGTCCATCGCCGCCGTGCTCGACGTCCGCGACGGCACCGTCGCCGGCTGCCGCATCGCGCTGGGCGGCGTGGCCCACGCGCCCTGGCGGGCCGAGCACGCCGAGCAGGTCCTCGTCGGCGGCCCGGCGACCGGTGAGGCGTTCCGCACCGCCGCCGAGGCCGAGCTGGAACGGGCCCGCCCGCTCCCGCGCAACGACTTCAAGGTGCCGCTGGCCCGCAACCTGATCGTCCGCACACTCGAGGAGCTGGCGCCGTGAACCGCGTCGAGGGCCGCGTCAAGGTCGCCGGGCTGGCCACGTACGCCGCCGAATACCCGGTCGAGGGCCTCACCTACGCCTATCCCGTGCAGTCGCGCATCGCCAAGGGCCGCATCAAGCGCATCGACGGCCGCGACGCGCTCGCCATGCCCGGCGTGCTGGCCGTGCTGTCCAGCCAGGACCCGCCCCGGCTGGGCCCGGGCGCCGAGGGCGAGCTGGCGCTGTTCCAGAGCCGGGAGGTCGCCTACCGCGGCCAGTTCGTGGCCGCCGCCGTGGCCGACACCTACGAGAACGCCCGCGCCGCCGCAGACGCGATCGTCGTCGAGTACGAGCAGGACATCCACGATGTGGCCCTGCGCTCCGACCATCCCGGCCTGTACCAGCCGGAGACCGTCAACCCCGGCTTCCCGTCCGACACCGTGAAGGGCGACGTCGAAGCCGGGCTCAATACGGCCGAGACCGTCGTCGACGTGACCTACACGACCCCCGTCCTGCACAACAACCCGATGGAGCCGCACGCCGCCCTGGCGCTGTGGGACGGCGAGGGCAGGCTGCTGGTGTACGACACCACGCAGGGCACGTCCGCCAGCCGCGACCTCATCGCCAAGACCCTCGGCCTGCCCAGTGACCGGGTGCGGGTGGTGTCCCGGCACGTCGGCGGCGGATTCGGCTCGAAAGGCACCTCCAGGCCGCAGGCCGTGCTGGCCGCCCTGGCCGCCAGGGCCGTCGGCCGGCCCGTCAAGATCGCGCTGACCAGGCAGCAGATGTTCGACGTCACCGGCTACCGCACGCCCACGATCCAGCGGCTGCGGCTCGGCGCGGACGCCGACGGCCGGCTCACGGCGCTGGAGCACGTGGCCTACGAGCAGAGCTCGACACTGGTGGAGTTCGCCGAGCAGACCGCGACCCCGGCCCGCGTCATGTACGCCACGCCCGCGCTGCGCACGGCCCACCGGCTCGTCCGGCTGGACGTCGCCACCCCGTCGTGGATGCGCGCCCCGGGCGAGTGCCCCGGCATGTACGCGCTGGAGTCCGCCATGGACGAGCTGGCCTGCGCCGCCGGCGTCGACCCGATCGAGCTGCGCGTCGCCAACGAGCCGGAGACGGAGCCGGACAGCGGCCTGCCGTTCAGCTCCCGCAACCTGGTCGCCTGCCTGCGCGAGGGCGCCCGCCGCTTCGGCTGGGACGGGCGCGACCCCGAGCCGGGGCGCCGCCGGGAGGGCGAGTGGCTGATCGGCACCGGCGTGGCCGCCTCCACCTACCCGGCCAGGCGCAGCCCGTCGAAGGCCGTCGTCACCATGCGGGAGGGCGACTTCCTCGTCCAGGTGGCCGCCGCCGACATCGGCACGGGCGCGCGTACCGCGCTGGCCGGGATCGCGGCCGGCGCGCTGGGCGTAGCGCCCGACCGGGTGCACGTCGAGCTGGGCGACAGCGACCTGCCGGACGCCCCGCTCGCGGGCGGCTCCATGGGCACGGCCTCGTGGGGCTCGGCGATCGTGCGCGCCTGCGAGCACCTCAAGATGAACGGTTCGGTGGGCCGCGCCGACACCACCGAGGAGGTCGCGCGGGACGCCGAGCTGTCCAGGCACGCCTTCGGCGCCCAGTTCGCCGAGGTGCGGGTCAACTCCGTGACGGGCGAGGTACGGGTCTCGCGCCTGCTCGGCGTCTTCGCCGCGGGGCACATCCTGGACGCCGAGCTGGCCAGGTCGCAGTTCGTCGGGGGCATGACGATGGGCATGGGGATGGCGCTGATGGAGGAGACCTACACCGACGAGGAGTTCGGCGGCTTCCTCCGGCGCGACCTGGCCCAGTACCACGTGCCCGCCTGCGCCGACGTGGAGCGGGTCGAGGCGGTCTGGCTGGAGGAGGAGGACGGCGACCTCAATCCCATGGGCAGCAAGGGCATCGGCGAGATCGGCATCGTCGGCACGGCCGCCGCCATCGGCAACGCCGTGCACCACGCCATCGGCCACCGCGTGCGCGATCTCCCCATCACCCCGGCCAAGATCCTGCGGGCGAGGTTTTAGCGCGCCCCGCCAAGGAAGGAGAAGTCTCTCGTTTCTGAGGCGGGAGGCGGCGTGAAGAACGAGTCGGACCAGGAGCGCGCGGACCGGAACTTCGTGGAGCTCTTACAGGGCGCGCGCGTGGCGGTGACCGGGGTGCAGGTGCTGTTCGCGTTCCTGCTCACCGTGCCCTTCTCGGTCGGTTTCGCCAAGCTGGACCAGACCGACCGATGGCTGTTCTACCTGGCGCTGGTCAGCGCGGCGGTCGCGTCCATCTGCTACATCGCGCCGACCGCGCAGCACCGCGTGCTGTTCCGGCAGGGGCGCAAGGAGACCCTGGTACGGCGCTCCAACCTCTACGGCATCGTGGGCGCGCTCGCGCTGGCCGTGTCTATGGCGACGGCCACCATGCTCGTGATCGACTACCTGTTCGGCCCGGTGCTGGGCTGGACCACCGGCGGGATCCTGGCCGCGCTGGCCCTGTGGACCTGGTTCGGCCAGGCGGCGCTCAACCGCTCGGACGATCAGTCCTCCGAGGGGAGCTCGGTGTCGTCGTCCGCGCGCTCGCGCGAGTAGGCGCCCCGCGCCACCATGTACGCCGCCACCGACACGGTGATCACCTGGGAGACACCCGCCAGCAGCAGCGGCCCGGCGTTCGCCCAGGTGGGCCGGTGCAGCCACATGGCCAGCAGCACCAGCAGCACGCCGAGCACCTGCGGTTTGGTGCCCGCGTGCATGCGGTCCAGCGTGGTGCGGAACCGGACGAGCCCGGCCCCGGCCGACAGCGCCAGCGCCGCGCCCAGCAGCAGGCAGGCCGCCGCCGCCATGTCCGGCCAGCTCATCGGGACCTCCCCGAGAAGAAGCGGGCCAGCGACACCGACCCGACGAACCCCAGCAGCGACAGCACCAGCAGGATCGGCAGGTCCGAATAGTCGTCTCTGACCACGGCGAACGCCCCGACGCCGCACATGCACAGCGACGTCATCACGTCGACCGCGACCGCCCGGTCCAGCATCGTTGGACCGCGCGCCACCCGGTAGAGCGTGGCCGCCGCCGCGCATCCGAGCAGCCCCAGCGTCACGAGGTACACCACGGTCACGGCAGCTCCTCCCGGTCCCGCAGGGTGCCGAACGCCGCCACGATGCGCGACTCCATCGCGGCCACGTCCGCCCGCACCGCCTCGGTGACGTCCCCCGGACGCCCCAGCACGTGCAGGAGCAGCTCGCGCTCCTCGGGGTAGGCCTCCACGACGAGGCTGCCGGGCACGGTCGACACCGCGACCATGATCATCACGGTCATGGACTCCGACGACGTGCGCAGCCGTACCCGGACGATCTGGGTGGGCGGCACGCCGGGCCGCACCACCCAGACCACCACCCGCACGGTCGAGACCACCAGGTCCCAGCCGAACCAGAGCAGGAAGTCCACCAGCGCCACCGGACGGATCCTGATGCCCGGGTCGAGGACGGGCAGCGGCAGCAGCCACGTCACCACCAGCCCGACCGCCAGGCCGCCCAGCACGTTGCCGGGCGACAGCTCGCCCCACAACATCACCCAGACCACCGCCAGCCAGGCGATCAGCGCCAGCCGCGGCTTCACGGCCGCCCCCCGAGGACGGCCGTGACGTACGGCTCGCGGGCCATCAGCTCGGCGGCGGCCCGCTGCGTGAACGCCGACAGCGGCCCGGCCAGCACCGTGAACGACAGCCCGATCGCGACCAGCGCCGCCACCGACCCCGTCAGCGCCCACGGGACGGCCGTCGTCGTGACGGTCGGGTCCTCGCCGGTGTACTCCTCGCTCTCCACGACCGTGCCCACCCGGACGGCCCGCGGGCCGCGCCAGAACGCCTTGCTCCACGTCTGGGCCACGGCATACAGGGTGAGCAGGCTCGTCACCAGGCCCCCGGCCACGAGGGCGACGGACAGCGGGCGGCCGTCGGCCAGGCCCGCCTGCACCAGCATCAGCTTGCCGAGGAAGCCGGACATGGGCGGGATGCCCGACAGGTTCATGGCGGGCACGAAGAACAGCACGGCCAGCAGCGGCGCGGTCGCCATCAGGCCGCCGAGCCCGTTCACCGAGGTGGTGCCGGTGCGCCGCTCCACCAGCCCGGTCACCAGGAACAGGGTCGTCTGCACGGTGATGTGGTGCACCACGTAGAAGATCGCCCCGGCCAGCCCGGCCACCGTGGACAGGCCGACGCCGAACACCATGTAGCCGATGTGGCTGACCAGCGTGAACGAGAGCATGCGCTTGAGGTCGGTCTGCGCGACCGCGCCCAGCACGCCCGCCAGCATCGTGGCCAGCGCCACCCACATGAGCAGCGTCGACACCGGCCCGCCCGGGAACAGCAGCGCCTCCAGGCGCACGATCGAGTAGACGCCGACCTTGGTCAGCAGGCCGGCGAACACGGCCGTGGCCGGGGCGGGCGCGGTGGGATAGGAGTCCGGCAGCCAGGCCGACATGGGGAAGATCGCCGCCTTGATGCCGAACGCCAGCAGCAGCGTCAGCTCCACCAGCAGCGCCACCTGCACCGGCAACGTGGCGAACCGCTCGGCGAGCTGGGCCATCGACAGCGTCCCCGTGGCCGCGTACGTGACCGCCAGGGCGATCAGGAACAGCATCGACGAGGCCAGGGCCATCAGCGTGTACGTGGCTCCCGCCCGGATCCTGGACTCGGTGCCGCCGAAGGTGAGCAGCACGTACGAGCCGCTCAGCAGCAGCTCGAACGCCACGTACAGGTTGAACAGGTCACCCGACAGGAACGCGTCCGCGACGCCGGCCACCATGACCAGGAACGCCGGATGGAAGATCGCCATGGGGGCGTCGTGCTCCTGCGCGGCGTAGGCGTTGGCGACCGAGTACACCATGACGCAGAACGTCACCGCCGACGACACCAGCAGCACCAGCGTGGACAGGCGGTCGGCCACCAGGCAGATGCCGACGGGCGCCGGCCAGCCGCCCAGCTCGGTGACCAGCGGGCCGCGGGTGTCGGCGGCGACCAGCAGCAGCGCCGAGACGACGACCGAGATGGCGAGCGTGACCAGGCTGATGAGCGACTGCAGCCGGCGCAGCCGCCCCCCGATCGCCAGCTTCACGCCGGCGGCCAGGAGCGGCAGCAGCACGGGCACGCAGATCAGCCTCTCCACGGAGTCAGTCCTCGCCTTCCAGCTCGGGGTCCTGCGCGAGGGCCTGCCGTTCCCGCTCCTCCCTGATGGCCGCCCGCATCTGCCGGCGCGCCTCCCGCTGCCGTGCCTTGAGCTTTCTCCGCATCGCCCGCTCCCTGGCCGCCTGCTCCTCCCGGCCCCGAGCGTGCTGCTCGCGCAGCTGCTCGATGCGCTCGGCGTTGTCCAGGGCGGCCGCGTCCTCGCGCTGCCCCGCCTCCTCGAAGCGCAGGTGCATCTCCTCCTCGGTCAGCCCCTCCCGACGGCTCTCATGCATCCACCGTTCGAGCTCGTCGTGCACCCTGGAGATGCGCTGCTCCAGGTCGGCCTCCTGCAGCCGCTCGCGTTCGGCCTGCTCGGCCGCGAGCTTGGCCAGCTCGGCGCGCTGCTCGGCGACCAGCCGCCGGTAGGCGTCCCGCCGGTCGCGTACGGCGTCGCTCAGCTCGCCGCGCCGGGCGCGCAGCCGTACGCGGCGGTCCTCGGTGTCGTCCTGGACCTCGTCGCTCCCGGACAGCTGCCACGACCGGTGCGCCAGGGCCAGCAGGAACGCCGTCACGCCCAGGGTGATCACGATCGCCGTGAGCACCATGGCCTGCGGCAGCGGGTCGGCCCGCCCGCGAACGTCCACGAAGGGCGGGCCGCCCGGGTCGCCGCCCGCGGTGACGATCAGCAGGTTGACGCCGTTGCCCAGGAGGATGACGCCGGCCAGCACCCGTACCAGGCTCCGCTCCAGCAGGAGCGTGACCCCGGTGGCGACCATCGCGAAGCAGGCCAGGAAGGGCAGCAGGGTGACGGTCACACGGCCTCCTGCCGGTCCAGCTCGGCGCCGAGGGAGCGCAGGATGTCCTGGACCATGCCGACGACGGACACGTACACGCCGAGGTCGAACAGCAGCCCGGTGGACACGTGCAGGTGCCCGGCCAGGGGCACGCTCACGTCCACGGCCAGCAGGTCCAGCGCCGCCTGCCCGAACAGCAGCCCGATCAGCGCCGTGCCCGCCGACAGCGTGAGCCCGGCGCCCATGAGCACCCCGGCGTGCACCGGGACGGCGGCGGCCAGCTCGTTCCGCCCGCCCGCCAGATAGCGCACGGTGATCGCCAGCCCGGCCACGATGCCGCCGGCGAACCCGCCGCCGACCTCGCTGTGCCCGATGAACAGCAGGAACACCGAGAGCACCAGCACCGTGTGGAACGTCAGCCGGGCCACCACCTCGAACGCCAGCGCCCGCTGCCCGCGCGGCAGCGTGGCCGACAGCCAGCGGGTGCGTTCGGCGCGCGGCGTCGCGACCGGCTCGATGTGGTACGACCTGCGGCGCAGGAACACCAGGCTCGTCACGCCCAGGGTCAGCACGACGAGCACCGTGCTCTCGCCCATGGTGTCCCAGGCGCGCAGATCGACGATGAGGGCGCTGACGATGTTCCTGGCGCCGGCCTGCCCGGCGGCCGCCTCCATGTGCGCGCCGATGGGCTCGGCGGTCCGCGCGCCCATCGCCAGCATGGCCGCGCCCGTGGCCACCACCCCCACGGCCAGCCCGAGCGCCATCCTGAACGGGAACGGCAGCCGCCCTCTGACCGGGCCGAGCGGCAGCCGCCGCAGCACCAGCGCGAACATGACCAGGCTCACCGTCTCGGCCAGGAACTGGGTGAGCGCCAGGTCGGGCGAGCCGTGCGCGAGGAACAGCAGCGCCGTCCCGTACCCGGTGAGGCCGACGACCAGGGCCAGCAGGATGAACGCGCGGGCGAACAGCGCCAGCACGGCCGCCGCCACCGTCAGGACGGCGACGACGGGCTGCTCGGGTCGCTGCCAGAGGACGACGGGCACACCCAGGTGGGGCGGGCCGCCGGAGACGAGGGAGAACACGCCGACGCCGACCGCGGCCAGCAGGGTGAGCGTCAGGTAGTCGGGCACTGATCCGCGCTGGATGAGGCCGGTGAGCTGGATGGCGAAGCGGTCGAGGCGCTGCACGAGCGCCCAGAAGAGCTGTCCGGAGTCGACCACGTGCAGCGCCGCCCCCGCCCTGGCCACGGGCTCCCTGGCCAGGAACAGCGCCACCCCGGCCGCCACCGACACCGCCGACAGCAGCAGCGGCAGGGTGAAACCACCCCACGCCACCAGATGGACGTCATACCCCTTAAAGCGAAATGTCCCGATATATCCAGAAAGCGCGGAGGCGAACCGCCCGGCGAACGGCACCAGGACCAGCCCGAGCAACGACAGCAGCGCGGCAGGTCCGGTCATGGCCGCGGGCATGCGATGCGTCTCCCGCGCCGCCACCCCCGGTTTGTCGCCGAACGCGCCCCACAGGAAGCGCAGGGTGTACGCCGCAGTCAAGGCCGACCCGGCCACCACGCCCGCCAGCACGACCGGCGCGCTCATGAGCGCCTCCAGCGCGGCCTCCTTGCCCGCGAACCCCGCCAGCGGCGGCAGCCCCGCCATCGACGCCCCCGCCAGCACCGCGACCCCGCACACCCACGGCATCGACCGGCCGACCCCGCTCAGCTCGCGCAGGTCGCGGGTGCCCGCCGCGTGGTCGACGATGCCCACCACCAGGAACAGCGCGGCCTTGAACAGCGCGTGCGCCAGCAGCATGCCCGCCCCGGCCAGCGCCGCGCCCCCGTCACCCGAGCCGAACAGCACCGTGAGGAAGCCGAGCTGGCCGACCGTGCCGTAGGCGAGCAGCCGCTTGAGGTCCGTCTCGCGCAGCGCCCGCCACCCGCCCAGCACCATCGTGGCCAGGCCGAGCGGCACCGCCACCGCCCGCCAGACCGTCAGGTCCCCGAGCGCGGGGCCGAGCCTGGCCAGCAGGTACACGCCGGCCTTCACCATGGCGGCCGCGTGCAGGTAGGCCGAGACGGGGGTGGGGGCGGCCATGGCGGCCGGCAGCCACGTGCTGAACGGGAAGATCGCCGACTTCGACAGCGCGCCGGCCAGGATGAGCACGACGGTGACGGGGCCCACGTGGGGCGGGTGCGCGACGACGTCCGAGACCCGGTACGTGCCCGCGGCCTGTCCGAGCAGGACGAACCCCGCCAGCATGGACAGGCCGCCGAACGTGGTGACCGTCAGCGCCTTCAGGGCGGCCTGCCTGCTCAGCCTGCTCTCGGGGTCGTACCCGATGAGCAGGTAGGAGAAGACGGTGGTCAGCTCCCAGAAGACGTACAGCAGGAGCAGGTTGTCGGCCGCCACCAGCCCCAGCATCGATCCGGCGAAGCCCGTCATGAAGCAGCCGTAGCGCCCGAGACCCTTGTCGTCCCGGGGGAAGTAGCGGGAGCTGTAGATCATGACCAGCGTGCCCACGCCGGTGACCAGCGACATCATCAGCACGGCCAGTGCGTCGGCGCGGAAGGACAGCTCCAGCCCCAGCGCGGGCGCCCAGGCCGAGCTCTCCCGCGGGGGCAGCCACAGCAGCACGGCGAGGAAGGCGACGCCCGGAGGAAGGGCGAGCACGGCCAGGGACGTGCGCCTGACCAGCCAGGGAGCGCACACCGCCGCCACCGCGTGCAGGACCAGCAGCGACTCCATGGGCTCCTCGGGAGGGACTTTTCCGGCTACGTCCGCCAATCTCTCCCGGCACGGCACGCGCGCCTCGCAGGCGCGACCGTGGTTGACCCGAACGACACCAGTCCCACACCGTGGTGTGGGACTGGGAACAGGGGACTCACGCCCCGGTAGTGTGCAGGGCGGAGCAGGCTCCGGGACGCGGCGGGACGACCGTGATCAGGTAGCGGTCGATCTGCTTCTCCACGCAGCTCGAACCCCCGCTGTACGCGGTGTGCCCGTCGGCGTCGTTGGTCAGCAGCACGCCCTTCGACAGCTGCGACGCCAGCGCCTTCGCCAGGCCGTACGGCGTGGCCGGGTCGCGGGTCGTGCCCACCACCACGATCGGCGGCGAGCCCTGGGCCCGCACCTTCTTGGTGAACCTGGTGCCCTTGACCGGCCAGTACGGGCAGCGCGACTCGGGGTGGTCGAGGCAGCTGATCGCCATGAGGGCCTCGTACCGGTTGTCGTAGCTGCCGTCGGCCCGCCGGCCGTTGTAGTTGTCGGCGAGCAGCAGCAGCTTCGTGCCGTCGCCCTTGAACGCGTCAGCCAGCGCGACCCGCAGCGTCGGCCAGTAGGCCACCGCGTAGAGGGCGTTCATCACGCCGGTCCGCACGACGGCCTCGCTGACCTGCCGGCCGTCGTAGGTGTTGCGCAACGGCGCCCGGTCGGCCCGCTTGTAGAGGACGTCCAGCCGCTTCCACGCCGCGCTGACGGAGTGCTTCCTGAACGGGCAGCCCTTGGCCTTGAAGCAGTCGCGCATGAACGACTCGGTCGCCACCTGGAAGCCCTTGGCCTGCGACTGGGCGAACTCGACGCCGGTCTGGTCCGGGTTCTCGGCGCCGTCGAGCACCATGGCGCGGATCCTCGTGGGGAACAGGTCGGCGTACCTGGCGCCGAGGTAGGTGCCGTACGACCAGCCGAGGTAGGTCAGCCGCCGCTCGCCCAGCGCGGCCCGCATCACGTCCATGTCCCTGGCGGACTCGCCGGTGCCGACGTGCGCGAGGAGCTGCTTGCCCGCGTTCGTCGCGCAGGCGCCGGCGAACGCCTTGGCCCACTGCTTGGACTGCTTGACCTCGGTGCGGTTGTCGGGCGTCGGGTCGGTGGCGAAGAGCGCGTCGAGGCCGAGCGTGCCGAGGCAGCGCACGGGAGCCGACGCGCCCACGCCGCGCGGGTCGAAGCTGACCACGTCGAACCGCTGCCTGAGAGAAGGGGACACAACGGTCTTGGCGGCTTTCAACGAATCGACGCCGGAGATGCCCGGCCCGCCGAAGTTGAGCACGATCGACCCGATCTTCTTTCCGGTGGCCCGCAGCCGGACCAGGCTGATCTTGATCTGCCTGCCGCCGGGCTTCGAATAGTCGAGCGGGACCCGCAATTTCCCGCATTCATATCCGTTGCCGCAGGAGGACCAGGCCACCCGCTGACCGTAATAAGCGTCGAGCCCGCCGGGCTCCGCCGCCCGCGCCGGCCCGGCGAGACCGGCGGCGGCGATCAAGCCTGCGATGGCGGGCGAAATGATGGTGATTAGACGTCGCATGAATAAAACGTGAATGTGAAAGCTTGCGGCGCCCTTTAAGAGTGCTGGAATAGATCCTTTGCAAGCGCGAGGTAATCGCTGGGTAGTGCTCGGGCGCCGGATGGCGCCGATTCCGCGTCAGGCGCGGGGACGGGTCGTACCGAACTCCGCCATCCCGGCTCCCCTTCCCATGCGCGCGCCGTACCCTCGTGATCTGCGCGCAAACCGGGGCCGGGCCGTGAGGGCTTCCCGCTACGGTTGCGCGCGTGGGAATCGTGTGGCGAGGGGAGCGGGGCGATGGCTGAGCCGCCACGGGTGCCGCCGGAGATGTTCCGGTTCGCCACCACCGACCGGGCAGACCTGAACACCGCGGTCCTCTACGCCTTCGGCGAGGCGAACGAGCGGCTGGAGTCGGCGCTCACCGTGGAGGCGGTGCGGGAGCGGCTGCGGGCGGTGGGCTGGTACGCCCCGGTCGGCGAGCAGGAGCTGACCGCGACGCTCAAGCAGCTCGCGGGGTGGGGGCTGCTCGACGTCATCTTCAACCACGCCGGGAGCTTCCCCACCGCCGAGGAGTACGAGCGCAAGAACCTGCGGTATTCGCTGACCAGGCGGGGCGAGGCGGCCTTCGCCGGCGTGCGGCACGCGACGGCGACGCTGACCTCCGTTGGAGCGTTGCAGACAGCGGTGCTCGACGCCATCGCCGACCGGCTGGGGGAGCTGGAGTCGCTGCTGCGCGATCCGGATCCCGGGCGCAACCGGCGCATCTTCGCGAGCCTGCGGGAGCTCGAAGGCCACCTCGACGGGCTGCGCGACAACACCAGGCGGTTCAACGGCGAGCTGCAGCGGTTGCTGCGCGTCGAGGGCACCGACCTCGCCACGTTCCACGAGGTCAAGGGTGCCACCGTGGCCTACCTGCAGGAGTTCGTGACCGATCTGGAGCAGCGCGGCGACACCATCGCGGCCGCCCTGCGCGCGGTGGCCGGGCACGGGGTCGCCGTGCTGCACGCCCGCGCGCTCGACGGGGCCGACCTGCCGAAGGCGCCGGGCACGGATCACGTCACGTCGTGGCTGGCGGCGCGGGCGGCCAGGTGGGAGGGCCTGTGCCTGTGGTTCGCACCCGAGGAGGGGCCGGACGACGGGCGGGCCGACGGGCCGGACGACCGGGCGGTGCCGCGGATCCGCCGGCTCCATGACGTGGCGCGGCGCGCCATCGTGTCGCTGCTGCAGGTGCTCGATCGGATCACCGACTCCCGCCGCCGCTCCTCCAGCGCCGCCGCCGACTTCCGCATGCTGGCCCGCTGGTTCGCGGGCGCCCCGAGCGAGGGCGACGCCCACCGGCTGTGGGACGCGGCGTTCGGGCTGGGCCCCGCCCGGCACGCGCACCTGGGGCACGCGGACGCGGAGCTGATCCCGGCCGGGGTGCCGTGGCGGGAGGCCGAGCCCGTGGAGGTGTCGGCGCTGCTGCGCTCGCGCGGGCGCACCGAGCGGATGGGACGCACGGGCAAGGTGCGTGACGTCGTCGCCCTGCGGGCCGAGCGCCGGGAGCGGGCCGGCAAGGAGCGGGCCGAGCTGGAGGCCGCCTGGTCGGCGCTGGCCACCACGGGGGCGACCCGGCTGTCGCAGCTGGGGGAGCTCGACCACGAGACGTTCGGGCGCCTGCTCGACCTGCTCGGCAGGGCACTGGTCGAGCGGCCCGACTCGACCGGGTTCAAACGGGCCGTGACCTCGGACGGGCGGGTGGAGATCGTGCTGCGGGCCCCCGAGGACGGTGCGGTGGCGGTGCTGCGTACCTCGGAGGGCTGGTTCCGCGGCCCCGACTACCTCATCGACGTGCGCACGCCGGCTCTCGGCCGGGCCTCCCTCAACGGCGGCGTGGGCGGCTCCCCCGCCTGCCACGAGCGGGCGGCGGGCGCATGAGCAGCCTGGCCAACCAGCTCGTCAGGGCCGAGAAGGAGGAGATCGCGCGGGCGATCAGGACCCTGCTCGGCAGGCCGCTCGTGTCCCTGCACGACGACGCCGCCGCCTTCGACCTGATCAGGAAGCGGCGGCAACCGCTCATCCAGTGGTTCGACTACTTCTGCGGCTGGCGGCTGGTCGTGGAGCCGCGCCAGGGGTACGCCCGCCTCGTCAAGGTCAGATCCGAGGCGAGCGCCACCCGGCCCGCCCGGCGCCGCCGCACCACCAGGGCCCCGTTCGACCGCCGCCGCTACACGCTGCTCTGCCTCTGCGCCGCCGAGCTGCTCACCTCGCCGGTCACCACGATCGGCATGCTCGCCCAGCGCGTGGTCCAGGCCGCCGCCGTGGAAGCGGGGGTGCCCGCCTTCGACCCGGTCAGGAGCGAGGAACGGGCCGCGTTCGTGGACGCGCTCAAACAGCTGGAGTACTACGGCGCGATCACGCCCATGGACGGCGCGACCGACTCCTACCTCGACGACGAGGACGCCAAGGTGCTCTACCGCGTCGACACCATCCGCGTGATCAGGCTCCTCGCCGCCCCCGTGCCCCCGTCCCGCATCGCCGCCGAGGGCGACGACCCCATGGACCGGGTGCTCGGCACGCTCACCACCGAGCCCCGCTATGGCGGCGACGAGCCGACCGAGACCCAGCGCAACCTGTGGGCCAGGCACTCCCTCATCCGCCGCCTCCTCGACGAGCCCGTCGTCTACCGCGACGAGCTGACCCCCGAGCAGTCGGCCTACGCCGACTCGCTCACCGGCCGCCGGATCATCCGCCGGGCCGCGGAGGAGGCCGGGTTCGTGCTGGAGGAACGGGCCGAGGGCTTCCTGCTCATCGACACCGACGCCACCGCCACGGACACCAAGTTCCCCGACGACGGCAGCCACGCCAAGGTGGCCGCCCTGCTCATGCTCGACCTGCTCGTCTCCTCCGGCCCCGTCAGGGCCGCCCGGATCGACGCCGAGGCCGCGGAGCTCCTGCGCCGCTTCCCGCAGTGGGCCAAGGCGTACCAGTCCGACGGCGGCGGGCCGCGGCTGGCCGCCGACGCGCTGGAGGTGCTCGAGCTGTTCGGGCTGGCCCGCCGCACGGGTGACCGGGTCGCCGCCCTGCCTGCCGCGGCCCGCTACCGGGTCGACCGCGGCACAGCCGTCCAGGAGGATTCATGACAGTCACGGAGCTCACCGCCGCACTCACCACTGGCACGCGCGCCGCGCAGGGCATGGACGCCCGCTGGGTTCCCGTACGCGCGGGGATCCTGAACGTGTGGCGCTACTACGACGAGGTGTTCGAGTTCCACCGGGGCAGGCTGCTGCTGCGTGGGCCCAACGGCAGCGGCAAGTCCAAGGTGCTGGAGCTGCTGCTCCCGTACGTGCTCGACGCCAGCCTGAAGCCGAGCAGGCTGTCCACGTTCGGCGGCACCGAGCGCACCATGCACTGGAACCTCATGGGCGAAGGCGCCGGCGGCACCACCCGGGTCGGCTACGTGTGGCTGGAGTTCCGGCATGCCGACGGGAGCTGGTTCACCTGCGGCGCCCGGCTCCAGGCCACCGTCCACACCAAGAACGTCACCGCCGTGTACTTCACGACCGAGGCCCGCGTCGACGCCCCCGACGGCATCCGGCTCACCGGCGAGGGCGGCCAGCCCCTGACCAAGGCCCAGCTCGCCGAGGAGCTCGGCACGTCGGGCCAGGTCCACGAGTCCGCCGACGCCTACCGCGCCGTCGTGCGCCGGACGCTCTACCGGGCGCTCAACGAGCAGCGCTACGACTCGCTCCTCACCGCCCTGCGCCAGCTGCGCACCCCCAAGCTCTCCGAACGCCTCGACCCGGGCCTGCTGTCCGACCTGCTGTCGAGCGCCCTGCCGCCGCTCGGCGAGGGGGAGATCCACGAGATCGCCGAGGGGTTCGAGCGGCTCGACCGCCGCCGGGAGGAGCTGCGGCTGCTCGAGCGCGACGTGGAGGAGGCCGACCGGCTGGCCGGCCGCCAGCGCGGCTACGCCCAGCGCGTCCTGCGCGCCGCCGCGGCCGCGGTGACGTCCGCGAACCACACCCTCGACTCGCTGGCGGCCGAGGCCAAGGCCAAGCGCGAGGCGCTCAAGGAGGTCGAGGGCGAGCTGAACACCACGACCGTGCGGCTCGGCGAGGAGGAGGCGCAGGAGCTGGCGCTGGCGGCGCAGATCGACGGCCTGAAGGAGAGCGAGGCGTACCGGGCGGGCTCCGAGCTGCACCGGCTCCGCACGGAGGCGCAGGCCGCCCACGAGACGGCCGCCCTGCTCCGCGACCAGGCGGGGACGGCGGCCCGCTCGGCCGCCGCCAAGCAGGAGCTGTCGGCGCTGGCCGAGGTCGCCGCCCGCACCGCCGCCGCGCTCGCGGAACGTTCCAGGACGCAGGCCCGCCACGCGGCCGAACGCGCCGGGCTGCTGGCCGCCCACGAGGAGTCCGACCGAGCCGGATCCGGCCAGGAGCCGGACGAGGGCGATCAGGGCGGCCGCGCGGCCGACGGTGCCGCCGACGGTGCCGCCGACGGTGCCGCCGACGGCGCGGGGGCCGTGCACCGGGCACGGGAGCTGCTGCGGGCCGCCGTCACCAGCCGCGCCGCCCAGATCCGGGCGGTACGCGCCGGAGCCGTCGAGCACCAGGAGGCGATCAACCGCCGCACCGCGGCCGAGCAGGACCGCGACCGCGCCCGCGACGACCTCGCCGCGGCGCAGGCCGCCCACGACGAGGCCGAGCGCCTGCGCGACGAGCGGGCCGCCAACCTGGCCGCCGCGCTGTCCGAATGGGCGGCCGGCTGCGCCCAGCTCAAGCTCGACGCGGACGACCTGGCGGGCCTGGCGGAGCGGTTCGAGCAGGCCGACGAGCTGGTGGGCGCCGCCCGTACGTCGGCGGCCGTCAAGCTGGCCGCCCGCGAGCAGCACCTGACCGGCCTGCGCGACAAGCTGCTGGCCGAGCGCGCCGAGCTGACCCGCGAACGCGAACGCCTCAACGACCGGACCGTCCTCGACCCGCCCGCCACGCACGCCCGCGACATGGCCGCCAGGCAGGCACGCCCGGGGGCCCCGCTGTGGCGGGCCGTGGCGTTCAGGTCGGGTCTCGACCCCGTCGCCCAGGCGGGCGTGGAGGCGGCGCTGGAGGCGGCGGGCCTGCTGGACCTGTGGCTGCGCCCGGACGGCGGGTTCGACGCGGGGGAGCACGACGCGTTCGCCGTGGCCGCGCTGGCCAAGCCCGCGCCCGGCTACAGCCTGGCCCACGTGCTGCTCACGGAGGCGGACTCCCCGGTCAAGGCCGACACGGTGCTGGCGGGCATCGCGTTCGCGCCCAGCGCGATCGGCGTCGACCACCCCGCCGTCGTCGGCGCCGACGGCACCTGGCGGCTCGGACCCGCCGCGGGCCGCTGGGTCAAGCCCGAACCCTCCTACATCGGCGCCACCGCCCGCGAGCGCGCCAGGCGCCGCCGCGTCGCCGAGCTGGACGACCGGCTCGGCGAGCTCGCGGGCACCGTCGCCGAGTGCGACCACCTGCTCGCCGTGGTCGACGCCGACCGCGACACGCTGGCCGCCGAGCTGCGGCGCCGGCCTGACAGGCGGCCGTACGCGGCCGCGCTCGACGCGCTCGACGGGGCGGTGAAGAAGGTCGCGCTGCTCGAGGACCAGCTCCGGGCCTGCGAGCAGCGCCTGCACGAGCGGGAGAAGGAGGTCGGCAGGTCACTGCGGCGGCTCACCGAGCTGGCCGCCGGCCACGCCCTGCCCACGGCGCCGCCCGCGCTCGACAACCTCGAGGAGGCCCTGCGCACGGCCGAGGCGACCGGCACCGCCTGGCACGACCGGCGCGCCGACGCCCGCGCCGCCGCGGAGCGCGCCGGGCACGCCGCCGAGACCGCGGGCGAATACCAGGACCTCGCCGTCAGGGCCGTCGAACGCGCCGAGGACGCCGCGGCGGGCGCCGTCACGCTGGCGGAGAAGCTCGCGGCGGTCGAGTCCACGGTCGGCGTCGAGCACCTGCGCGTGCTGGAGCGGCTCCAGGAGACGCAGGCCGCGTACCAGACCTGCCGCCGCCTCATCCGCTCGGTCAACGACGACCTGGCCCGGCTGCACGCCCGGCTCGGCGAGCTCAGGGGCGAGCTGGGCACCGTCGAGGACAAGCACGCCGAGGCGGGCCGGGTGCGGGACGAGGTGTCCGAACGCTTCCGCGGCCTGACGGCCGGGCACCTGGCGGCGGACGCGCGGGTGACGGTCGAGCTGGCGCGCGACGCCGGGGTGCGGGCCGTGCTGGTCTCGGCCAGGTCCGTCGCCGAGCAGCTCGCGGCGGTGCCGTACGAGCAGAAGAACATCAAGGAGGCGGAGGCGCGGCTGGGGGACGCCTTCCACCACGCCAGGGAGATCCTCGCCGACCGGGCGGACCTGGAGCTGACGCCCGACGAGGACGTCCAGCTGCTGACCGCCACCGTCGCCGGCGTCCGGGCGGGGGCCGCGGCCCTCAGCGAGGCGCTGCGCGAGGAGCGCGACGAGCGGCGCTCGGACATCACGGAGGCGGAGCGGGACCTGTTCGACCGGACGCTGGCCGGTGACACGCGGCGGCACCTCGCCGACCGGATCCGGCAGGCGACCGCGCTGGTGGAGGGCATGAACCAGCGCCTCGAACGCGTCCGCACCGCCTCCCGGGTGGCCGTCCGGCTGGTGTGGCAGGTCGATCCCACCCAGTCGCCCGGTACCCGGGCCGCCCGCGACCTGCTGCTGCGCGACCCTGCCGGGCTGGACGAGGCCGACAGGGAGGCCCTGTACGCCTTCTTCAGGGACCGGGTGGAGGAGGCGCGGGCCGACAACTCCTCGGCGAGCTGGGAGGACCAGCTCATGAAGGTGCTCGACTACACGGCCTGGCACCGGTTCGTGGTCAGGCTGGACCGCGGCGACGGGCAGGGCTGGCAGGACCTCACCAGGAAGCTGCACGGGGCGCTGTCCGGAGGGGAGAAGGCGATCGCGCTGCACCTGCCGCTGTTCGCCGCGGTGGCCGCGCACTACCAGAGCGATCCGGGCTGCCCCCGGTTCATCCTGCTGGACGAGGTGTTCGTGGGTGTGGACAAGACGAACCGGGGGCAGGTGTTCGACCTGCTGGTGAGCCTGGGGCTGGACCTGGTGCTCACGTCCGACCACGAGTGGTGCGAGTACCGCGAGCTCGACGGGATCGCCGTCCACCAGCTCATCACCGGCGACGGGGACGACGCGGTGACGACCGCCCGCTTCGTCTGGAACGGCTACCGGACGGTCCCGACGGAATGATCACACGCTCCGGGGCGGGTTGGCGCCCGCGACCGAGCACGTCAGCGCCGACACCCTGACCGCGAGCTCGGCCGCCTCCACCGCCGTCTCCAGGTCCAGGCCGTCCAGACGGCCTCCCAGGAGGCCCTTGGCGGCGAGGCTGTGCAGCAGGCCCGCCGTGAAGGAGTCGCCCGCGCCGACCGTGTCCACCACGTCCACCTTCGGCGCCGGGACCGACGCCCGCTCGCCGTCCAGGGACACCAGCGCGCCCGCCGCGCCCCTCGTGATGACGATCAGCCGGGCGCCGGCGGCGTGCCAGGTGTCGCAGGCGCCTTCCAGCGGCACCCCGGGCAGCAGGAAGTCCAGGTCGTCCGCGCTGAGCTTGAGGATGTCGGTCCACTCGCACCAGCGCGACACCGGGTAGTCGGCCAGGGAGGCGAGGCTGGGGCGGACGTTCGGGTCGATCGAGATCGTGGCGCGCCCGGCGGCCTCCCGCGCGAACGCCTCCACCGCCGTCCGGCCCGGCTCCCTGGCCAGGGCCAGCGATCCGGTGTGCAGGCAGGCGGCCGGGCCGAGGCGGTCCGGGCCCAGCTCGTACGGGGTCCACTGCCAGTCGGCGGTGCCGTCGGCGTAGAAGGTGTACTCCGCCTGGCCGCCCGCGTCGAGGGCGGCGACGGCGAGCGTGCTGGGTTCCGCGGCGTCGACGGAGGCCGAGAGGTCGACGCCCGAGGCGGTGAGGTGGCGGCGGAACAGCTCGCCGAACACGTCGCCGGAGATGCGGCCGAGGAAGCGCGTGGGAGTGCCGAGCCGGGCCAGCGCCACCGCGGTGTTCGCGGGCCCGCCGCCCGGCAGCACCCGCAACGCCAGCTCCACCCCCTCATCGCCCTGCCCGGTCGGGGCGGCGGGGGGCTGGTCGCCAGGGGCACGGGTGGTGAAGCCGTCGGCGACGCACTCGCCCAGGACAGCGATCATCGAGCCTGCCTTTCAGGCACGTTGCCGATTTGTTACGGCATGAGGGCATTGACGTTTCTCGGATGGGAGTCCATCATCGCAGCACAGCGGATGTCAACGTTGACATATGTCAACGATGACATCGGGTCCCCCCTGATAGGAACCGCCCATGAATGCAAAGATCTCGGCCGGACTCCTGGTCACCGCCCTTCTCGTCACCGGATGTGGCGGCGGGGGCGGAGGCGGCGGGCAGAGCGCCTCCGCGACGCCCAAGGTCGGCCTCATCACCAAGACCGAGACGAACCCGTTCTTCGTGAAAATGAAGGAGGGCGCCCAGAAGTCGGCCCAGGCCAACGGCATGGAGCTGATGACCGCCGCCGGCAAGTTCGACGGCGACAACGCCTCCCAGATCACCGCCGTCGAGAACATGGTCGCCGCCGGTGTGAAGGGCATCCTCATCACGCCGAGCGACACCAAGGCCATCGTGCCCGCCGTCAAGAAGGCCCGCGACGCGGGCGTGCTCGTCATCGCCCTGGACACGCCGACGGACCCGCAGGACGCCACGGACGCGCTGTTCGCCACCGACAACCTCAAGGCCGGCGAGCTGATCGGCCAGTACGCCAAGGCCGCCATGGCCGGCAAGCCCGCCAAGATCGCCACCCTCGACCTGGCCCCCGGCATCACCGTCGGCCAGCTCCGGCACGACGGCTTCCTGAAGGGGTACGGGATCGCGGAGGGCGACCCGTCCATCGTCTGCTCCCAGGACACCAGGGGCGACCAGTCCAAGGGACAGACCGCCATGGAGAACTGCCTGCAGAAGGCCCCCGACATCAACCTCGTCTACACGATCAACGAGCCCGCGGCGCTGGGCGCGTACACGGCGCTGAAGGCCAAGGGCCGCGAGAAGGACGTGCTGATCGTCTCCGTGGACGGCGGCTGCACCGGCGTCAAGGCCGTGAAGTCGGGTGAGATCGCCGCCACGAGCCAGCAGTACCCGCTGAAGATGGCCGAGGACGGCGTCAAGGCGGTGTCGGAGTTCGCCAAGACCGGCAAGAAGGCCTCCGGCTACACCGACACCGGCGTCACCCTGATCACCGACAAGTCCGTCTCCGGCGTCGAGGCCAAGGACACGGCCTTCGGCCTGGCGAACTGCTGGGGCTGACATGGCCGTCATGGAAGCGACGCTGCCGCGCCGCCTGATCTCGACCCCCGTCGCGGGCCCGCTGGCCGCGCTCGTCCTGGCCTGCGTGTTCTTCGGGCTCAGGACCGACCAGTTCTTCACCGGCCCGAACTTCTCGCTGATCATCCAGCAGGTCATGGTGGTCGGCACGCTGGCCATCGGCCAGACGCTGATCATCCTGACCGCGGGCATCGACCTGTCCAACGGCGCGATCATGGCGTTCGGCGGCATCGTGATGACCAAGCTGGCCGTGGACAGCGGCCTGCCGCCGGTCCTCGCGATCGCCGCCGGGCTCGCCGTCTGCTCGCTGTTCGGGCTGGTCAACGGGTTGCTGGTGACACGGATCTCGTTGCCGCCGTTCATCGTGACGCTCGGCATGCTGAACGTGGTCTTCGCCCTGACCCACATCTACTCCGACGAGCAGACGGTCACCGACCTGCCGCCGGTGCTGACGTTCCTCGGCCAGACGTTCCAGGTCGGTCAGACGAACGTCACCTACGGCTCGCTGCTGACGATCCTGCTGTTCCTGCTGTTCGCGTACCTGCTCGGCTCCACGGCGTGGGGCCGCCACGTGTACGCGCTCGGCAACAGCCCCGAGGTGGCCCGCCTGACCGGCATCAGGACGCGCCGGCTGACCATCGGCGTCTACACGCTGGCCGGCTTCGTGTACGGCATCGCCGCCCTGCTGCTGGTCTCGCGTACCGGAGTGGGCGACCCGCAGGCCGGCCAGACCGACAACCTGGACAGCATCACCGCGGTCGTCCTGGGCGGGACGAGCCTGTTCGGCGGCCGCGGCCTGGTGATCGGCACGCTGGTCGGAGCGCTCATCGTGGGGGTGTTCCGCAACGGGCTGCAGCTGATGGGCGTACCGTCGATCTACCAGACGCTCATCACCGGCATCCTGGTGATCCTCGCCGTCGCCGTCGACCAGCTCTCCCGCAGGAGGAACCGATGACGACCCCCGTGCTCCAGGCTCGCGGCCTGGTGAAGCGTTACGGCCACGTGACCGCGCTCGACGGCGCCGACTTCGACCTGATGCCCGGCGAGGTGCTCGCCGTCATCGGCGACAACGGCGCCGGCAAGACCAGCCTCATCAAGGCGCTCACGGGCGCGCTCCAGCCCGACACCGGCGAGATCCTGCTCGACGGCAAGCCGGTGCGCTTCCGCGACCCGCTGGAGGCGCGCCGGCAGGGCATCGAGACCGTCTACCAGGACCTCGCGGTGGCGGCCTCGCT
Organism: Nonomuraea sp. JJY05; assembly: GCF_043496855.1. NCBI lineage: Bacteria > Bacillati > Actinomycetota > Actinomycetes > Streptosporangiales > Streptosporangiaceae > Nonomuraea > Nonomuraea sp. JJY05. The sequence continues at coordinate 136,625 of NZ_JBIEIS010000004.1, forward strand.
CGACATCGCCACGAACATGTTCCTCGGCCGCGAGATCCGCAAGCCCGGCATCCTCGGCAGCGTCTTCCGTATGCTCGACAAGAAGCGCATGCGCGAGGAGTCCGCCCGGCACATGGCCGAGCTCAAGATCGGGCTGCGCTCGCTCACCCAGCCGGTCGAGTCGCTGTCCGGCGGCCAGCGGCAGGGCGTGGCCGTGGCCAGGGCGGTCGCGTGGGCCACGCACGTCGTGGTCATGGACGAGCCCACGGCCGCGCTCGGCGTCAAGGAGTCCGGCCAGGTGCTCGACATGATCAAGCGGGTCCGCGACGGGGGCACGCCGGTCGTGCTGATCAGCCACAACATGCCGCACGTCTTCGAGATCGCCGACCGCATCCACGTCCAGCGCCTCGGCCGCCGGGTCGCCCAGATCAAGCCGGGCGACCACAGCATGGCCGAGGTGGTGGCCATCATGACCGGCGCCCTCCAGGTCTCGGACGGCAAGGCGGTGGTGGCGGATCAGGGCGCGGCGGAGGCGATCGGGTTGTCCTGATGAGCGGCCACTAACATGGGCGCAATGCGGCGTCCGACGATGACAGATGTGGCGCGTGAGGTCGGCGTCACGGCGAAGACGGTCTCGCGGGTGCTCAACGACGACGGCCCGGTCGCCGTCGAGACCCGCGAGCGCGTCATGGCGGCCGTCAGGAAGCTGGGCTACCAGCCCAACCTGATGGCCCGCAACATGCGGGTCGGCGCGCGCGACGCCGCGATCGGCCTGGTCATCCCCGAGATGGGCAACCCGTTCTTCGGCACGGTCGCGGGCGGCATCGAGAGCGCCATCCGCGCCCGCGGCCTCACCCTCATCGTCGGCAACTCCAGCGAGACCGCCGACCTGGAGCAGTCGCTGATCGCGACGTTCCTGGCCCGAAGGGTGAGCGCTCTCATGGTGGTCCCCTCGGCCACCAGCGACCACCGCCACCTGCGCAACGAGCGCGTGGCGGGCCTGCCCATCGTCTTCCTCGACCGGCCGGCCGTCGGCCTGACCGCCGACAGCGTGGTCAGCGCCAACCGGGAGGGCGCCAGGGCCGGCGTCGCCCACCTGATCGCCCACGGCCACCGCAGGATCGGCTTCGTCGGCGACGTGCCGGCCACCCTCTACACGCGCCGCGAACGCTTCCAGGGCTACCGCGACGCGCTCGAAGGCGCGGGGCTGCCGTTCGACCGGAGCCTGGTGGAGACGGGTCACGACCAGGAGGCCGCGGCCCACGCCGCGATGCGGCTGTTAGCCCTCGACGATCCGCCGACCGCCCTGTTCGCGGGCAACAACCTGGCCTCCACGGGCGCGGTGGTGGCGCTGTCGCGGGCCCGCCGCAGGGACGTGGCGCTGGTGGGCTTCGACGACCTGCCCCTGGCCGAGTGCCTGGACCCGCCGCTGACGGTCGTGGCCCAGGACCCGGCGCGGATGGGGGCCGCGGCGGCCGAGCAGGTGCTGGCGCGGCTGGACGGCGACCGTTCCAAGGCCCGCAGGACGCTGGTGCCCACCCGGCTGGTCGTCCGGGGCTCGGGCGAGCTGCCCGCCCCGGATAGCTAGCGGGGGTAGGCGCCGCCGTCCAGGCTGAGGACCTGGCTGGTCAGGTAGCCGTTGCGCAGGACGGCCAGGGCCAGGTCGGCGACCTCCTCCGGCCGCCCGAAGCGGCCGACCGGGAGGTGGCTCGGGCTCGCCGTGGCCGGGAGCATCGCGGTGTCCTCGATCAGGGCGGGCGCCAGGGCATTGACCGTCACGCCGTGCGAGGCCACCCGGGCGGCCAGGAAGTGCAGCATGCCGTGCAGGGCCGCCTTGGACGCGGCGTAGTGGGGGCCGACGATGCCGCCGGTGAAGGCCGCGATCGACGACATGAACAGCACCCGCCCGTACCCCCGCGCCGCCATCCCCGGCAGCGCCTGCTGCGCCAGCAGGAACGGCGCGCGCAGATTGACCGCCATCGTGCGGTCCCACGTCACCGCGTCCACCGCCGTGTACTCCTGCTGGATGGCATAGCCGGCGTTGGAGATCAGCAGGTCGACGGGGCCGAGCGCGTCGGCCGTGGCGCGCAGCAGGGCGACCGGGACCTGCGGGTCGGCCAGGTCGCCCGGGAGGGCGATCGCGTCCACACCGGCGGCCCGCGCCTGCGCCACCAGGTCGTCGGCGTGCTCGGAGCGGGTGCCGTACGTGAAGGCGGTCCTTACTCCCGCGGCGACGAGGCGGCGTCCGATCGCCTGCCCGATGCCGCCCGACGCGCCGGTCAGCAGGGCCACGCGGCCAGTGAGTTGGGTCATGTCACCCAGTCTTCCCCGTGACAGAGACGTTGACGGCACGTTGGAAAGGGGAGTTTCCGTACGTCTTCCACTGTGTGCTCACGCGTAACTCGCGGTCCACCTGGGCGGTCTACGGTGCGCGCATGAGAATGCGCAGGTTACTCGCGAGTGTGCTGGCCGGAGCCGTCGCCGGCGGTACGGTCGCCGTCGTGCTGACCCAGACGACTCCCGCCACGGCCGAGCGCCGCGGCCACGCGCCCATCGTGATCGGCCACCGGGGCGCGAGCGCCCACCGGCCCGAGCACACGCTCCTGTCGTACGAGACCGCCATCGCCATGGGCGCCGACTACATCGAGCCCGACCTCGTCTCGACCAAGGACCACGTGCTGGTCGCCAGGCACGAGAACGAGATCTCCGGGACGACCGACGTGGCCGCGCACCCCGAGTTCGCCGGCCGGCGCACCACCAAGACCGTGGACGGCCGGGCGATCACCGGCTGGTTCACCGAGGACTTCACGCTGGCCGAGCTGAAGACGCTGCGCGCCAAGGAACGCGTTCCCGACCTGCGGCCGGACAACACCGCCTTCGACGGGCTGCCGGAGATCCCGACGTTCGAGGAGGTCGTGAGGCTGGCGCAGGAGCACGGCGTCGGCGTCTACCCCGAGACCAAGCACCCGACGTACTTCGACTCCATCGGCCTGTCGCTGGAGGAGCCGCTGCTGGAGGTGCTCGACCGGTATCGCGTGCGCAAGGCGTACATCCAGTCCTTCGAGACCGCCAACCTGCGCGAGCTGCGCGGCAGGACCCGCCTGCCGCTGATCCAGCTGATCACGTTCGGGGGAGCGCCGTACGACTGGGTCGCCTCCGGCAGCACCCGCACGTACGACGACATGGTCAAGCCGGACGGGCTGCGCGAGGTGGCCTCGTACGCGAACGGGATCGGGGTGGACACCCGGCGCGTGGTGCCCCAGGACGCCTCGGGCAAGACCCTCGAACCCACCACGCTGATCGCCGACGCGCACCGGCGCCGGCTGGACGTGCACGTCTGGACGGTACGGAACGAGAACTCGCAGCTGCCCGCCGACTACCGGCTCGGCAACCCGGCCAGTCCCGTCTACCCCCGGGCCACCGGGAACGTGATGGGATGGCTGTCGAAGCTGATCGACCTGGGGATCGACGGGGCCTTCTGCGACGACCCGGCCATGGGCAGGGCCGTGGTGAGCGGACGGCAGGCGTAGGGACGCGTCGGGGCGTCGGCCCTATTCCCCACCGGATCAGTGGGTACATTGGTCCGGTGAGGAACGACCAGCACGGCCTGGCGATGACCGGGGCCGGCGCCGCCGCGGCGCGGCACTACGACCGCGCGATCGACGAACTGCTGCACCTGCGGGTGGAGGTCGCCACCGAGACCAAGGCGGCGCTGGCCGAGTCGCCCGACTTCCCGATGGGCAACGTCCTGAGCGCCTACCTCGGGCTGCTCACCACCGAGGCCGACGACGCGCGGAAGGCGCGGGCGCGCTTCGCCGCCTTCCGGGACAGGGCAGACGAGACGTCGCTGCTGCCCCGCGAGCGCGCCCACGTGGCGGCCGTGCAGGCGCTGCTCGACGGCGACTGGCTGACGTGCGGTCGGCTGCTCGGCGAGATCACCGTGGAGCACCCGCGCGACGCCCTGGCGCTGGTGGCCGGGCACCAGGTCGACTTCTTCACCGGCGACGCGCGCTCGCTGCGCGACCGGATCGGCGGGGCCCTCGGCGCCTGGCGGGAGGACGACCCGCACTTCGGGCACGTGCTGGGGATGTACGCCTTCGGCCTGGAGGAGGCGGGGCACTACGACCGGTCGGAGGAGGCCGGGCTGCGGGCCGTGGAGCTGAACGCGCGCGACGTGTGGGGCATTCACGCGGTCGTGCACACCTACGAGATGCAGGGGCGGTTCGGGGAGGGGGTGCGCTACCTCGACGCGCGGGTCCCCGACTGGTCGACTGGAACGTTCTTCAACATCCACAACTGGTGGCACTACTGCCTGTACGCGCTGGAGTCCGGTGACGAGGCGCGGGCGCTGGCGATCTACGACTCGGTGCTCGCGGGCGGGGAGACCTGCATGGAGCTGCTGGACGCCGCCGCCCTGCTCTGGCGGCTCCACCTGGAGGGCTCTGACCAGCACGAGCGCTGGCGCGCCCTGGCCGACGCGTGGCCGGTCAGGGTGGCCGAGCCGTTCTACGCGTTCAACGACATGCACGCGGTCATGTCGTACGTGGGCGCCGGGCGGGCCGGGGAGGCGGAGAAGCTGATCGCGACGCGGGAGGCGTACGTGCTGGAGCCGCGTCCGGGCGTCACCAACCGGGACATGACCCTCCGGGTGGGCCTGCCGGTGTGCCGCTCGCTGGTGGCCTTCGGGCGCGGCGACTACGACGCGGTCGTGGACCTGCTCTATCCGATCAGGCACCGGGTCAACGAGTTCGGGGGCAGCCACGCGCAGCGGGACGCCGTGCAGAAGACCCTGCTGGAGGCGGCCCTGCGGGCGGGGCGGCGGGACATCGCGCGGGTGCTGGTGAGCGAGCGCGTCAACGTCCGGCCGTGCAGCCCGTACAACTGGCTCAAGCAGGCCGCCCTCGCCGACGAGCTGGGCGAGCGGGGCGCCGCCGAGGCCGCCCGCCTGCGTGCCGGGGAGCTCGCCCGGAACGGCGGCCGGTCCTAGCCGGGAGCCGGCCCGGGACGGGCCTGATCGGGGAGCCGGCCCGGGATGGGGCGGCGTGGTGGGGGAGGCGGCCCGGAACGGCGGCCGATCCGGCCGGGGAACTGTCGGAGCCGGCGGGTAGTGTTTGCGGCCATGGAACGGCAACTCACCCTGATGGTCGTACACGCACACCCCGACGACGAATGCCTGAGCACCGGCGGCATCCTGGCCCGCTACTCCGACGAGGGCATTCGCACGGTCCTGGTCACCTGCACCAACGGCGAGCAGGGCGACGGCCAGGGCGGCGTGAAGCCGGGCGACGACGGCCACGACGACGCGGCGGTGGCCGAGCAGCGGCTGGCCGAGCTGCGCGAGTCGGTGTCCCACCTGGGCATCGACCACCTGGAGCTGCTCGGCTACCGAGACTCCGGCATGCAGGGCTGGGAGGCCAACGCCCACCCCGACGCGTTCGCCAACGTGCCGGTCGAGACGGCCGCCGCCAAGCTGAGCGCGTTGATGGAGCACTACCGGCCGCAGGTCGTGGTGACCTATGACGAGACCGGCGGTGGCGGTTACGGCCATCCCGACCACGTCCAGGCCCACCGCGTCACGGTGGCGGCCGTCGAGCAGACCGGCATTCCCGACAAGTTCTACTACACGGCCATGCCTCGCTCCGGCATCAAGCAGATGTTCGAGATGATGCGGGCCAACGGGGTCGACTTCGGCGACTTCCAGCCGTCCGACGACTTCGGCACCCCCGACGAGCGGGTCACCAGCGTCGTCGACATCGCGCCGTTCGTCGAGCGCAAGCTCAAGGCGCTCAGGGCGCACGAGAGCCAGGGGGAGAACATCTTCCTGCTGCGCATGCCCGAGGAGGTGCAGCAGCAGGCGTTCTCGCGCGAGGCGTTCGAGCGCAAGCTGTGCAAGGTGGACGCGCCCGACCATGAGGAGGACCTGTTCGCGGGACTGCGTGACGGCTAGCGTCCAGAACATTATTCTAAGCCCTATGGGCACCCTCGTCAGCTACCGGCTCAAGGACTCCGTCGCCACCATCACCATGGACGACGGCAAAGTGAACGCGATCTCGGTCCAGATGCTGACCGAGCTCGGCGCCGCCCTCGACCGGGCGGCCGCCGACTCGGCGATCGTGCTGCTGGAGGGCCGGGAGGGAGTCTTCTCGGCCGGGTTCGACCTGAAGGCGCTCGCAGCGGGCGGCGAGGGAGCCCTGGCGATGGTGCGGGGCGGCTTCGAGCTGGCGGCCCGGCTGCTGTCTTTCCCGACGCCCGTGGTGGCCGCGTGCACGGGACACGCGGTGGCGATGGGCGCGTTCCTGCTGCTGTCGGCCGACTACCGGGTGGGCGCGGCCGGGCCGTACCGGCTGGTGGCCAACGAGGTGGCGATGGGCATCACGATGCCGTACGCGGCGGTGGAGATCCTCCGGCAGCGGCTGACGCCCGCCTGCTTCACGCGGGCGGTGCTGCTGGCCGAGCCGTTCTCACCCGACGACGGGGTGGCGGCCGGGTTCCTGGACCGGGTGGCGGAGCCGGCTCGGGTGTCCGACGTCGCCCGCGAGACGGCCGAGGCGCTGACAGCCCTCAACATGAGGGCACACGCGGCTACCAAGGCACGGGCCCGGCGGCAGACGCTGGAGGCGATGCGAGCCGGGATCGCCGAGGAGTTCGGCCCGGGCGCGAGCTGGCCGCCGGCGTAACCGGGCACCTGCCGCCTGGCCTTCGGCGTGGCCGGGGCGCCTGCCGCACGCTGGCGTAGCGGGACGCCTGCCGCATGGCCGCTGGCGTAGCGAGGGCCCGGGGCAAGATCGGGGCAGGTGGGGGTCGGCTGTGCGAGGGCGGGTCCCTTGCCCGAGCGGGGCCCTCGCGCGAGCGGGATCCCTCGCCGGAGCAGGGCGTCCACGGTCGGACAGGACCCCGCTTGGCCGGGCGGGGGCTCATGGCTGGGCGGGACCCTCCTCCCTATGCGGGGCCGTTCGCCTGGGCGGGGCCCTCTTGCCGGTGGTGGCAGCCGTTGTCTGCGAGGTGCCTTCGTCTGTGCAGGTGATGGCCCGGTCGGGGGCCGCTCGGCACCGCGACGTGACGGCGGCGCTGGTGATCAGCGCGTGGTCTCGAGGGTGACGGTGCGGCCGAGGAAGGCTAGGAGCCGCTGGTGGGCGGTGGCGTCGGCCGGAGCGGGCAGTTCGGGGCCGAACATGCCCGGCCGGCGGAAGGCGCCGAAGTCCATGCCGCGCATGACCGTCAGCAGTTCCTCGCAGGAGCGCTGGTCGACGAGGTGCTCCTGGTGGGTGGCGAGTGCCAGGTCGACGCCGTGCACCAGCACTTCGGTGAGGTGGATGAGCGCCGCCATCGCCCCCGGCACGGTGCCGAACCCCAGGCGCACGTTCGTCTCCAGGGCGCCGGGGCGGTGCCAGGCCGCGCGGTCCAGGTCGGCCGCGACGTCACCGACCTCATCGCCGAACGCGGCTACGGGAACTTCACTGTCGGCGAGGTCGCGGCCCGCGCCGGTGTGGCCGACACCAGCGTCTACCGCCGCTGGGGCAACCTCGAGGCCCTGCTCATGGACGTGGCGATCACCTGGCTGACCACGCAGTCGCCGATCCCTGACACCGGCAGCCTGGCGGGCGACCTGCGCGCCTATGCCGCCAACGTGGCCCGCGACGTCACCGGCCCTGAGGGGCCGGCGGTGCTGCGCCTGGTCATCGCCCTGTCCACGGCGGGGCAGCACGGCCTGCGGGCGCGCGACGCGTTCCTCGCCGAACGCTCCCGCCAGCTCCAGGCCATGCTCGACCGGGCCCGCGACAGGAGCGAGCATCCCCCGGACGTCCTGGACGTCCTCGACCACATTTTGGCCCCGATGTACATCCGGATCCTGTTCGGAGCGGGCCCGCTCACCCCCGACTACGCCGACAGCCTGGTCGACCGCCTCCTGTCACACAGGTGAGGTTCGCGGGCCGTGGTGGCTCGACGGGCAATTGGTTCCTGCCGGTGCGCACGCGCCGACGTCGAGGGCATGAGCGCCGCCCGCCTGGCCAGATGTCCGACAGTCATGGACTGAACGGCCCCCGCGGGCGTCCGCGATCCCCGTGTGCGCGATCTCCTGCTCGTCGGTCGCCGTATGAGGGCGTGTCGCCGTATGCGGGCATGTCGGCGTATGGGGCGTGTCGCCGTGTGCGGGCGTGTCGGCGTACGGGGAGTGTGCGGCTGTGCGGGTGTTTTCAGATCCGACGAAGGAGAGCGGACGCTGCCTCGACGCTCTCGGCGATGTCGAGCCGTCCCCAGCGAACAGGCCAGGAGAAGCGGCGGTCGACGGTCCAGGCCAGGACGGCGTCCAGGGAGTCCAGGGAGTCCAGGCTATTCGAGTCGGCGATCACCAGGGCCGCGGCAGGGCCGACGGCGGGGTCGGCGATGGCGCACCACGAGGAGTCCGCCAGGGGAAAGGCGTCCGACCGGAACATTCCGTGCAGGGTCGCGCAATCGTCGTCGAGCGGACTGCGTTCGCTGTCGAAGTAACGGCCGAACACGAAGTTGCCCAGCACGGCATCGGTGAAGGCGCCGACGAAGCGGAGCGTCTGCGCGCCGGCCCCGCCCGCCCGGCCCGGCCAGTACGTCAGCGTACGGGTGCGGATGCCCGACGGCGTCCGCCAGCTCCGGCAGTACACGCTGCCGGGGCACGGCGCGGACGGCCTGCGCCGCATCACGGCCAAGCGGGTCGGCGACGGCGAGGTGTCCAGCCTCCTGCACGCCACCGTCAAGGAGGGGGACGAACTGACCCTTTCCGCGCCGTTCGGCGACGTGGCGCTCGACGGCGGCGAGGCCCCGCTCGTGCTCGTCTCGGCGGGCATCGGCTGCACCCCGATCACCGCGATGCTGGAGCACCTGGCGCTCACCGGCGACACCCGCCGGGTCCTGGTGCTGCACGCCGACCGCCCCCCGGCCGCCCACGCCCTGCGCGCGGACATGGAACGTCTGGCCGACGCCCTGCCCGGCGGGGAGCGGATCTTCTGGTACGAGGAAGGCCACCCCCGTACCGGGAGGATGTCCCTGGACGGGGTGGACATCCCGGCGGGCGCGGTCGTCTACATGTGCGGGCCTGTTCCGTTCATGCGGGCGGCGCGCGGCGAGCTCATCGCGGCCGTGGTCGCGCCCCTCGACCTCCACTACGAGGTGTTCGGCCCGGACCTCTGGCTCGGCGCGGCCCGAAGGCGGCGCGACCTGAAAGCGGCGTGGCCTGCCTTCTCCTACTGATCAATGACCGACGCTCTGGTAATGGTCGAGCTGACGCCGCCAGACGAGGTACGCCAGCACGATCAGGATCACTCCCACCAGCGGGGCGGTCAGGGCCCAAGGGTTGGCGATCTTGCCCAGCACGACGCTCGCCGGCACGTACGCCACGAAGGCGACCGGCAGCACGAACGTCAGCAGCCACTCCACCACGCCACCGAAGATCCTCATCGGGTACGAGCCGAACTTGCTGAAGACGTCGTCGACGAAGACCCGCAGGGCGAAGGTGTCGATCATGCGGAGCGACAGGGAGCAGAGCGCGAGGAAGAAGGCGGCCTCGATGAGAGCGCCGCCGACGATCGCCATGAGGCAGAAGGCGATCAGCCAGGCGTTCCACCGGACCTGCGCGTTCTGGCCGGCCACGGCGACCAGCGTCACGCCCACCAGCAGGTCGCCGAACTGGGCGATGCCCATCCGGCTGCCCATGAGCTGGACGAGGGGGTTGAGCGGGCGGAGCAGGAAGCGGTCGAACTCCCCGTTGAGGACGAGCCACTGGATGTCGTTCACGCTCATCAGGGGGATCATGGCCAGGGCGTGGGCGGTCAGGCGCAGGCCGTAGAGGAAGGCGATCTCCGCCAGGCCCCAGCCCGCCAGCGACGGGAAGGTGTGCATCACCACCCAGATGAAGGCGAATCCGGTGCCCTGCCAGATCGCGCCGCTGAGGACGCCGATCACGGTGTTCATGCGGTACTGCAGGGCGCCGCGGGCGGAGGCGCGCTGGAGCAGGACGTACAGCCGCAGGCCGCGCAGGATCTCAGCCACCCTGGATCACCACCCTTCGGCAGGCCCGGGACCAGGTCAGCCCGAGCAGGCCCCACAGTCCCGCGATCCAGGCGAGCTCAACCACCACAGGTCCTGAAATATCGGAGATGTGGCCGATGTAGACCGCCGCGGGCACGTAACCCATGTACTTGAAGGGCAGGATCTCGGCCAGTTCGCCCAGGAAGCCGGGGAAGAAGGCGAGCGGCACCATCGTCCCGGCGAAGAACTGGCTGACCAGCCGGTAGAGCAGCGAGATCGCCCCGGTCTCCATGGTCCAGAAGCCGATCAGGCTGATCAGCAGCGACAGCTGTACGGCGATCACGTACCCGAGCACCAGGGTGATCACATAGCCCGGGCCGTTGACCGGCACGGTGATCGAGCCGACCAGCAGGACCACGGGGACGACCGGGGCGAGCAGCAGCAGCCCGCCCGCGGTGTTCCCCACCTGGAAGGCGGCCATCTGCCGCAGGTAGCCGACCGGGCGGGCCAGGTCGAAGAAGACCATCCCGGTACGGATGCGGCGATGGACGGTGCGGGCGACGAGGGTGTGGGTGGCGAAGGCCTGCAGGTTGGCCAGCGTGAGGTAGGCCAGCAGCGCCTCCAGCGTGAGCCCGGCGGCCGCGGGGCGCGAGCCGTACACGGCGGTCCAGATCATGCGCAGCAGGAACACCTGGGCGACCATCGTCACGCAGGTCATGATGATGTTGCTGCGGTAGGCCAGGGCGAGGCGGAACCCGACGCGCGTCATCGGGTGTAGATCCCTTTGATCACGTTCTCCAGGGCGGGTTCCTCGATCGACAGGTCGCGGATGGTGTGCTCGGCGGCGATCGAGGCGATCATGCCCGGCAGATCGTCGTGGATCTCGAAGACGTAGCGCCCCTCGGCGTCCCGGGGCGCGCCGCGCACCTCCTCCGGCCCGGACTCGAGCAGCACCACCAGCCGCCGGGGCTGGTTCACCAGCGCGTCGATGGCACCGTCGAAGAGCACGCGGCCCCGGTCGATGAGGATGATCCGCTTGCACAACGCCTCGACGTCGGCCAGATCGTGCGTGGTCAGGATGACGGTGGTGCGGCCGGCACGGTTGGTCTCCACGATGAACTCGCGTACGGCCTCCTTGGCCACCACGTCCAGCCCGACTGTCGGCTCGTCGAGATAGAGCAGCGGAGGTTCGTACAGCACGGCCGCGGCCAGGTCGCCCCGCATCCGCTGGCCCAGGCTGAGCTGGCGCACCGGGGTGTCGAGGAACTCGTCGAGCCCGAGCAGGTCGCGCAGCTTGCTCAGCGACGTCTCGAAGCGCGCGGCGGGAACGTCGTAGAGCGAGCCCACCAGCCGTAACGACTCGATCAGCGGCAGGTCCCACCACAGCTGGCTACGCTGGCCGAACACCACCCCGACGTTGCGCGCGTTGGCCGAGCGGCTGCGCCAGGGCACCAGACCGTTGACCCGCACGGTGCCGCTCGTCGGGGTGAGGATGCCGGTGAGGATCTTGATGGTGGTGGACTTGCCCGCGCCGTTCGGCCCGAGGTAGCCGATGACCTCGCCCTCGTCGATGTCGAAGCTGACGTCGTCGACGGCCGTCTTGTGCTCGTACTGCCGGGTGACCAGCGTGCGTAACGCCCCGAAGGGGCCGGGGAAGGTGCGTGGCCGGCGAAAAACCTTGGTTAACCCCTCGACCCGGATCATGCAAGAATGCTTTCTTCGGGGCGCGCATGCTGCAACTTATTTTCACGACCCGGCCGGGCCCACCCTAGCTGGAGGTGGCCGAAACCCAGATGGTCCACCCCTGGCGGCAGGTGTCGGAGGGGAACTTGTTGTCACAGCCCATGACGGTGAAACTGACCCGCTTCCCCGCGCCGGGGTAGACCACGAGACGGCCACGCGTACGAGGCTGGTCCTTCAGTTTCAGCTCGCCCTTCAGCCCGCCGCTGAGCGTCACCCGGTAGTAGTCGTAGTTGAAGGGCGTGCTCGGCCCCCAGCGGAAGACCAGGCCGTTCCTGCCGTTGATCTTGGCGGAGTAGGCCGCGACGATCATTTTCGGGCCCTGGTCCGGCGACCAGGCGATCTGGCCGTCGTCGAAGTTCTGCCTGCGGCCGTTGCGGTTCGGCACGCTTCGCTCCTCGTCGGTGGCGCAGCCGATGATGGCGCTCTCCCCGCCGAGCGAGCTCCAGTAGTCGCCGATCAGCCCGTACGGCTGGATCTCGCACGCCCGCGCGGAGGCCGGCTGGGCCACGAAGGCCGACCCGGCCATGGCCACCACCGCGGTTGCCGCGATGCGAAGTGTCTTGTTCATGTTCTTCCTGCCCTTCGGGAACGATCTCTGCCTTGAAGGTAGGCAGGATCGGACAGGGCGGCATGAGTAGGGCCTACTCATTTGTCGAGGGGCGGTCACGCCGGTGGGTATACGGCGGCGGGCCGGCCGCAGGCGTACTTCCGGGAGCCCGACGAGGCGCTGTGGGCCGAACGCTGGGGACTCCCGAGCGCCGCCGGCTACGGCGAGTACCTGCGGGCGGCGCTGGCCGCCGGGCGGACGGAGAACGGGGTGTTCGGCGCGAAGCTCATGTGGGGGACGCTGGACCACGTGGTCGCCAGGCTCATGCTGGTCCACCCCGGCCTGGCGGGTCAGGACGTGCGGCTGCTGGAACGGGCCTTCGGCCGCACGCGGTTCGTGTACCTGCGGCGCGACGACGTCCTGGCGCAGGCGGTGTCCTGGCTGCGCGCCGAGCAGACCGGTACGTGGTACCTCGACAACGCCGGCGAGGCCGGCGGCGGCGCGCCGGGCGGGCGGGCGCCCAGCTACGACGCGGCCGGCATCAGGGAGCTGATCGAGCGGATCGAGGAGCACAACGCGGCCTGGGAGAGGTGGTTCGCCTCCAGCGGCGTGCGGCCGCACCAGGTGCGGTACGAGGACCTCGACGCGGACCCGGCGGGGGTGACCCGGGGGATCCTCGGCTTCCTGGGGCTCGACCTGCCCGAAGGACGCGCGATCGTGGCCGGCCACCGGCGCCAGGCCGACGAGCTGAACACCGCCTGGATCGAGCGCTACCGCCAGGAGTGAACGGCCCGCAACCCGAAGAGCCCCGCAATCCGCATGCCGGAAGAGTTGCGGGGGGAGTACGGCAAGCTCGTCACCCAGGCCGCCCGCACTCTGACGAAGTCTCTGACCTGAGCGGGGCGAAACGGCAACTTGTCATCTGTACGTGCGGAAACTTTCTGGAAATGCGGGCGTCGAATGCTGGCCTGACCCTGCGGTGATCAGCACGAATATAACAGTTTGCACCCTCTTGACACGCCGAAACCCAGACCCTAAGTTGCCGCAATATTAACGGGAATTCCTCGAAAGTTTCGGCTGCAGGCCGGCTAAGAGCCGAAAGGGTGGCATGAGGGGCCAGGTACCAATCGACAAGTGGCGGAACCCGCGGCTGTCTGCCGCCGAGCGGGCCGAGGCGCTCATCCCGCTCATGACGCTGGAGGAGAAGGTCGCCCAGCTCGTCGGCGTCTGGGTCGGCGCCGACGCCTCAGGGGGAGGCGTCGCCCCGCACCAGGCCGACATGGCGGGAGTGGAGTGGAGCGACGTCATCGCTCACGGGCTGGGCCAGCTGACCCGCCCGTTCGGCACGGCGCCGGTCGACCCCGTCGCCGGCGCTCGCTCGCTGGCCGCCTCGCAGGCCCAGATCGTGGCCGCCAGCAGGTTCGGGATCCCGGCCCAGGTCCACGAGGAGTGCCTGACCGGCTTCGCCGCCTGGCGCGCGACCGTCTATCCGACGCCGCTGAGCTGGGGCGCCTCCTTCGACCCCGAGCTGATCGAGGAGGTGGCCGGGCGGATCGGCCGGTCCCTTCGGGCCGCCGGCGTCCACCAGGGCCTGGCCCCGGTCCTCGACGTCACCCGCGACTACCGCTGGGGCCGCACCGAGGAGACGATCGGCGAGGACCCCTACCTGGTCGGGACGGTCGGCGCGGCCTACGTGCGCGGGATCGAGGGCGCGGGCGTCGTCGCCACCCTGAAGCACTTCGCCGGCTATTCAGCCTCCCGGGGCGGCCGCAACCTCGCCCCCGCCCACATGGGAGGCAGGGAACTGGCGGACGTGATCCTGCCGCCGTTCGAGATGGCCCTGCGCCTGGGCGGCGCCCGGTCGGTGATGAACTCCTACGCCGAGATCGACGGCCTTCCCGCCGCGGCCGACGAGGGCCTGCTCACCCGGCTGCTGCGCGAGGAGTGGGGGTTCGCGGGCACGGTGGTCGCCGACTACTTCTCCATCCGGTTCCTGCAGAAGCTGCACGGCGTCGCGGCGGAGGCCGCGGACGCGGCCGGGCTCGCGCTACGGGCCGGGATCGACGTCGAGCTGCCCACGGTGGACACCTTCGGCGCCCCGCTGATCGAGGCCGTGAAGTCGGGACAGGTCGACGAGGCGCTCGTCGACCGGGCGCTGGGCCGGGTGCTGGCGCAGAAGGCCGAGCTCGGGCTGCTCGACGAGGACTGGCGGCCGCTGCCCGGCGAACCCGAGGACGTGCGCCTCGACGACGACGAGAGCCAGGAGCTCGCCCTGCGCCTGGCGCGCGAGTCGATCGTGCTGGTGCGCAACACCGGCGGCCTCCTGCCGCTCAACCCGGGCCGGCGGGTGGCCCTCGTGGGCCCGGTGGCCGACGACCCGATGGCGATGCTCGGCTGCTACGCCTTCCCCGCCCACGTGGGCCCGCACCCCGAGCACGGGCTCGGGCTCGACCTCCTCTCGCTGCGCGAGGCGCTCGGCACGCTGATCCCCGATCTCGCGTACGAGCCGGGCTGTGAGATCACCGGCGACGACGCCTCCGGGATCGCGGCGGCCGTCGCCGCGGCGGCGGAGAGCGACGTGTGCGTGCTCGCCGTCGGCGACCGGGCGGGGCTGTTCGGGCGCGGCACCTCCGGCGAGGGCTGCGACGCCGCCGACCTGCGCCTGCCGGGCGTGCAGTCCGAGCTGGTCCGGGCGGTGCTCGCGACCGGCACCCCGGTGGTCCTGGTGCTGCTGTCCGGGCGGCCGTACGCGCTGGGCCCGGAGCTCGACGCGGCCGCGGCCGTCGTCTATGGCTTCTTCCCCGGCCAGCGGGGCGGCCAGGCGCTGGCGGAGGTGCTCACCGGCGCCGTCAACCCGTCCGGCCGGCTGCCGGTCAGCGTGCCGCGCGACGCCGGCGGCCTGCCCGCCACCTACCTGTCGCCGTGGCTCGGGCGCCGTACGCAGGTGTCGTCGGTGGACCCGACGCCCGCGTACTCGTTCGGGCACGGGCTGAGCTACACCACGTTCGAGTGGGAGCCCCTCGACACGGGCGCGGCCGAGTGGCCGGTGGACGGCGAGGTCACCGTCGGGGTGAGCGTCCGCAACACCGGATCGCGGGCCGGCGCCGAGGTCGTCCAGCTCTACCTGCACGACCCGGTCGCGCAGACCACCAGGCCGGTGGTGCGGCTGGTCGGCTACGCCCGCGTCCCGCTGGAGGCCGGACAGGCCGCGCGCGTGGAGTTCACCGTCCCGGCCGACGCCGCGTCGTTCACCGGCGTGCGCGGCCGGCGCATCGTCGAGCCCGGTGACGTCGAGCTGCGCTTCGGGCGCTCCAGCGCGGACGCGGCGACCGATGCCGTGGCGGCCGTGCCCCTGCGCCTGACCGGCGGCGAGCGCGAGCTCGGGCACGACAGGAACCTGCTGGTCACGGCTCGTATCACACGGGAAGGAGCGGGATGAGCACGACGTCGTTGGACAATCCGCCGCAGGGCGTGCAGGCCGCGGGGCCGGCGCCCAGCCGGCGCAGACGGGCCAAACCCGGCACCTGGCGGCACGCGATCCGGCGCGACTGGCAGCTGTACTCGCTGGCGATCCTGCCGCTGCTGTTCTTCGCGATCTTCCGGTACCTCCCGATGCTCGGCAACGTGATCGCCTTCCGCAAGTTCGAGCCCGGCGGGAGCATCTTCGGCGAAAGCTGGGTGGGCCTGCGGTACGTGAAGATGTTCCTGAGCGACCCGTCGTTCTGGACCGTGTTCACCAACACGCTCGTCCTCGGCGCGCTGACCCTGCTGTTCTGCTTCCCGCTGCCGATCGTGCTGGCGCTGCTGCTCAACGAGGTGCGCAACCGGCGCGTGAAGCGGTTCCTGCAGTCGGTGTCCTACCTGCCGCACTTCCTGTCGATGGTCATCGTGGCCGGCATCGTCATGCAGATGCTGGCCATCGACGGGCCGGTGAACCAGATCGTGAAGGTGTTCGGCGGGGAGCCCACCGCGTTCATGCAGAAACCGGAGTGGTTCCGCACGATCTTCGTCTCGTCGGAGGTCTGGCAGACCGTCGGCTGGGGCACCATCCTCTACCTGGCCGCGCTGACCACCATCGACGAGCAGCTCTACGAGGCGGCCCGGATGGACGGCGCCGGCCGGTTGCGGCAGATCTGGCACGTCACCCTGCCGGGCATCCGGCCGACGGCGATCACGCTGCTGATCCTCAACATCGGCACGTTCATGGCCGTGGGCTTCGAGAAGGTCCTGCTGCTGTACAACCCGCTGACCTATCCGACCGCCGACGTGATCTCCACGTACCTGTACCGCATGGGCGTGGAGTCCAGCAACCTGAGCTACGCCGCCGCGATCGGCCTGTTCGAGGCCCTGGTCGGCGTGGTGCTGATCCTCTCGGCGAACCTCATCTCCCGCCGCACAGTAGGGACGAGCCTGTGGTGACCGTCGAGAAGACCCGTGGCTACCGCGCCTTCCAGGTGGTCAACGCCGTCATCCTGAGCGGCGTCGTGATCGTGACGCTCTATCCCTTCCTCAACATCCTCGCGCGCTCGTTCAGCGAGGAGCGCTACATCGTCGGCGGGCAGGTCAACCTCATCCCGCGCGGGTTCAACCTCACGACCTACAAGCTCGTGGTGTCGGACCCGACGTTCTGGACGAACTACGGCAACACGATTGTCTACACCGTCGTGGCCACGGCGATCGCCATGCTGCTGACGACGTGCTACGCGTACGTGCTGTCCAAGAAGCACCTCAAGGGCCGCACGTTCCTGATCTGGGTCGCCGTCTTCACCATGATCTTCTCCGGCGGCCTGATCCCCAACTACGTGCTGGTCAACGGCCTCGGGCTGACCAACTCCATCTGGGCCATCGTCCTGCCCAACGCCATCAGCGTCTTCAACCTCCTGGTCATGAAGGCGTTCTTCGAGGGCCTGCCGCACGAGCTGGAGGAGGCCGCCGCCATCGACGGCCTGAACACCTACGGCGTCCTCTGGCGGGTGGTGCTGCCGCTGTCGAAGGCGGTCATCGCCACGATGGTGCTGTTCTACGCGGTCTCGTTCTGGAACTCGTGGTTCACGGCGTTCCTCTACCTGAACAAGACCGAGTTGTTCCCGGTGACCATCTACCTGCGCAACCTCATCGCGGGCGCCACCGGCGCCGAGTCCGCGGGCGCGTCGCTCAGCGAGGCGTCGGCGGCGGCGGCCAACATCCAGTCGGTGACGATCATGCTCACCGTCCTTCCCATCCTGGCGGTCTACCCCTTCGTGCAGAGGTACTTCGTCTCGGGCGTCATGCTCGGCGCGGTCAAGGGTTAACCACTGTCCCTCCGAAAGGATCCCCCCATGCAGCACATCTCCCGCCGGCAGGCACTCCTCGGGCTGGGTGCGCTCACTCTGGCCGTCGCCGGTTGTGGCGAGGACGAGGCTCCGAAGAAGGCCGCCGACGTGTCCGCGAACAAGGCGGGCGCGATGGCCAGCTACGGCGTCGGCCAGCAGTTCAAGGCCACCGAGCCGGTCTCGTTCGACGTGCTCTACAACAACCACCCGTTCTACCCGGGCAAGAGCGACTGGCTGTTCTGGCAGGAGTTGACCAAGCGGACCAACGTGACGCTCAAGCCGCTGGAGGTGCCGCTCAGCGACTACGACAAGAAGCGCGGCCTGCTGGTGGGCTCGGGGCAGGCCCCGCTCATCATTCCGAAGACCTACCACCCGGCCGAGGAGGCGTTCGTCTCCTCCGGCGCCATCCTGCCGGTCAGCGACTACTTCGACCTGATGCCCAACTTCAAGGACAAGGTCGCCAAGTGGAAGATGGAGCCGGAGCTGGACACGCTGCGCCAGGCCGACGGCCGCATCTACCTGCTGCCGGGGCTCCACGAGGAGGTCTGGGTCGACTACTCGCTGGCGGTGCGGACCGACATCCTGGAGAAGCACAAGCTGGAGGTCCCGAAGACCTGGGACGAGCTGTACACCGTGCTCAAGGCGCTGAAGAAGGAATATCCGGACCTCTACCCGATGACCGACCGGTTCGGCGTCCCCACGCCCGGCGGCAACCTGTTCAAGCTCGTCGCCCAGGCCTACGGCGCCAAGGGCGGCTGGGAGTACCAGCACGCGACCTTCGACGCCACGGCCGGCAAGTTCGTCTACACCGGCGCGATGCCGCAGTACAAGCAGATGCTGGAGTATCTGAACAAGCTCGTGAAGGAGAAGCTGCTCGACCCGGAGAGCTTCACCCAGCAGGACGAGCAGGCCAAGCAGAAGTTCAACTCCGGCAAGTCGTTCGTGATCAGCGCGAACGCGCAGTCGATCGTCAACGATTACCGCCCGACGCTGACCAAGCTCGTGCCCGGCGCGAAGGTCGCCAAGATCCCGGTGCCGATGGGCCCGGTCGGCGACTCCAAGATCGGCACCCGGCTCGAGAACGGCGTCATGATCTCCAAGAAGGCGCTGGAGAACAAGAACTTCGTCGCCATGATGCAGTTCATCGACTGGCTCTGGTACTCCGACCAGGGCGAGGAGTTCGCCAAGTGGGGCGTCGAGGGCACGACGTACACCAAGGACGCCTCGGGCGCATTCAAGCTCGCCAAGGACATCGACTTCGTCGGCCTCAACCCCGGCGCGCCCAAGCACCTGCAGAAGGACTTCGGCTTCTCCAACGGCGTGTTCGCCTACGGCGGCACGACCAAGCTGCTGAACTCCACCTTCTCCGAGGAGGAGCTGGCCTTCCAGGACGTGATGAACGCCAGGAAGGCCGTCCCGGTCGAGCCGCCGCACCCGTTCAACGACGAGGAGCGCGAGCAGGCCACGCTGTGGGAGACGCCGCTGAAGGACTACGTCACCCAGCAGACGCTCAAGTTCGTCCTCGGCGAGCGTGACCTGAGCGAGTGGGATGCCTACGTCAAGGAGCTGGAGGCCAAGAACATGACCTCCTACATCAACCTCGTCAACACCGCCTACGAGCGCTTCAAGAAGGACCACGGCTGACCGACCCGCGGGGCCCGGGCCGGGCCGGGGAGAGGAGAGCCGTTGACTTCCTCTCTCCCGCAAGCGAGGGGAGTCCAACCCTCACGGGTTGGGCTTCCTGCTTCACCACCGATCGCCCGCCGAGGAGGACTCCTCTTGAGGTCTTACATCAGCTCCACAGGCGTTTCAGCTCTCCGCCAGCCCGGCGGCGAGCACGTTCTTGGCAGCGTTGACGTCCCGGTCGTGGACCACACCACAGGCGCATCTCCACTCCCGGATGGTCAGCGGCATGCTTCCGGCCAGCGCGCCGCACGCCGAACACAGCTGGGAGGAGGGAAACCAGCGGTCCACCGCCACCAGCGTCCGCCCGTACCAGGCGGCCTCGTACTCCAGCATCGACCGCAACTCCCGCCAGCTCGCGTCCGAGATGACGCGGGCCAACCGGCGGTTTTTGACCATGTTGCGGACTGTCAGGTCCTCCACGGCGATCACTTGGTTCTCGCGAACAAGCCGGGTGGACAGTTTGTGCAGGAAATCCCGGCGCCGGTCGGTGATCCGCGCGTACACGCGCGCCGCCTTGATCCGGGCTTTGGCTCGGTTGTTCGAGCCCTTCGCCTTGCGGGCGAGCTCACGCTGGACCTTGGCGAGCTTGCGCCGGTCGCGGCGTTCATGTCGGGGGTTGACGACCTTCTCGCCGGTGGACAGCGTGACCAGCGCAGTGATCCCCGCGTCCAAGTTCATCTTCGCCAGCGTGAGCTGGCCGTCGCGCCAGCGGAACGCGCTTCGGGTGTATTGGGCGCTCGCCCGCGACTTCTTGCGGGACTTGAACGTCGGATACTTGGCCCGCTTGGCGAAGAAGTTCGCAAACGCCGCTTGCAGGTGTCGCAGGGCCTGTTGGAGCGGAACGCTGGACACCTCGGCAAGGAAGGCCAACTCGGAGGTATTCGATGAGCGAGGTGTCGGCGCGGCGGCGGTTCGGCGAGGGGCCGCTCTCGCGGGCCGCCACGCTGATCTACAGCCTGCTGGTGGTCGAGGGCCTGTTCCTGGTCGCGACCGCGCCCGGCCTGATCGCGCTGACCCTGCTCGGCGCCGACGCCGCCAACGTGCCGCTGGTGGCGGCCTGCGCGCTGCCGCTCGGCCCCGCGCTGTCCGCCGCCCTCTACGCGCTGCGCCACCGCAGCCGGGACCTGACCGACCTCCATCCGGCGGCGGCGTTCTGGCGCGGTTACAAGGCCAACGTGCGCGGCGTGCTGACGATCTGGGTGCCGTGGCTCGTCGCGCTGGCCGTCGTCGGGACAAACCTGGCGAACTTCGCCGTCGCCGGCGTCCCGGGGTGGTGGGCGGTGCTGCTCGTGCTCGTCGCGCTGGCGGCGATGCTGTGGGCCGCCAACGCCCTGGTGATCACGTCGCTGTTCGCCTTCCGGGCGGTGGACGTGGCGCGGCTGGCCTCGTACTTCCTCATGCGCCACCCGAAGGCCGCTTTCGGCAACGCGTCCCTGCTGATCGTGGCGGGCGGCCTCACGATGGTCGCCACCGAGCTGGCGCCCGCCCTGCTGGCCTCGGCGTTCGCCGCGGCGCTGCTGTGGAACAGCCGCCCCATGATCGACGAGGTCCGCGAGCGCTTCACCGCCTAGGACTGGCCACCGCCGCCGTCCGGCTGCCAAGGTGATCATCTGAACAACCGCGGCAACCGAAGGGCTGGTCATGAGAGTTGGGGAAGGCGGCGGTGGCGTGCCGCCGGCGCTGCGGCTGGGCGTGGTGTGCCTGCTGGTCGCCACCGTGTTCGCCGGCCTCGGCATGTGTGCCACAACTCTGGGTGACGCCGAAGTGCGGCGTGCCGTGGAGACGGCTTCCCCTCAGGACGTCGGTGTCACGGTCGCCGGAGTGATCAACGCCGGGAACTTCGCCACGTTCGACCGGGTCGTGCGGGCACAGACCGCTCTGGCCTTCGGCGGTGCGGCCACCGAGGTGACCACCCTGCTCCGCTCGGACGGCTACGCGATGCCGGGCCAGGAGAAGCTGAGGTACCGGCGGCCGGAGCGGCTCAGGTTCGGCAGTCTCGACGGGTACCAGCAGCACGCGCGCCTGATCGGCGGCTCCTGGCCCCGGTCGCGCACCGAGCCGGTCGAGGCGGCGATCTCCCGGGCCGCCGCCTCGCTCACCGGCTTCACGCCCGGGCAGGTGTTCACCACGGTCGGCCGGATCGACGCCAAGCCGGTACGGGTCAAGATCACCGGGGTGTTCGTGCCCGACGACCCGTACGGGCCGCGCTGGGCCGGCGACCCGATGCTCGGCCGGGGCGTCGAGAGGGAGGGATACACCACCTACGGCCCGCTCATGGTGGACCAGGCCACGTTCCTCGACCGCTTCGCCGAAACGGTCGACGCCACCTGGACCGTCGTGCCCGACCTGCGCGGCCTGCCGGCCGAGCGGCTGCGTGCGGCGGCCGCCCGGCTGCCGGACCTGCGCGAACGGTTCAAGGAGAACGGCTGCCCCGACTGCACGCCGGCCGGCGCGCTCCCCGGCACGCTGGCCCGGATCGAGGCCGCCTCGCAGGCCGCCCGCTGGACCGTCCTGGGCGTGGCGGCGCTCCTGGCCCTGGCGCTGCTCCTCGCGCCCAGGCCCAGCCGTGCAGGCCGGGCCCTGGGCACGGCGGCGGTGGTCATGGGCTGCGCGTTCTTCGCCCCCTTCGTGGCCCGCCTGCTGCTGTCCCTGGCGGAGGCCGCGCCGTGGTGGCGGGCCGCGGGATTACGGCTGCCGGACCTGCCGGGAACGCTCCTGGTGGCGATCTCGATGGCGCTGGTCGCGGTCGTGTGCCTGGTCGCCGAGATACCGAGGCCGGGGATACGGGCGCTCTCCTCGGGGATCGCCGCCGCGATCGCCGTCCTCGCGATCTGCGCTGCCACGACCTGGCGTTCCTCGCAGTTGGATCAGGCCCGTCACCAGGCCGGCGCCGACGTGCGGCTGACCGGCCCGCCGGCGGGAGGCGAGCCGGGCGTCCTCGGCCGGGGCGCCGCCTTCACCGCGCTGCCCGGGGTCAGCGCCGTCGTGCCCGGCCACCGCGATCGCGTCGACGTCGACCTCCGCTACAGCACGCTCCTCGGCGTCGACGCCGACCTCCTCGGCGAGGTGGTCAGGCTGCGGCCCGACCTGTCGGACCGGACGGTTACGCAGGTGGCGGCCACGATGGTCGCCGGCCGTCCCGAGATCGGCGCCCTGCCGCTTCCCGGTCAACCGCGCACGCTGACCGTCGAGGCGGAGCCGTCCGACGGCTCCCTGCGGCTGCGCGTAGTGGTCTCCGACGCGCTCGGCGTCTGGCACGACCTGCCGGTCGCACCACCGCGCGAAGGCTCCGCGAAGGCGGACGTGGACCTGGCCGGCCTGGCCGGCCGGGACGGGAGGATCGCCTACCCGCTGTCGGTCCGGGGGTTCCTCGGCGACGCCACCGACGACTCCCCCCATGTGACGACCGTAACCGCGTTGCGCGCCGACGGCCGGGAATTGACCCTGCCCGCGGGCCAGCGCTGGTCGGAAGGCGCGGAAGGCGATACGGGGCTGTTCTCGCTGAAGGTGAAGGACGGCGCGGTCGTCGTGCGGCCCGTACCGCTGAACGCCTCCCCGGCCCGGCCGGTGCCGATCGTGCTCACCGCCGATCTGGCAGCCTCGGCGAAGCTCGCCACGGGCCGGACCGGCACCATCTCGCTCGGACGGCGACCGCTCCAGGTCGAGCTCGCCGGTGTCGTCGAGCGCATGCCCGGCGCCGCTCCCGACTCGGCCGGAGTCCTCGTGGACTGGCAGACCCTGCAGGCCTGGAACCTGGCCGCGGCGCGGCCGCCGCTGCCCGCCACCGACTGGTGGCTCGCCGTGGACGGCGACGGGAGGGGGATCCGTGCGGCGGTGGCCAGGTCCGGATGGGACGTCACGGTGATCGACTCGCTGGATCCGGCGGCTCCGTCGCCCGCTCCGCTGGGCGTGGCGATCGCGCTGGGGCTGGTGGCCGCGGCCGGCCTCCTGCTCCGCTCCGCCGCCGCGGGCCGTTGGGGGAATCTATGGCACGCCGCCGGGGGCACCTTGGCGGGGCTGGGGCTCTGCTACGCCGCGCTGCCCCCGCTCGTGCGCGCCTGGCAGGGCGGGAGCGTCATGCCCGACGTCGTGCCGGACGTGCCGTGGCCCGCGATCGTCGCCCTGCCCGTGCTGTTCGCGGCGGTCACCGCCGTCGCCCGGCGGTTCGCCGGACGCCCCTCAGGGGATGTGCCTGCCGCGCGCGTCGGGAACGCCTGACTTGCGGAAGAAATAGGCGTTGATCTGGTCGCGCCACTCCTCGGCGCAGCGGACCTGCTCGTCGAGCCGCTCCTTGACCCGGGCGTACAGGTCCGGGTCCACGGCGCCGGCGAGCTTCTCCCAGTGCAGCCGCGTCTCGGCCGCCTCGTCCGCCCCCGCGAAGTGCGTGTCGTAGATGTGCTGGATGACCGTCGAGCCGCTGTGCAGCACGTGCCCGTACGGGACGTGGTGGAAGAACAGCAGCAGCTCGTCGGGGCAGCGCTCGAGCGACTCGTAGACGTCCGACCACGGCTGCGGGTACTGGCCGGTGAAGCCGGTGCCGGTGGCGCGCGTGCGGTCCACGCCCACGCCGTCGCGGTCGGCGAAGTGGTACGTGCCCCACGGCGTGTACTCGTACCCGTCCACGTCCGGGCCGTAGTGGTGGCCGGGGCGCACCATGAAGCCGACGCCGAGCGGCGCGGTGTAGCGCTCGTACGTGCGCCACGACCCGTCCATCATGGCGTGCAGGGTGCGCCGCAGCGACTCGCCGGGCCAGGCGAAGGTGAGGTCCATCCACTCGTCGAGGACGGCGGCCGGGTCGAGGCCCGGGTCCCAGGCCAGGCGGCCGAACGCGTACAGGTTGGCCTGCGCGAGCGGGTGGCCGGTCCAGTAGCGGTCGTCGCCCACGTTGGAGACCGCGACCAGGTCGCCCGCCTCGGCGACGTTCTCGAACGCGAGGATCTCGCTCCACATGGGGGCCAGGTAGCAGACGTGCCGCTGCTGGCCGGTGTACTCCTGGGTCACCTGCAGCTCCACCGCCAGGCGGGTGCCCCGCATCTCCAGGATCACCGGGGAGACCGGCTCGCGCGTCTGGAAGTCCATGGGGCCGTGCTTGACCTGCAGGATCGCGTTGTCCAGGAACCGGCCGTCGAGCGGGGCGAAGTGGTCGTAGGCGGCGCGGGCGCGGTCGGTCGAGCGGTCGCGCCAGTCCTGGCGGTGGTTGTAGACGAAGGCCCGCCAGTGCACGACCCCGCCGAAGGGGGCCAGGGCTTCGGCGAGCATGTTCGCGCCGTCGGCGTGGGTGCGCCCGTACGCGAACGGCCCCGGCTGGCCCTCCGAGTCGGCCTTCACCACGTACCCGCCGAAATCGGGGATCGTCGCGTACACCTGCTCGGTGGTCCGCGCCCACCACGCCCGCACGCCCTCGTCGAGCGGGTCGGCGGTGGACAGGCCGCCGAGGGCGATCGGGGAGGCGAAGTTGACCGACAGGTGCACGCGGATCCCGTACGGGCGCAGCTCGGCCGCGATCGCGGCCACCTCGCCGAGCCGGTCGGTCAGCAGGTGGGCCTCGGTGGCGTGCACGTTCACGTTGTTGATCGCGACCGCGTTGACGCCGGAGGCGGCCAGCAGCCGCCCGTAGGCCCGCACCCGGGTCAGGTCCGCGCGCAGGGCGCCCTTGTCCCAGAAGATCGACCCGCCCGAGTAACCGCGCTCGACCTGGCCCATCACCGGGTGCACGTCGATGTTGTCCCAGTGGTCGAGCATGCGCCTGCGCATCGCGGGCCGGTGGTGCTCCGTCTCCCTGTCGGCCCCGAACGCGGCCTCGCCGAGCCGTACGACGTGGAAGAACCCGTACAGCAGCCCGACCGGATCGCCGCCGGTCACCGTCGTCACGCCGTCCCGCCGCGCGATGGCGTACCCGTCCGCGCTCTCGGCCGCGTCCAGGCTCAGCACCAGGTCGTACGGGCCGTCGGCGGCGCTGCCGTACCGGGCGCGGGCCTGCTCGACCTCCGCCCGCACGGTCTCGGCGAGCGGCCCGTCGGCCCGCACGAGGGTACGGCGGGAACCGATCGCCCGGAACGCCTCGGGCGGCAGCCACGCCGCGTGGACGTCGGTCAGTTCGGGAATGGTCACGAGGCTCCTTCGGTCGGTCACCGAGGGACGAATCTATCGAAACGGAGCCCGCCGCGAGCGATCAGGGGTGGCCTGCCCGCCCCCTGCGAGGGAGGCGGGCAGCCCTGCTTCAGCGGACCTTCACCTGCGAGGCCGCGGTGCCGCCGCCCGGTGCCTCCCAGCCCGCCACCACCGCCGCGTTGGCGGCCAGGGCGCGGGTCAGGGGCACGGTGACGGTCGTGACGCCCTTGCGGGACACCGTGACGACGCGGCTGCCCGCCGTCCCCTGGCCGTCGCGGACGAACAGGTGCGCCTTACCGGCCGCGTTCGCCCGCAGCGTCACCTTCACCCCCTCCTGTCCGGGGCCGGCGGAGACGGCCCAGCCGCTCTCCGACTCCTTGGCCGGCGGGCCGCCCGCGAGCGGGACGTGCACCCGGACCGCCTGCTCCAGCGACTGCGGCGAGTCCAGGCTGGACAGGGCGCTGTCGGGGATCACCGGGTCGGGCACCGGCCGGTCCGCGGGCGGCTGGTAGCCGGCCAGGGAGGCCACGCCCCACCGGTACGGGTCGCCCTGCACGCCGCCCCGCGTCGACCAGCCGATCCGGGTCTGGCCGGTCTTGTCCTGGGTGTCGGAGTCGTACACGAGGATGTTCAGCCCGAGGTGGGCGGGGTCGACGGAGCCGGGGACGAGCTCCAGGGGGATCGACATCTCCACGGTGTATCCGCCCGAGGCGACCTTCGAGGCCACCCGCATGCCGGGCGCGGTCTGCTCGCCCGGGCCCTGGCGGTTGTCGGCGTCCCGCAGGAAGCACGGCGGGCCTGTCGTCGCGGACCCGGCGACATCGGGAGTCGTCGCGGACTCGGCGACATCGGGAGTCGTCGCGGACCCGGCGACATCAGAACCGGCGGTCACCGGCAGCACCGCGGCCTTGAAGGTGGTCGAGGTGTTCTCGGAGGCGCCGCGCGGGTCGAGCGTGACCTCCACCGAGTCCGTACGCCAGTGCCGCTTGCAGTCGGCGGCGGCCAGCCGGGTGCCGAGCACGTCGTCCTGCACCTGGACCAGCAGGTAGAGGGTGTCGTCGTGCCAGGCCAGCCTCGCCGTGCCGGAGCAGTCGGCCGCGGACGAGCAGGCCGTGCCCTCCCACAGCCGCGAGATGTCGAGGGCGGGACCCGGATACTCGCCGTCGCCCGCCACGCCGTCCACGGTGGGCGACGCCTGCGGTACGGAGGTCGCCGGGACCAGTTCGAGCGCCGGCTTGCTCGCGACCGCGCCGTCCACGCTGATGGTGTAGGCGTAGTCGCCGCCCTGGTTGGACGTCTTCAGCGAGGGGTCGGAGTTCGTGACGGTGAACGGCACCGTCGTCGAGGCCCCGGCGGCCAGGTCGCTGTAGGGCGCCTCCACGCGGTCCGCGGTGAACCCGGCGGGCAGGTCCACCCGCACGGTCCCCGACCTGGCGGCGTCGCTGACGTTGGTCACCACGACGCCGACCTGCCGGGACCCGCCGGAGGGCAGGGTGAGCACGGGGGTGACGATGCCGCGCAGCTGCGGCACGCCGACCTCGGAGGTCCACTTCTCGTACTGGGCGACCTGGGGGAGGAGCTGCTGCCCGGCCCGTACGGGCGGGCTGATCTCGACCTGCCGGTCGGTGTAGCCGCGGCCCCGCTCGGTGGCCAGCGTGGCCGAGACGCGCGCCCGCCCGGTGCCCGCGGCGGGGGTGCCCGTGGTGGGGGTGCCCGCGGTGGGGGTGACGGTGAACGTCGCCGTCCCGCTCCGCCCGGCGGAGAGCCTGCCCAGGTCACCCGAGCCGCTGACCTGCCAGCCCGCGGGCACGCCCAGCGTCACCGACGAGCGGCCCAGCGGCTCGCGGGACGGCGCGGTCGCGCTGACCTTGACGGTGAACGGCGTGCCGGCCCGGACGTCGAACGTGCTGGTGCGCAGCCCGAACAGGGTCCCCAGTGGGACCGCCCCGCTCGCCCTGGTCAGCGCGCCGTCGAGGATCGCCGTGGGCGCGGCCGCCGCCGCGCTGCCCGGCTCCGGGAACGGCACCCGCGAGTCCACCTGCGTGAAGAAGTCGCAGCCGAGCTGGTTGGGGTCCGACGGCACGTCGGGGAAGACGGCCCAGCCCTGGGAGGCGTACGTGCGCTGGGCGTCGCGCTCGATCGCGGCCCACGTCCTGCCCTGGGCCTGGGAGGCGCGTCCGCCCCACACGCCGTACACGTTCTGCGCGGGGTTGTTCGGGCGGAAGGTCGAGGCGCAGGACGGGCCGGTCTGGGAGGTGCCGCGCCCGCCGCCGAGCAGCAGCCGGGCCGGCGCGAACGGGCGCAGCCCCTCGCGGGTGATCTGCTCGGGGAACGCCTTGGGGTCGGCCGCCGCGTAGAACGCCTGCACGGCCAGCCGCGCCGCCTGCTGGTGGTTGCCGTGGTTGCCGGGGGAGGGCGCCGGGTCCATGGTCAGGATGACCTCGGGCCTGGTCTGGCGGACCACCCGCACCACCTTCTCCAGGGTGTCCGCGCCCCAGATCTGGTCGGTCAGCGGCGCGCTCACCGTGTAGTAGAAGTCGACGTCGTCGAGGTTGAACACCTCGCGCACGCCCGCCTTGCCGACCGCCGCCCGCTCCTCGGACTCGCGCAGCAGGCCGAGCGCCGGACCCTCCTCGGGCCCGACGGCGTTGCCGCCGCCCTCGCCCCGGGTGACGGTGACGACGCCGGTGCGCACGCGGTGGTCCTCGTTCCACTGGCCGAGCGTGGACAGGCTGAACGCCTCGTCGTCGGGGTGCGCCCCGACGAACAGCGCGTCGAGGTCCACGGGAGCGCCGTTGGTGGGGGCTGTGGAGGCTTCGGAGGGAACGGCGGGTAAAAGGGCGAGCGCGACCGTGGCGGCCAGCACCAGCGACAGGCGTTTACGCATGGGACCTCCGGAACAGTTACTCGCGGACCGCCCCTTGGAGCAGCCCGCGGACGAAGTGGCGCTGGAGGAACAAGTAGAAGATCACGACCGGGGTCGCGACGATGACGGAGCCGGCGGCCAGCAGGGTGAAGCCGGAGGTGTACTGGCCCTGGAAGAATGCCAGACCCAGCGGCGCGGTGCGCAGCGACTCGCTGGTCACCATGATCAGCGGGATGAGGAACTCGTTCCACGTCCACATGAAGACCAGCACGGTCAGCGTGACGACGGCGGGCCGGGCCGGCGGCACCAGCACCTGCCACAGGATGCGCCACGTCGAGGCGCCGTCGATGCGGGCGGCCTCGACGATGGCCCGGTTGGAGGCCCGGAAGTAGGCCCGCATCCAGAACGTGCCGAACGCCACCGACAGCGCCACCTGCGGCAGCGCCACCGACCAGAACGTGTCGATCAGGCCGAGCGAGCGCAGGTCGAAGTAGAGCGGCACCGCGATGGCCTCGCTCGGCATCATGATCCCGAGCATGAACAGGTAGAACAGCACCGACTGGCCGCGAAAGCGCATCGTGCCGAACGCGTACCCGCTCAGGATCGACAGCACCACGCTCACGACCACGACGAACGACGACACCGCCAGGCTGGTGCGCAGGTACGTCCCGAACCGCCCGATCTCCCACGCCGCCGCGAAGTTGCCCAGCCCGGAGGTGTCCCCGCTGTCGGCGGGGCCGAGCGCGGCGGCCAGGATCGACACGATGGGGAAGAGCGCGAAGGCGGCGAACGCCGACAGGATCACGTAGTTGGCCACCCGCTCGCCCCGCGAGATCACGACACCCTCCTGTCGGCGAACCGGTTGATCCCGAACGAGATCACGAAGATGACCACGGTGAGCGTGACGCCGATGGCCGCGGCCGAGCCGATCTGGCTGAGCCCGAAGGCCCGGTGGTAGACCTCGTACGACGGCACCGACGTCGAGTCGCCGGGCCCGCCGCGCGTCGTGACGTACACCAGGTCGAACGTGCGCAGCGCGGCGATCACGGTCAGCGTCAGCGCGACGGCGATCTCCCCGCGCACCGACGGCAGCGTGACCGCGAAGAACTCCCTGACCGCGCCCGCCCCGTCCAGCCGCGCCGCCTCGTACAGCTCGCCGGGGATGCGGCTCATCCCGGCCAGCAGCAGCACGGTCACCAGCCCGGTCTCGAACCACGTGCCCACCACCCCGACCGCGGGCAGCGCGAACGTGTAGTCGCCCAGCCAGCCCCGCGTCAGCGAGTCCAGCCCGAGCGCGCCGAGCAGGGTGTTGAGCGTGCCGTCGGGCGCGTAGACCCGCCGCCAGGCCACGGCCACCACGACCATGGCCACCACCTGCGGCAGGAACACCACCGTGCGGAAGAAGCCGAGGCCGCGCACCTTGGCGTGGTTGAGGATCGCGGCCAGCCCCAGCCCGATGGCCAGCGGCGCGGCCGCGTAGAACACGACCAGCACCAGCGCGTGGCCGAAGGCCGCCCGCAGCCCCTCGTCGGAGACGATCGCGAGGTAGTTGTCCAGGCCGACCCAGCGGCCGAGAGACAGGCCGTCCCAGTCGTACAGGGACAGCTGCACCGCGCGCCCGATCGGATAGAGCAGGAACGCCGCGTAGACGGCGAACGCCGGCAGCAGGTAGAGGTAGGCGACGCGGCGAGGCTCTCCCGGAGGCCGGCCCCCGGTCATCGGTGGGCTCACCCGTTGCTCTCGACGAAGGTCTTGTAGTCCTTCTCCAGCGTGGCCAGGAACTCCTGCGGGGTCTGCTTCTTGGCCAGCAGGTCCTGCAGCGCCGCGCCCAGCGTGTCGGCGAACGTCGGGGTGGCGTAGTCGAGGTACGGCACCAGCCCGTCCTTGGCCGTGACCGTGCCGAACGCGGTGAAGACGTCCTGCTGCGGCCCCGCCGGGACGCTCTGCTGCGCGGTGTCGGCCACCGGCAGGTTGCCCGTGGTGGTGAGCACCTTCATCGCGTCGGCGTTGGTGATGAAGTCGATGTACGCCGCCGCGGCGTCGGGGTTGGCGCTCTTGGCCGTGATCGCGAACGGCAGCCCGGTCCCGCCGGTCGCGACGGGCGCAGCGTCGGCCGTGGCGCCCGGCGGCAGCATGAAGCCCAGGTCCTTGTCCAGCGCCTTCTGCAGGTCGGCGAGCAGCCAGGTGCCCCCGATCAGGAAGACGCCCTCGCCCTTGCCGAACGCCTGCCACGCCGGGTCATAGCCCTGGCCGTTGAAGCCCTTGTTGAAGTAGCCCTTGTCGACCCAGCCGACGAGCTCCTCGGCGGCCTTGGTGTTCTCCGGCGTGTTCCACGAGGCGCCCTTGCGGCCGAAGGCCAGCGTGCTGATCTGGTCGGCGGGCACGCCGCGGCTCTGCACCGTGCCGAACACGTGGATGGCCGGCCACTTGTCGAGGTTGCCCAGCTGCATCGGCACCTCGCCGGCGGTCTTGGCCTTGGCCAGCGCGGCGTCGAAGTCGGCCCACGTCGCGGGCGGCCGCAGGCCGAGCTTGGTCAGCTTGGCCTTGTTGTAGAAGATGCCGACGACCTCGCCGACCTGCGGCAGGCCGTACAGGTTGCCCTCGCCGAAGATCTTGCCGTCGGCGCTGTAGCTCGAATAGCGCAGCACCGACTGCGGGTAGCGCTTCTTCCACCCGTACGCCTCGGCGTAGGCGTCCAGCGGGCGCAGCTGCCCGGCCTTGACGAACGCGCCCATCGAGGAGCGGCCGTTGTTGGCCTCCACGATGTCGGGCGGCTCGTTGCCGCTCAGGGCCAGGCGCAGGGTCGTGTTGAGGTCGTCGAAGGAGCGGCTCACCCGGTTGATCTTGATGTTCGGGTATTTCGCCTGGAAGGCGTCGTTGAGCTGCTTCATCTGGGCGGCCTGCCCGCCGCGTACCTCCTGGTCCCAGATCGTGAGGGTGACGTTGCCGAGCGCCGCGGCGTCGGTGCGCACCGCGGAGGCGGAGGGCTGCGCGGAGGTCGCCGACGGCGGGGCGGAGGATCCGGGGGCGCACGCGGTCACGGCAAGGGCGCTGGCGGCGAGCACCGCGAGCGCTCGGAGCGGGGGGTTCATGGTGTTACTCCTTTTGCGCCGGCACGCGAGGCGTGTCGGGGCCCTCGTCCTCGGGTTGGTTCGGCCGCGTGGTGGAAACCTTGGGGCCGACGTCGGCGTACCGGGCGATGGTCGCGGCCGCGCGGCGCACGGCGCCCACCGGCACGGCGGGCACCAGCTTGTCGAGGAAGGCGTAGCGGCGGGCCAGCGAGTTGCCGTAGGCGCCGCTGTGGTCGGCCGAGTCGCGGACCTCGTGCCACCAGTCGGCGATGTCGCCCCAGCCGGGCGCCGCGAGCGAGCCGCCGAACTGCTGCACCGCCAGCGCCGCGCACAGCTGCGCGAACGCCAGGCGGTCGGACAGCGGCCAGCGCGACAGCGTGCCGAGCACGAACCCCGCGCCGAAGACGTCGCCCGCGCCGGTCGGGTCGAGCGCCGTCACCCGCGGAGCGGGCACGAACGCCTCCTCGCCGTTGACGGAGTCGATGGCCATGGCGCCGTTGGCCCCGTCGGTCACCACGGCCACGGGCACCTTGTCGGCGATCGCGTAGAGCGCGTCGCGCGGGGTGTCGGCGCCGGTGTAGGCCATCGCCTCGACCGCGTTGGGCATGAACGCGTGGCAGAGCGCGAGCTGGTCCAGCAGGGATGCCGACCAGGCCCCCGAGGGGTCCCAGCCCACGTCGGCGAAGATGAGCGAGCCGTCGCGGCGCGCCAGCTCGGCCCAGTTGCACGGGCTGTCCGGCGAGTCGAGCGGATCGTCGGTGGACAGCGTCACGATCACCGCCTTGGACTGCGGCGGCTTGCCGATCATCTCCGAGGCCGGCAGGGGCGAGGGGTGGCCGTGCGTCACCATGCTGCGGTCGCGGTCGACCGCCATGGAGACCGTCACCGGCGAGTGCCAGTGCTCGAACCGCCGCGACCTGGACAGGTCCACCGACTCCTGCTCCTCGAGCGTGCGCCAGCAGAAGTCGCCGTAGTCGTCGTCGCCGAACGCGGCGGCCAGCGAGGTGCGCAGGCCCAGCCGGCTGGTCGCGATGGCGAGGTTGGCGATGCCGCCAGGGCATGAGCCCATGCCCTCCGCCCAGATCTCGGTTCCGGCGGCGGGCATCGCGGGCAGACCGGTGAAGACGATGTCCAGAAAGACCGTGCCCGCCAGGAAGACGTCGAACTGCGGCCCCTCCGGGGTGCGCTCGGCGGCGAGAGGGTCGTAGACCTGATTAGACACGGGAATGAGTCCTCCCCGACACATATCGAGATGTGCGCAATCTTGCACGTTTGCTCGCGCACTTCAAGTCTTCCCCTGAGAGTTTTTGGTCAAAGCTGCATACTCCTGCGCGTTTTTGACTGATAGACTCGCGCCGTGCTTCAGCGCCTCAGGCATGCCGAGATCATGCGCCGGGTCCGACTTTCAGGCGCCACCAGTGTCAGCGATCTCGCCAGCCAGCTCGGCGTGAGCCCGTCCACCATCCGCAGGGACCTCGAGGTGCTCGACCGCGACGGCACGCTGCGGCGCGTCCGCGGCGGGGCCCTGCTCCTCGACGGCGAGGTCAGCGTCGACGCCGACGCCGACCGGCCGTTCGCCGAGGTGGCCGAGGTGGACGAGCTGGACAAGGAGGCGGTCGCGGTGCGCGCCGCCGAGCTGGTCTCCGACGGCGACGTGGTCCTGCTCGACATCGGCACGACGACGATGCGGCTGGCCCGGCGGCTGCGCGGGCGCCGCGTCACCGTGGTCACCTCCAGCCTGGCCGTGCTCGACGTGCTGCGCTCCGACCCGGAGGTCGAGCTGCTGCTGCTCGGCGGCATGGTGCGCCGGCCGTACCACTCGCTGGTCGGGGTGCTGACCGAGGCGGCCCTGAGCCAGGTGGTCGCCGACCGCGTGTTCCTGGGCGCCAGCGGCGTGCGGCCGGACGGGCAGCTCGTGGACACCACGCTCGCCGAGGTGCCGCTGAAGCGCGCCATGATCGCGGCGGCGGGCCAGGTGGTGCTGCTCGTCGACCGGCACAAGTTCCCGGGCACCGGCGCGCTGCGGGTGTGCGGGCCCGACGACATCGATGTGATCGTCACCAACGAGGGCGCCGACGAGGCGACGCTGCGCACCTGCGCCGCCGCCGGCGCCGAGGTCCTGCTCACGTGAAAGGGTATCGATGAAACTGGCCGTTCTCGGGGGCGGCGGCTTCCGGGTCCCGCTCGTGTACGGCGCGCTGCTGCGCGAGACCGCCAAGCCGCGCGTGGAGCAGGTGGTCCTGTACGACGTGTCGCCGGACCGGCTGGAGGCCATCCGGCACGTGCTCGGCCAGCTCGCCGCCGGGCACGACGACCCGCCGGAGGTCCTGACCACCACCGACCTGGACACCGCGCTGCGCGACTCCGCGTTCGTCTTCTCCGCCATCCGGGTCGGCGGCCTGGCCGGGCGCACCGCCGACGAGCGGGTCGCGCTCGACCTGGGCCTGCTCGGCCAGGAGACGACCGGGCCCGGCGGCATCTCCTACGGCCTGCGCACCGTCCCGGTCGCGCTCCACGTGGCCGAGCGGGTGGCCGCGCTCGCGCCCCAGGCGTGGGTCATCAACTTCACCAACCCCGCCGGCATGATCACTGAGGCCATGCGGCAGGTGCTCGGCGACCGTGTGATCGGCATCTGCGACTCCCCGATCGGCCTGATCCGCCGGGCCGCCGTCGCGCTCGGGCTCGACCCGGCGCGCGTGTCGCCCGACTACGTGGGCCTCAATCACCTCGGCTGGCTGCGCGGCCTCACCTATCAGGGGCGCGACGTGCTGCCCGACCTGCTGGCCGACGAGGCGGCGCTGCGGCAGGTGGAGGAGGCGCGCATCTTCGGCGCCGACTGGGTGCGCACGCTGGGCGCGCTGCCCAACGAATACCTGTACTACTACTACTTCACCCGGGAGTCCGTGGCCGCGATCTCCGGGCAGACCCGCGGGGAGTCGCTGGTCCGGCAGCAGGACGACTTCTACGCCGCCGTGCGGGCGCGTCCCGAGGAGGCGCTGGCCGAGTGGGTCAGGGCGCGCAGGCTGCGCGACGAGTCGTACATGGCCGAGGCCCGCGAACCCACCTCCGCGGGCGCGCGTGACGCCGCCGACCTGGAGGCCGGCGGCTACGAGGGCATCGCCCTGGCCCTCATGGCCGCCATCGCCCGCGGCGAGCCGACGTCCATGATCCTCAACGTGCGCAACGGCGCCGCAGTGCCGGGGCTGCCCGCGGACGCGGTCGTCGAGATCCCGTGCGCGGTGGACGGGGCGGGCGTCCGGCCGCTGGCCACCCGTCCCTTGCCCGGTCGCTTCCTCGGCCTCGTGCAGCAGGTGAAGGCGGTGGAGCAGGCCGCCATCGAGGCCGCCGCCTCCGGCTCGGCCCGGCTGGCGGTCGAGGCGTTCGCGCTGCACCCGCTGGTCGACTCGGTCGCGACGGCCCGCAAGCTGCTCGACGGCTACCGGGCGCGCATCCCCGAGCTGGCCGCCGTCATCCCGGGCTCCTCCGACGCGGGATAGCGCTTTCACGCCGGATACGCCGGGCTGCTCCGGTGCGGGCCAGCGCCCTCTCACGCCGGTTATCCCGGGCTCCTCAGGCGCGGCCAGGGCGCTTTCACGCCGGTCACGCCGCGCCGGCCGATTCGAAGAGCCGCAGCTCGCGCCCGGGGCGGCACACCAGCTGCAGCCCCACCGGCAGCCCGTCGAACGTGCCCGCGGGCACGGTCAGCGCGGGCAGGCCCAGCACGTTCCACAGGCTCGTCATGGACAGGAGCGCAGGCCGCACGGCGACGGTCCGGCCGTCCACCTCCGTCTCGCGCTCCAGGAGCGGCGGGGCGATGATCGGCACGGTGGGCAGCGCCAGCACGTCGTGCCGCTCGAACAGCGCCGCCGCGGCCTCGGCGAGCCGGGACCGCGCGGCCACGGCCGCGACGTAGCGCCAGCCGGGTATCTCGGCGGCCACGCGCAGGCGTTCGAGCAGCTCGGGGTCGAACAGCTCGGGCGCCCGCGCCAGCCGGTCCGCGTGCACGGCCACGGCCTCACAGCTCTGGATCACCGTGTACGTCTCGCGCAACTCCTCGCCCAGCCCCGCCCGCAGCCGCACCTCCTCCAGCCCCGAGCGGGACAGGCGGGACTCCGCGGTCGCGCGTACCGCGTCCACCACGCGCGGATCCCCGTCGAACAGCTCGGACGGATCGAGCCAGGCCACCCGCGCGGGACCGGGGTCCTCTCGTAACTGGGCGGAGGACAGGCAGCGGTAGGCGAGCAGGCAGTCCCGCTCGTCACCGGCCAGGACGCCGACGTGGTCGAAGCTGCGCGCCAGGGGGAACACGCCTTCAGCCGAGATCGCCCCGTACCCCGGCTTGAACCCGGCGATCCCACAGAGAGCCGCCGGGATGCGGACGGATCCCCCTGTGTCGGTGCCGAGCGCGAGCGGCACCAGGCCCGCCGCCACGGCCGCCGCGCTGCCGCCGCTGGAGCCGCCCGACATGCGCGCCGGGTCCCAGGGGTTGCGCGACGGGCCGTTGGCCGAGCGGTCGCCCGTGGGGCCGTACGCGAACTCGTGGGTGGTCGTCTTGCCCACGACGACGGCTCCCGCGCGGCGCAGCCGGGTCACGGACTCGGCGTCGGTGTCGGCGACGTAGCCCGCGAAATGCCGCGAACCCATGGTCGCGGGCAGCCCCGCGACCATGAACAGGTCCTTCACACCCACCGGCACGCCGTGCAGCGGGCCCCGGTAGGTGCCCGTGTCCAGCTCGGCGTCCGCCCGCCGCGCCGCCGCCAGCGCCCCGTCGGCGTCCACGGTGACGAACGCGCCGAGCGCGGGGTCGCGCTCGGCGATGGCCTCGAGCGCCTGCTCGACGAGCTCGACGGCGGTGGTCCGGCCTTCGCGCAGGTCCTGGGCGAGGCTCGTGATGGTGCGGCCGGTGAAGGGGCCGGGGAAGAGCGGCATGGGATCCTTTCGGACGGTCCTCGGCTGAGGATCCCACTGAACACCACGCACATCGGACGTTCCAGGCCAGGCAAGCTCGGCGGATGTCTACGCCGCCGCCCGCCGCTCGTGGCTGGTGTCCCTCGGGAGGGAGTGGACTGCGCCCGATGCCGTAAGTCCCGCCGTCCGTGGCAGAGGTCCCTGGGAGGAGGGGGCTGGTCCGAAGGAGCCGCGGTCGCTGATGGGGCCGCGGCCCGGACGATGGTCCATCGTCCGGGCCGCGGGTCCCCGGGAAGGGCCGGGCCGGGTGATGGCTCGGCGGATGGTGCCGGGGCAGGTGAGGCGGATCGGCGTACCGCGCCCGGCCGTGGATGTGCCGGGTGTGGCAGGCGCCCCGCGCTTCGCCGGTGGGCGAGGTGCGCGATGGGCGCTGGGCCGGGCACGGCGAGGGGATGGACCGTGCGGGGCCGGGCTGAGGTGGTGGGCCGGGGTGGCGGGCCCGGGTGGCGGGTCGGGGCAGCGGGTCGGGGCGGGGGGCCGGGGGAGGGGTGGGTGCGTCAGCGGGTGGTGCCGAGGCGGGCGGAGAGGCGGGTGGCGAGGCGGTCCAGGGAGAGGTTGATCAGGATGAAGATGGCCGCGATGAGGATGGCCGCCGGGATGGTGTTCTTGAAGTTGGCGGCGATCCCGTTCAACCCCCGGTTCACCAGCTCGTCGAAGCCCACGATGAGCCCCAGCGCCGAGTCCTTCAGCAGCACCACGAACTGGCTGACGATGGCCGGCATCATGGCCCGGAACGCCTGCGGCAGCAGGACGAGGCGCATCACCTGCCCCTTGCGCATGCCGATGGCGTGAGCCGCCTCGGACTGGCCGCGAGGCAGGCTCTGCACCCCGGCCCGGATGATCTCCGCGATCACCGAGCCGTTGTAGAGCGTGAGCCCGAAGACGACGGCGGCGAAGGCCGAGATGTTCACGCCGATGAGCATGTACGAGCCGAAGAAGGCGAAGAAGATCAGCAGCAGCAGCGGCACGGACCTGAAGAACTCCACCACCGCGGCCGCGGGCACCCGGATCCACCGGTGGTCCGACAGCCGGGCGGTGGCGAAGAGGAAGCCGAACAGGCCCGCCAGCACCACCCCCGCCACGGCCGCGCCGATGGTCCCGGCCAGCCCCGGCAGGATGAACGTGGCCCAGACGTCCCCGCGCAGCAGCGGCGTCCACTTGTCGGCCGACCACTGGTCCTTCGCGTCGAAGCGCACGTAGACCACGTACGCCAGCGCCAGCAGCACGAGCCCGACGATCCCGGCCAGCAGCCGGTTGCGCCGGATCCCGCGGGGCCCGGGGGCCTCGTAAAGGTTCGCGTAGCTCATCGCGCCACCGCCATCCGCCGCGACAGCCAGCCGAACAGCAGCCCCATCGGCAGGCACAGCAGCACGAACCCGGCGGCGAAGCCGAGGAAGATCTCGAGGACCTGGTCCCCGTACGTCTCGATCATCTCCCGCATCCGCACGGACGCCTCACCCACTCCGACCACGAGCGCGATCGTGGTGTTCTTGGTCAGCGCGATCATGATGCTGCCCAGCGGCGCCACCACGGCGCGGAACGCCTGCGGCAGCGTGATCAGCCCCAGCGTCTTCGTGAAGCCCAGCCCGAGCGACCGGGCCGCCTCCGCCTGCCCGACCGGCACGGTGTTGAGCCCCGACCGCAGGGCCTCGCAGACGAACGCCGATGTGTAGGCGGTGAGCCCGATGACGGCGAGCCAGAAGTTGTTGGTCGCGATGTCGTCCGACAGCTCCACACCGAGCTGCGCCCCGACACCGAGGCCGGTGAACATCAGCACCAGCGTGAGCGGCGTGTTGCGCATCATGGTCACGTAAAAGTTGGCCGCGCCGCGCAGGGAGGCCAGCGGGGCCACCCGCATGGCGGTCAGCAGCGTCCCCAGCACGAGGGAGCCGAGCGCGCTGACCGCCGTCAGCCGTATCGTCATCCAGAACGCGGCGAAGATCGTCTCGCGTTCGAACAGCAGCGCTTCCATGGATCAGTAGCGCTCCAGCTGCGGGGCCTGCGGGAGCGTGAAGCCGGAGGCGCCGACGCTGGCCTGCAGCGCCTTCGTCCAGCTGCCGTCGGAGAACATCTTCTCCAGCGCGTCGTTGATCGCCTTGCGCCCGGCCGTGTCGTCCTTCTTCAGGCCGATGCCGTACTTCTCGGTGCTGAACGGCTGGCCGACCACCTTGAGCTTGCCCCCGTACTGGGCGGCGTAGCCGGCGAGGATGACGTTGTCGGTGGTGAGCGCGTCGAGCTGGCCGCCGAGGACGCGGTCCACGCACGCCGAGTACGTCCGCTCCTCCTGCAGCTGCACCTCCTTGGCGTACTCCGCCTTGACCTTCTGCGCCGGGGTCGAGCCGGCGACCGAGCAGAGCTTCTTGCCGTTCAGCGTCTCGGGCCCGGTCAGCGCCGTGTCGTCGGCCCTGACCAGCAGGGCCTGCCCGGCCACGAAGTACGGCCCGGCGAAGGACACCTTCTGCTTCCTGGCGTCGGTGATCGAGTACGTCGCCACCACCATGTCCACCTGGCCCTGCTCGATGAACGCCTCGCGGTTGGCCGACACCGTCTCCTTGAACGTGACGTCCTTGGCCTCCACGCCGAGCTGCTTGGCCACGTACTTGGCGACCTCGATGTCGAACCCGGCGAAGCTGCCGTCGGGCGTGCGCAACCCCAGCCCCGGCTGGTCGGCCTTGACGCCGACGACCAGCTTCTTGTCGTTCTTGGCCTTGTCGACGATCGAGGCGTTGCTGGCTTCGGCGCTGCCGCAGGCGGTGGCGGTGGCGGCGAGCGCGACCACCGCGAAGGTCGCGTAAAGGGACCTGCCGAACATATGACGGCTCCTTAGTGAGTGAGGATCTTGGCGAGGAAGGACTGGGCGCGCTCGCTGTTCGGGGCTCCGAAGAACGCGTCGGGGGTGTTCTGCTCGACGATCTCGCCCTCGGCCATGAAGACGACCCGGTCGGCCGCGCGCCGGGCGAAGCCCATCTCGTGGGTGACGACCACCATGGTCATGCCCTCGCGGGCCAGCGAGGTCATGACGTCGAGCACCTCGTTGACCATCTCCGGGTCGAGTGCCGAGGTGGGCTCGTCGAAGAGGATCGCCTTGGGGTCCATGGCCAGCGCGCGGGCGATGGCCACCCGCTGCTGCTGCCCGCCGGAGAGCTGGGCGGGGAACTTGGCGGCCTGGCCGCCGATGCCGACCCGGTCGAGCAGTTCCTGGGCCCTGCGCACGGCCTCGGCCTTCGGCCGCTTCAGCACGTGGACCTGCCCGAGGACGACGTTGTCCAGGACGGTCTTGTGCGCGAAGAGGTTGAAGGACTGGAACACCATGCCCACCTCGGCGCGGAGTCTGGCCAGCGCTTTGCCCTCAGCGGGCAGCGGCGTACCGTCCAGGGTGATCGTGCCGGAGTCGATGGTCTCCAAGCGGTTGATCGCCCGGCACAGGGTCGACTTGCCGGCGCCGGACGGGCCGATGATCACGACGACCTCGCCCTGCCGGACCTTCAGGTTGACGTCCCTGAGCACATGGTGGTCGCCGTAGCGCTTGTTGACCTGGTCCAGGACGATCAGGTCGGCCTCGGTCATGCGTCACGCTCCTTGTCTCGGTCAGCGATGGCGTAACCGTAGGAGCCGTATGTGTCACCGAAAGGCTTGTGCGCGTTCTGCTCAGTGATTGGCCGATCTGAATGCGATCAGGGTCAGGGTGTCGCGGGCCTGGAGGAGTCGGACGTCGCGCCGGAGACGGCGATGGTGTCCTTGTAGGCGCGGTCCCACTGCCCGTCGCGCAGCCAGCGGGCGATGAGCCCGTTGAGGTAGTCGCGGAAGACGGTGTCCTCCTTGCGCACCCCCATCCCGTACGGCTCGCGCCCGAACGGCTTGAGCACCAGCCGGAACAGGTCAGGATGCTGGTCGAGCAGGCCGAGCAGGATCGTGTCGTCGGTGCTGATCGCGTCGACCCGCCCGTTCATGAGCGCGGGCACGCAGATGCTGTAGCCGTCCACGACCTCCACGGTCGCGCCCGGCACCTGGGCGCGCAGCCGCTCGCTGGAGGTGGAGCCCTTCGCCGTACAAACGATCTTGCCGTCCAGGTCGGACACGTCGTTGATGGTGGTGTCGGAGACCCTGACCAGCAGGTCCTGCCCGGCGTAGTAGTACGGGTCCGTGAAGGTGACCAGCTGCGCGCGGGCCGGAGTGATCGAGTACGTGGCGATGACGAGGTCCACCACGCCCTGCGAGATGAAGTTCTCCCGCTCCCGGGAGACGGTCTCGACGAAGCGGATGTTGCGCTCGCTGCCGGTGAGGTCCTTCGCGATGAGCCTGGCGATCTCGGCGTCGAAGCCGGTGATCCGCCCGCCGGTGGGATCCTTGTAGCCGAACATCGGCTGGTCGAACTTGGTGCCCACGACGAGGACGCCCCGCTCCCTGATCCGCGCCATCGTGGAGCCCTCGGGGAAGGGGTTGTCGCTGCCGCACCCGGCGGCGGCCAGGCAGAGCAGGACGGCGAGCAGCGCCCCGAGCCCTCTCATCGCACTCGATACCGGTGCTGGGGGCGACCGGTCGGCCCGTACTTCGGCCGGCCTTCGAGCAGCCCGCGATCGGCCAGATGTTCCAGGTAGCGGCGGGCGGTGGCGCGGCTGACGCCGATCATCCCGGCCAGTTCGTTCGCCGACACGTCCTCCGGGACAGCGGCCAGCGCGTCCAGCACGGCCTGCTCGGTCGCCGCCGAGATGCTCTTCGGCCGGACGCCCTGGTCGAGGTGGAGCGTGCGGAAGATGCGGTCGATCTCCTGCTGCTCGGCGAACCGGTCGCCCGACTCCAGCTGCTCGGCCGTGGCCGCGTAACGCAGCAGCGTCTGCTCGAGCGTGCCCGCCCGGGTCGGCTTGACCAGGTAGTAGAGGGCGCCGCGCTGCATGGCCGCGCGTACCGTGGCCGACTCCTTGCGTCCGGAGATCACGATGATGTCGATGGGCGGCTGCTCGGGCCGCCGCAGCCGGTGCGCCACCTCCAGCCCCGGCAGGTCGGGCAGGTGCAGGTCCAGCAGCACCAGCCGGGGCGCGAAGCGGCCGGCGGCGGCGAGCGCGGCCTGTCCGGTGTGCGCGATCCCGACCACTCTGAACCCGAGTACTCTGTTCACCTGCGCGTGCAGGGCCGCCGTGACGACCGGGTCGTCGTCCACGATGAGAACGGTGATGTCCCGCGGCTCAGGCACCGCCACTCCTCGTCCAGGTGCAGTTTTTACAAATCAGAGTGAGCTTAGGCAGGTTTTGTTACAAACGCTCAAGTTTTGCGCGTTCTGCTCACCGTGATCCGCCGCCAATGGCCTCTTCCTCTTAATCTGTAGCCGAACCGACAGGAAGGGAAGGACGGACGCCGGTGAGATGGGTGCTCGCGGTGACTGCCCTGTGGACGCTGCTCGGCCTGCTGCCCCTGGCGCTGCTGACCTCCTCCAGTATCTCCCTGTCGGAGAACGCCGTGCGCGACGAGGTCGACGACCGGGTCAGGATCACCGCCTCGGTGAGCCGGGTCGTGGTCGAGCAGCAGATGGGCTCCCTGGAGCAGCTCGTCACCGCGTTCGCGCAGCGGCCCGGCATGCGCGACACGGTGGAGCACGCCACCCCCGAGGCCATGCGCACTCACCTCGGAGAGCTCAAGGAGCTGCGCGACGGCATCAGCGGGCTGATCCTGGTCTCGTCGGAAGGGCGCATGCTCGGCGCCGAACCGAAGACCGTGCTGCCCCAGGACCTCACCGCCACGGACTGGTACCGCGCCGTGCGCGACCGGCGGGCGGCCCACATCTCCCAGGCGTACACGCCCACGATGATCGACGTGTCCAGGGCGGTCGCGGTGGCCGCGCCGATCCCGAGCACCGACGGCAAGCGCATGCTCGGCATCCTCGCCGTCGTCTACAGCCTGGACGCCATCCAGGAGTTCGCCAAGGAGGCCGCCGAGGCGCAGGACATCCAGCTGCTGATCACCGACCGGGCCGGCGTGCTCGTCGCCGACCCCCGCAGGAAACTGCTCGCGCTCACCTCCCTGCGCGAGGACCCCCGGGTGGACGCCGCGCTCGACGGCCGCACCTGGAACGGCATGTTCAGCGGCGTCGACGGCACCGTGCTGTCGGCGTCCGAGCCGATTCCGGGCATCGGCTGGACGGTCACCGCCGAGGTGTCCGCCGCCGAGGCGCTCGCCTCGGCCGAGCGGCTCAGGACGAACGTCATGACCGTCGCGGCCCTGCTGGCCCTGCTCATCCTCATCGGCCTGGGCCTGCAGATCCACACCACGCGCGGCCGCCGCCGCGCGCAGGCCACGCTGGCCAGGTACGCGGCCGAGCTGGCCGCAGCCAGGGACGAGGCGGTCAGCGCCTCCAGCGCCAAGTCCGAGTTCCTGGCCAAGATCAGCCACGAGATCCGCACCCCGATCAACGGCGTGCTCGGCATGAACTCCCTGCTCATGGGCACCCGGCTGGACGACGAGCAGCGCCACTACGCGACCACGGCCCAGGAGTCGGCCCAGAACGTGCTGCGCCTGCTCGACGACTTCCTCGACCTGTCCAGGATCGAGGCGGGCCACCTCCAGGTCGACGCGGTGCCGTTCGACCTGCCGCGCCTGTGCGACGAGGTGGTCGCGCCGTTCGCGCCGCACGCGTACGAGCAGGGGCTCTGGCTCACGCTGCGGCTCGACGACGGCGTGCCCCGGCAGGTGGCGGGCGATCCCGCGCGGCTGCGCCAGATCCTCACGAACCTGGTGGGCAACGCGCTGAAGTTCACCGTCCAGGGCGGGGTGGACCTG
The DNA here is from genome assembly GCF_043496855.1 of Nonomuraea sp. JJY05. Classification (NCBI taxonomy): domain Bacteria; kingdom Bacillati; phylum Actinomycetota; class Actinomycetes; order Streptosporangiales; family Streptosporangiaceae; genus Nonomuraea; species Nonomuraea sp. JJY05. Next base: position 179,681 of record NZ_JBIEIS010000004.1, read on the forward strand.
CACGTCGCCCTGGAGGAGGGCGAGCCGGGCGACGCGCGGGCGGTGCTCAGGTTCGCGGTCGCCGACACCGGGATCGGGGTGGGGCCCGACGACCGGGAGAAGGTGTTCGGCGTCTTCCGGCAGGTCGACTCGCCGATCACGCGCAGGACCGGCGGCAGCGGCCTGGGGCTGGCCATCGGCCGGCAGCTCACCGAGCTCATGGGCGGGGAGATCGGGCTCGACAGCGTGGAGGGCGTGGGCAGCCGGTTCTGGGTGCGCCTGCCGGTGGACGTGCTGACCTGGTCGGAGCCGTCGGTCGAGGCCCTGCAGGGCAGGCGCGCGCTCGTCGCCGACCCGCGGCCCGAGGACCGCGCGCTGGCCGTGCGGTTCCTGGCGGGCGCCGGGCTCGACGTGGAGGAGACCGCGGACTCCGCCCTGGAGCTGCTGCGGGCCGCCGCGGCGGGCGGGCGGCCGTACGAGCTGGCGGTCGTCGCCCTCGACCTCGGCACCGACGCCGAGTCGACCGCGCACGTGATCCTCACCGACCCGCTGCTCCAGGCCACCAGCGTGGTCGTGGTCGTCACCCCCGGGCGTTCGGGCTTCGCCTGGCCCGGCGCCGTGGGGGAGCGGGCCGTGCAGTCGATCACCCGGCCGCTGAGCCGCCGCCGCCTGCTGGCCGCCGTGGAGAACGCCCTGGTCACCGCCGAGCTCCCCGGAGAGCCGCGCGAAGGCGTGGAGCTCGCGGGCAGGGACGGCGGCGCGCGGATCCTGGTGGCGGAGGACGACGAGGTCAGCCGCCAGGTCGCGATGCTCGTGCTGCGCCAGGCCGGGCACGAGGTCGAGGTGGTGGACGACGGTGAGCAGGCCGTGCGCGCCGTGCTGGCCGGAGGCTACGACCTGGTGTTCATGGACTGCCAGCTGCCCGTGCTCGACGGGCTGGCCGCGACCGAGGAGATCAGGCGGCGCGAGGACGCGCACACCCCGATCATCGCGATGACCGCGGCGGCGATGCCGGACGACCGGATCCGCTGCCTGGCGGCCGGGATGGACGACCACCTGGCCAAGCCGGTGGACTGGCCGCGCGTGCTCGCCAGCATCCCGGAGTGGGCCGCCTACTCCGGCCTCCCGCCCGAGCTGGTGGGCCTGTCGTCGGAGGCGCTCGCCGACGTGGCGGAGGCGTACCTGGCCACCGCCACGCGCACGTACCAGGAGCTGCGGCAGGCGGCGCAGGCCGGCGACGTGGCGGAGGTGGCCGCGCTCGCGCACCGGCTCAAGGGCAGCTGCGCGACCGTGGGGGCGGCCCGCGAGGCCGAGCTGTGCCGCCGCGTCGAGGACCGGGCGCGTACGGGCGCCGTGGACAGCGAGCCGCTCGACGAGCTGGGCGAGCTGCTCAAAGTCACGCCGGCGTGGATGAACAATCCGTAGCCACTTGTTAACACCTGGGAAATTTGTCAACGTTAGTGTCGCGCTGTTCCAAGTCGTGTTTCTTTGTAGTGATTGGAGGGTTGATGGCTGATTCGTCTGGTGAGCCCAGTCCAACGACCACCCCCAGCCCGACGTCCTCCCCGACGCCGACCCCGTCCCCGACGGGCACCCCCACGGGCACCCCGACCCCCACTCCCACGGGCACCCCGACCCCCACCCCCACGGGGTCCGCGAGCCCGACCCCCACCCCGTCCCCGTCGGGCACGCCCACCCCGCGACCCACCCCGACCCCCTCTCCCACGCCGACCCCGACGCCCACCTGGTCGCCCGTTCCGACGCCCACCTGGTCGCTCACCCCTCCGGCGCAGGAGCCGTCCCCCAGCCCCGCCCCGACCCAGGAGCCGGTCCAGCGACCGAACACCCCCGGCGCCGGCCTGAAGATCGACTGGCCCTCGATCCGCCGCCTGGCCAGGCTCTTCGACAAGACCGGCGACGACGTCGTGGCGCTGCACCGCGGCTCCACCTCGCTGGCCACCACCTCCGACCTGGTCGGCGGTGACGAGGACGGGCGCGCGTTCGCCGAGTGGTACAGCGACGGCTACGACTCGCTCACCGAGGCGATGCGGCGCATCGCCGACAAGAACTTCAGCTCCGCCGAGAACTTCCGCGACTTCGAGAAGTTCTGGGACTTCCTGGAGCAGGAGATCATCAACACGCTGCCCAAGATCCCCGACCTGCCCGAGCCGCCGATCCCGCAGGCCCCGCCGCTCAAGGAAGGCGCCTGATGTTCGACCCCTTCCAGGCGCTGGCCTGGTTCGCCGACGTGCACGTGCCGGTGGCCGACGTGAGCAACCTGCGGGACCGTGCCAAGGCGCTGCGCGCGCTGGCCGCGTCCATCGGGAAGGTCGCCCACCAGACCGGCGCCGGCGTCGCCGAGGCGCGCAAGGCGAACGACAGCCGCTCGGTGGACCGCTTCGCCGACGTGTGGCCGAAGGAGCTCGCCCCCCGCTACGCCGCGCTCCAGGAGGAGCTGCTGGAGCTGGCAGCGGGCTGCGAGGAGTACGCCGACGCCGTGGAGGAGCACCGCGAGCAGCTGCGGATCATCGGCACGTACCTCGCCGCCATGGCCTTCACGATGATGTTCGGCTTCGTCTATCCCGCGGCCAGGGTCGCGGCCGAGAAGGCGTTCAGATGGCTGGTGTCCCGGGCCAAGCTTGAGCGCACGATCTTCCAGAAGATCACCAAGCTGATCCTGGAGACGCGGATGGGCAAGCGCCGCGTCGGCAACTACTTCGTCCGTGAGGGCCTCGACGCGCTGGCCGACTCCGTGCTGTGGACCGTTCTGAAGACCGGCGTGCACGCGGGCAGCTCGGCGGCCACGGGAGCGCCGACGGGCAACCTCTGGGAGTACGCGGGCAAGCACTTCGCCGCCGAGATGGCCTACAACGGCGGCATCAAGGCGCTGAGCGACGTGCGCAGGTTCTTCCCCGCCACGAAGGTCACCGAGACGCTGCTGGGCTCGGATCCCGCGGGCAAGTTCTTCCGCCGCACGCTCTCGGCCGCCACCATCTACCCCCTGGTGGCCGGCGGCTCGATGTCGGAGCAGGGAGCCCTCCGCTCGGCGCTGGCGCACGCGCCCAGAGCCTTCATCTTCAAGCGTTGAGTAAGTGAGGAACACCGATGACGACACCCCGTACCGGAGACCCGGAGCTCGATCGCGCGCTGGCCGAGATGGCGGCGCGGACAGCCGAGCTCCAGGAGGTGAGCCGCCTGCTGGAGGAGACCCGCGGGCGCGGTGAGAGCGCCGGCGGGCAGGTCGTCGTCGAGCTCAAGCCCACCGGCTCGCTGGCCGGGCTGCGCATCGACCCGCGGGCGATGCGGCTGGGCTCGCAGGCGCTGGCGGAGGCCATCGTGGAGGCGTTCCGGCGGGCCGAGGATGACGTGGCCGGGCAGTCGTACGACGTGGCGAGGACGGTCTTCGGCACCTGAGCGCCGCGGTTGGCGCGATATGGGGTGAATGGCAAGCTTGGTGCCGTGCGTGTGATGTTGCTCGGCCCGTCCGAGGTGCGTGACGGGGAGGGGCGCCGGGTCGAGATCTCCGGTGCCAGGTTGTGCGCGCTGGTGGCCAGGCTCGCGCTGGAGCCGGGCCGGGTCGTGCCGTTCGACGTGCTCACCGCCGCCATCTGGGGCGAGCGCCCGCCGGCCGGCAGCGCCAACGCCCTGCAGTCACTGGTCTCCCGCACCCGGCGGCTGGTCGGCCACGCCGCGATCGAGTCGCACCCGGCCGGCTACCGGCTCGCGTTCGACGCCGACGACGTGGACGTCTCCCGGTTCGAGCGGCTGGCCGGCACGGGGACCCTCGCCGCGCTGCGCCAGGCCGAGGAGCTGTGGCGGGGGCCGGCGCTGGCGGACCTGGCCGGGCTGCCGTTCGCGGACAACGCCGCCGTACGGCTGGACGAGCTGCGCCTGTCCGCCGCCGGGGACCGCCTGGAGCTGGAGCTGGGCGCGGGCAACGACGTGCTCGCGGAGCTGGCCCCGCTGGCCGCCGCGCACCCGTTGCGCGAACGCCTGCAGGGCCTGCTCATGCGGGCCCTGTACGCGGCCGGCCGGCAGGCCGACGCGCTCGGCGCCTACGAGCGGACCCGGCGGACGCTGTCGGAGGAGCTGGGCGTCGACCCGTCCGCCGAGCTGGCCGAGCTGCACCTGTCGATCCTCCGGCACGACCCGCAGCACCAGGACCGCCGCCGCGCCCGCAGGACGAACCTGCGCGCCCAGGTGACCGGCTTCGTCGGTCGCGAGCAGGAGCTGGCCCAGCTCGCCAAGGCGCTGGAGAGCGGCCGGCTCGTCACCGTCGTCGGCCCCGGGGGCGCGGGCAAGACCCGGCTCGCCGTCGAGGTCGCGCAGCGCTCGGCCGACCTGGCGCCGGACGGCGTCTGGATGGCCGAGCTGGCGCCCGTCACCGACCCCGACGACGTGCCCAACGCGGTGCTCACGTCGATCGGCGGCCGGGACGGCGCCTGGTTCGAGGCCGGGGAGGGCGGCGCCGCCGAGCGGCTGGCGGAGATCTTCGCCCGGCAGAGCGCGCTGCTCGTGCTCGACAACTGCGAGCACGTCGTGTCGGCCGCCGCCGAGCTGGTGGACCGGCTGTTGGGCGCCTGCCCCGACCTGCGCGTCCTGGCCACCAGCCGGGAGTCGCTGGCCGTCGCGGGCGAGAGCCTCTACCCCATTCCACCCCTGGAGTGGCCCGCCGGCGCGACGGAGGACGCCCGCGGCTACTCCGCGGTCCGTCTCTTCGCCGACCGGGCCGTGGCGGTACGCCCCGGCTTCACCCTCGACGAGACCACCACCGGGGCGGTCGTCGAGATCTGCCGGCGGCTCGACGGCATGCCGCTGGCCATCGAGCTGGCCGCCGCCAGGGTGCGCGCGCTGAGCGTGGAGCAGATCGCGGCCAAGCTCGACGACCGCTTCCGCCTGCTCAGCAGCGGCACCCGGACGGCCCTGCCCCGGCACCGCACCCTGCAGGCGGTGGTCGACTGGAGCTGGGACCCGCTGCCCGGCGAGGAGCGGGAGCTGGCCATGGTGCTGGCGGCCTTCCCCGGCGGGGCCACGCTGGAGGCGCTGGAGGCGGTCAGCGGGCTCGACCCGCTCGACGCGCTCACGGCGCTGGTGGACAAGTCGCTGGTCGAGCTGGCCGGCGAGCGCTACCGCATGCAGGAGACGGTCAGGTCGTACGGGACGGCCCGGCTGGCGGAGTCCGGGCAGGACCGGGCCGTGCGGGACGGCCACGCGCGCTACTTCCTGCGGCTCGCCGAGGCGGCCGACCCCGAGCTGCGCGGCGCCGGCCAGCTCCACTGGGTGGACAGGCTGCGGGCCGAACACGACAACATCGTGGCCGCGCTGCGGTTCGCGGCCGACGCGGGTGACGCCGAGCTGGGCGTGCGGCTGCTTGCGGCCGTCTGGTGGTTCTGGCTCCTGCAGGGCATGCTCGCGGAGAGCGTGCGCTGGACGAGCGGCGTGCTCGACCTGCCGGGCGAGGTGCCGGAGGAGCTGCGGCCCGTACGGCTGGTGCTCCAAGGGCTCCTCCACCGGCAGCTCGGCGCCGCGGCGGCGGCCCAGGAGGCGGCCCAGGAGGCGGTCCGGGAGGGGCTGGACCTCCGCGACCGGCTGGGCCGGCCCGCCGGAGCGGTGCTCCTCGTCGCGCCGGTGATGATCGGCGACCTGATGACGGCCGCCCGCGCCGGCGAACGCCTGCTGCCGGGACTCACCGGGTGGGAGCGGGCGCTGACGCTGATGCTGATGTCCAGCGCGGCCGAGAGCGAAGGGGACATCGCCGGGGCGTTCACGCTCATCGACGGGGCGCGGCGGGAGATGGAGGTCCTGGGCGACCGGTGGGCGCTGTCCTCGGCGCTGCGCCTGCTGGCCGAGCACCACGACCGCAGGGGCGACCCGGGCGCCGCGATCGAGGCGCGGTCACGGGCCCTGCGCCTGGCCGGTGAGCTGGGCGTCCTGGAGGACCAGGCCGCCATCCTGGCGAAGATCGCTATCTCGTACGCGCGGTCGGGCGAGCACGAGCGGGCCCGGTCGTACATGGAGGCGTCCTGGGACTGCGCGCGGCGGATGCGGCGGCAGGAGGGCGTGGAGTACCTGCGGCTGTCGCAGATCGAGGTGCTGCTCTGGAGCGGCGCCCTGGAGGAGGCGCGGCGGGAGCTGGCGGCGGTCGAAGATCCTTCCTATCCTGCGGACGTCCGCGCCTGGGCCGCGTGCTTCCGGGCGATGGCCGCGCTGCTCGACGGCGACCGGCCGAGCGCCGGGCCGTCGCTCGACACCGCGATGGAGCTGGGGGACCTGCCGATCCTGGCTGCCGCCGCGCACGTGCGGGCGGCCGCGCTGGCCGACGACGATCCGGCGCGGGCGGCGTACCTGCTGGGGGTCGCGACCGCGCTGCTCGGGACGGAGGACCGCAGCGGGTTCGGCGACCTGCTGCGGCCCGCGGAGCGGGCGCGGGCGGCGCTGGGGGACGGGGCGTTCGCCGCAGAGTACGAGAGCGGCGCCGCCCTCACCCGCGACGCCGCGGTCAGCGCCGTCCGCCCGGAGTGAGGGATTCAGCAGGAGCAGTCACAGCAGTTGCAGCACTCGCAACAGGAACAGTCCAGGCCGTCCAGGGAGCACCTGTCCCGGCCGCGGTGACGGGCGTCCCGCCGGTTCCACCGGGGCTGCCACCGGCCGCAGGTCAGGAACGTCAGGATCCCGGCCCCCGCCTTGCGGATCCAGCCGGGCCGCTCGTACGACGCCCGGAACGCCCGCTCCACCGCCCGGTGCACCTCGGTGCCCAGCAGCGTGTCCACCAGGTGGCGCTCCTCGAACTCCACCTCCCACAGGGCCAGGGTGAGGCCGCGGGCGGCGTCGTCGCACAGCCGCCGCGCCTCCCGCTCGCCGGTGCCGGTGGCGGTGAGCGGGTTGAACGCGCCCCGCGCGGCGTCCGCGGCCCGGTCCTCCACCGCGTCCAGCAGGTGCGCGATCCGGCCGAAGAACCTGCCCGCCTCGGCCAGCGCGGCGGCGTTGCCCGGCCGCCCGGCGAGCACCGCCGTGTGCGCGAACGCGGCCGCCACCGCCTCCTCCGTCGGCGCGGTCAGCTCCAGCACGCTCCCGCCGCCATGAGAGGTGGCCCGGCGCTCCAGGCCGAGCTGGCGGTCCACGGTCGCGACCAGCACCGCCGTGTCGAACCCGACCCCGGCCCCCAGCCGCGCCCCGCCCGCCTCCCACCGCGCCGCCAGCCGCCGCCGGGCCGTCCCGAAGGCGGGCCCGAGAGCGGTGTCGCCGTCGGCCACCTGGTCGCGCAGCTTGCCCGCGCTCAGCGCCAGCGACACCGCCGCCGCCAGCCGCGCCCCGGCCGCCCGCGCGTCCACCACCTCGGCGGCGCGGAACCCGCGTAACGCGCACGGCCCGGCCGTCCGGCGGGGCGCGGCCGACACGAGCTGGGCCTCGGTCAGAACCGAGATGATCAGCGTGTCGTAGTTGGTGGCCAGCCGCGCCGCCTGGCCCTGCCCGTCCCGCAACGTCAGGCACAGCCCGCACAGGTGCGCCTGCCAGGCCGCGCGCAGCGACGGGCACCCGTGTTCACCACAGGGACGGATGATGCCGAACATGTGAGGAATCGTATGAGTTCTCCGATCCAGGCTTTTACGGTTTCCCGCCATCGAAGTCGGCGGCCCGCCCCCATACCCGGCCGGACTGGCGCCGCCTAGCGTGAGGCGGCGTGATCAGTCTGAAGGGTTTGAGCAAGCGGTACGGCGACCGCCCGGCGGTCGACGACCTGACACTGGAGCTGAGACCGGGCACGGTGACCGGGTTCCTCGGCCCGAACGGGGCCGGCAAATCGACCACGATGCGCCTCATCCTCGGCCTCGACCGGCCCACCTCCGGCACCGCGCTGATCGGCGGCGTGCCGTACCACCAGATGAGCAACCCGCTGCGCACGGTCGGCGCGCTCCTCGACGCCCGCGCGCTGCACCCGGGGCGCAGCGGCCACGCGCACCTGGTGGCGCTGGCCCGCGCCAACGGCATCCCCCGGCGGCGCGTGAGCGAGGTGCTGGAGACGGTCGGCATGGCGGGCGCGGCACGCAAGCGGGCCGGGGCGCTGTCGCTGGGCATGAGCCAGCGGCTCGGCATCGCGGCGGCGCTGCTGGGAGATCCGGCGGTGCTGATGTTCGACGAACCCGTCAACGGGCTCGACCCGGACGGGGTGCGCTGGGTGCGCGGGCTCATGCGGTCGCTGGCCGCAGAAGGCCGGACGGTGTTCGTCTCCAGCCACCTCATGACCGAGATGCAGCTCACCGCCGACCACCTCGTCGTGATCGGCAAGGGCCGGCTCATCGCGGACGCGCCGCTGTCCGACGTCATCGCGGGCAGCTCCCTGACGGCCGTGCTCGTCCGCACCCCGCACGCCGGCGATCTCGCGGTACGGCTGCGCGCCGCCGGGATCGCGGTGGACCGGTACGGCGAGAACGAGCTGGAGGCCACCGGCGCCACCCTCGAAACGGTCGGCGACCTGGCCCACGAGGCCGGGATCCGGCTGCACGAACTGCGCACCAGGGAGGCCTCGCTCGAACAGGCCTACCAGGAGCTGACCGCGGGAAGCGTCGAGTACGGGGCGGGATCATGAGGACGTTGTGGCAGGCGATCAGGTCTGAGTGGGCGAAGCTGTGGTCGGTCAGGTCCACGTGGTGGTGCCTGGCCTGCGCGGCGGCGCTCATGGTGGTGACCGCGCTCACGCTGGGCGGCGCGAGCGCCACCGAAGCCCTGCGCGAGGGCCGGACCGGCGTGCGGGTGACGGCCAGCGAGCCGGTGGTGTCGGCGACGTCGTTCGTCCAGTTCGCGCTGGTGGCGCTGGCGATGCTGGCGATCACCTCGGAGTACTCGTCCGGGAGCATCCGGGCCACGCTGCAGGCCACGTCCGTCCGGGGCGCGGTGCTGGCGGCGAAGGCGCTGGTGGTGGCGCCGGTCATGGCCGTGGCGGGCGTGCTGTCGGGGGCCGTCGCGACGGTGGTCGTCCAGGTCGCGCTGTCCGGCGACCTGTTCGGCGGGCTCGTCGTGTCGCCGATGGGTGAGGTCGTGCCGGACCTGCTGGGGGTCGGGGCGTTCTTCGCGCTGGTGTCGGTGATGACGCTCGGCGTCGGCGCCGCGATGCGCAGCGCGGCGGGCACGCTGACCGTGGTGTTCATGCTGCTCATGGGGTTGCCGCTGATGTTGCTGACGACGGGGAGCCAGGCGGCGCTGGACGCCTCCCTGCGGATGCCGACGTTCGCCGGGCTGGCCCTCATGGGGAGCTCGGACAACCTGACCGGCGGGCCGATGCCGTACTCGGCGGGGGAGGGGCTGGCCTGGCTCCTCGCCTGGACGGCGGCGGCCCTGGCGGCGGGCCACGCGGTGCTGCGCCGCCGCGACGCCTAAGGCGGTGCGCGGCATCAGGGGGTCGCGCCTAGAATTCACGCCCGTGTCAGGCAGCAGGGCAGCGCGGGTGCTGGCCGGGGTCGTCCTCGGGATGGCCCTCGGCCTCGTCGAGCTGGTTTTCCTGTGCGTGGCGTGGCCCGCGTGCCTGGTCCCCGCCGCCCGGCCCGCCGTCGTCCGGGGGCTGGACAGGCTGATGGCGCTGGAGCGGGCGAGGCTCGCCGCTTGGCTCGGGCACGAGGTGGCGCGGCGGGACGGCGGTTACGGCTACCTCGCCGCGCGCGCCGCCCTGGGGGTCCTCGGCGGGTACCTGTGCGCGGCGGGTCTCTTCCTCAGCGGGCTCCTGCTGGCCGGCGGCCTGTGGGATCTGGCATGGGGACGGGCCGAGCCGGTGCCGGTGAACCTGCCCGGCGTCAGGATCGTCACCAGCAGCGGCGTGCTCGGCCTGACCGGCGGCGCCGTGCTGCTCGCCCTGGTGGCCCTCCTGACCCTGGCCGCCGGATCGCTCGAACGGCGGCTGGCCGACCACTTCCTCGGCCCCGGCAGCCACGAGCTGATGCGCCGGCGGATCGCCGAGCTGACCGCCACCCGCTCCGGCATCGTCCGGGCCGTGGACGACGAGCGGCGCAGGATCGAACGCGACCTGCACGACGGCGTCCAGCAGCGCGGCGTCGCGCTCGCCATGCTGCTGGGCCGCGCCCGGCACAGCGCCGACCCCGGCAGGACCGCCGAGCTGGTCGCCCAGGCGTACACCGAGTCGCGCCGGCTCCTCGACGAGCTGCGCAGCGTGGCCTGGCGCATCTACCCGACCGCGCTCGACGAGCTGGGGCTGCGCGCCGCGCTGGCGGGCGTCGCCGAGCGGTCGAGCGTGCCGGTGACCGTGCACGACGGGCTGGCCGGGCGGCCCGTGTCGGAGCTGGAGACCGCGCTCTACTTCGTGGCCCGCGAGGCGATCACCAACGCGATCAAGCACGCCGGGGCGCGTGACATCCTGGTCGTGCTGACGGAGGACGAGCGGGCGGTGAGCGTGGTGATCTCGGACGACGGTTCGGGCGGGGCGGACCCGGCGGGTGGCGGGCTGTCGGGGCTGGCCCGGCGCGTGCTGGCGCTGGACGGGGAGTTCACGGTCCAGAGCCCGCCTGGCGGCCCCACCAAGATCGCCGCCACCCTCCCGAAAACACCGCCCGGCGGCTCCCCCGAGGTCTCGGACGGCGTCTCCGGGCCGTCCGGGGGCTCCTCCGGCGCGGGGCGGAGCGGCCCCGGCGCGGGGTCGAGCGGGTCCGGGGTGGAGGCGGGCTCGTGCGGGTGATCCTGGCCGACGACTCCGTGCTGCTGCGCGAAGGGCTCACCCGGCTGCTCGACGAGGCCGGCCACGAGGTGGTCGCCGCCGTCGGCGACGCCCCCGCCCTGCTCGCCGCCGTCGAGCAGCACCGCCCCGACGTGGCCGTGATCGACGTCCGCATGCCGCCCGGCCACAAGGACGACGGCCTCCGGGCGGCCCTGGAGATCCGCGACCGCCACCCCGGCGTCGGAGTACTGGTCCTTTCCCAGTACGTCGAGCAGCACTACGCCGCCAGGCTCCTGGCCGGCTCCACGCGGGGCCTCGGCTACCTCCTCAAGGACCGGGTCTCGGAGGTGGCCGACTTCCTCGACTCGCTCGAACGCGTACGCGCGGGCGGAACCGCGCTGGACCCCGAGGTGGTGCGGCAGCTCATGGCCCGCACCACCCACGCCGACCCGCTGAGCGACCTGAGCCCGCGCGAGGGCGAGGTGCTGCGGCACCTCGCCCAGGGCTTCGTGAACGCCGCCATCGCCGAGCGCCTGCACGTCTCGCTCAGCACGGTCGAGAAGCACGTCAACGCCATCGTGGAGAAGCTCGACCTGCCCCGCGACCCCGACTACAGCCGCCGCGTCCTGGCCATCCTCCGCTACCTGGACACCTGAGCCCCGGGCGGCGAAGGAAGGCGGCGGGAGCGCACACCCCAGCCGCTCGCCCCGGCCGTCCGCTGTGCTGCGCTCCGGCGCGGAGATCGGGGGGGACCGTCACCTTGGGCGGCGGGTCATGAGGACGGCGAGGACCGCCAGCGCCAGCCAGGCCGACGTGAGCCCGATCAGCCAGGCCCAGCCCGCGTGCCCGTACACGACGCCGCCCGCCGTGCCGCCGAGGCCGCTGCCCAGGTAGTAGCAGAGGGTGTAGACGCCGGCCGCGCGACCACGGGCGCTCGGGGGCGCCTCGGCGGCGACCCAGGCGTTGGCGATGGCGTGCGCGGCGAAGAACCCGGCGGTCAGTACGGCGAACCCGGTCGCGATGATCGGCAGAGACGGGTGCGCGGTGAGCACGGAGCCCGCCACCGTCACGGCAAGGGCCGTGACCAGCGCCTTCGTCCAGCCCAGCCGTGCCGCCAGGCGCCCGGCGGCGGCCGAGGAGGCGGTGCCCATGGCGTAGGAGAGGAAGACGAGGGAGGCGGCGGCGGGGGCGAGCGACAGGGGAGGGGCGGCCAGGCGGAAGCCGGCGGCGTTGTAGAGCGCGACGAACGCCCCCGTGGCCAGGGTGCCCACGGCGAACGGCCCGATCAGCCCGGCCCCGAGCCCAGCCTTCCGGCCGGTCGCGACATCCGGCGACCCGCCCCCCGGAGCCTCCCCGCCGGTCCCTGGCCTGAGCCCTGCGGTCTTCGCTCCGGGCTCCGGAGTCTTCGGTCCGAGGGCGGCGATCCCCGATCCGGGCTCCGTGGCATGGTCGCGGGGGAGGGTGAGGGCCGCGAAAAGCGCGCACAGCAGGGACGGCAACGCCACCGTTAGCAGCGCGCCGTGCCACCCCATGGGCCCGGCGGCGAACCCGGCGCCGAGCCGGCCGAGCATCCCGCCGACCGAGTTCCCGGCGATCATCGCGCCCACCGCGGCGGGCAGCCGCGCCGTACCGACCGCATCGGCCAGGTACGCCGCCGCGACCCCGGCGAACCCCGCGACCGCCACCCCCTGCACGGCCCGCATCGCCAGCAGCACGGAGAAGGACGGGGCCAGCGGCAGCAGCAACCCGATGATCGCGGAGGCCAGCACGGACCAGACGATCACCCTGCGCCGCCCCACCAGCTCGGCGAGCCACGCCAGCGGCAGCACGGCCACGGCCAGGGCCCCGGTGGCCACCCCGATGGTCAGCGAGGCGCTGCCCGGATCCAGCCGGAACCCGGCGGCGAGCTGCGGCAGCACGGGCTGCGGCGCGTACAGGAGGGCGAACGACGACACCCCGGCCGCGGCCACAGCCGCACTGACCCGCCGCGTGTCACGAACCGGAGGAGCATCGAGAACCACCACGCCTGCAACGCTAAGCAAGGCTAATAAATACGTCTAATACAAGAATCAGCGATAATTCATGCTGTGATGGATGAATCGGCTGACGAGCGGCTGGCCGCGCGGCTGGCGCCCGCCCTGGCCCTGCTGGCCGCCGTGGGCGAGACGGGGCACGTGACGCGCGCCGCCGAGCTGCTCGGCGTCCCGCAGCCCACGGCCAGCCGCCGCCTCGCCGCCCTCGCGGAGCTGGTCGGCGCCCCGCTCGTCGTACCCTCCGGCCGCGGCATCCGCCTCACCCGGGCGGGCCACACCCTGGCCGCCGCCTCCGCCCGCGCCCTCACCACGATGGCCGCCGCCGCCCGCGAGGTCCGCGAGGAGATCGACCCGGCCTCGGGCCGCATCGTCCTGGGCTTCCTCCACCTGCTGGGCCGCACCCTCGTGCCGTCCCTCATCGGCGGCTTCCGCGAGCACCACCCCGGCATCCGTTTCAGCCTGGTGCAGGGCTCGCGCCACGACATGATCGAGGAGCTCCGCGAGGGCCGGATCGACCTGGTGTTCGTCGCGCCCATGCCCGTGGACGCCCCTGACCTCGACGGCGCTCCCCTCGCCGACCAGGAGCTGGTGCTGTCCGTGCCCCCGTCCCACCGGCTCGCGGCGCGGGCGCGGGTGCGGGCGGCGGAGCTGGCGGGGGAGGAGCTGGTGACGCTGGAGCCGGGGTACGGCCTGCGCCAGATCACCGACGACCTGTGCGCGGCGGCGGGGTTCGAGCCGAGGATCGCGTTCGAGGGCCAGGAGACGGAGACCGTACGCGGCCTGGTGGCGGCCGGGCTCGGCGTCGCCGTCCTGCCCCGCTCCACCCATCCCGCGGCGGACGCGACCGCGGCCGGCGTGGTGGAGATCCCGCTGTCCCCTCCGCTGTACCGGACCATCGGGATGGGCTGGCTCCGGGACGCGCGCCTTCCTCCGGCCGTACGAGCCTTCAGGGACCACGCCCGCGCCGGCACCACCGACCTGGGCCCGGGCTTCCGCCCCGCCACCCCCTGAACCCCGTCAGACTGGTGGCCATGAATCACGATGGCGATGCCGGCGTGCCGGGTTCGTTGGCGAGGGTGCTCGCGGACGTGACCGCCGAGCGGGTGGCCCAGGACGTGCGGTGGGGCATGCAGCTCCTGCCCGACGGCACCGGGCACGAAGGGGCGGTGGCCGAGTCCGGCCGGGCCAGGTCCGAGACGGAGGCGGCGGCCGAGGCCGGGACGCTGACGTGGCGGCACGTCCTGGCGGAGGAGGTGCTGGAGGCGTTCGCGGAGTCGGACCCCGAGAAGTTGCGCGCCGAGCTGATCCAGGTGGCGGCCGTCGCCGTCAAATGGGCCCAGGCCCTCGACCGCTGCCCGCCCCTCGACCGCCGACCGCGCCTCGCTCCCGCTCAAGGGCGGCCGAGGGAACGTTTCCGGGCGATCGTCGACGTGCACGTGCTCCTCCTGCGTGACTCCGAGGTGCTGCTCGGCAGGCGGGCCGGTACCGGGTACGGCGACGGGCTGTGGCATCTGCCCTCGGGCCACCTCGAAGCGGGCGAATCGGCGACCGAGGCGGCCGTCAGGGAGGCGGGCGAGGAGGTCGGCGTGACGATCGACCCGGCCGACCTCAGATTCGTCCACGTCATGCACCGGGCCCCGGAACGCGTCGGCCTCTTCTTCGCCGCCGACACGTGGACCGGCGAGCCGTACAACGCCGAACCGGACAAATGCTCCGAGGTCGCCTGGTGGCCCTTGGACGGCCTGCCCCGCGACATGGTCGGCTATCCGGCGGCGGCCATCGCCAACGTCGTGAACAGCGTGCCCTATGCCCTGCACGAATGGTCTACACATCGATGATGGGCCGCATGTAGCAGAAGGCCGATCGTCGACCGCACCGGCATACAGGCTCTGCGACCTGGCTCGGAAAGCACTACACGGCCTTGACGCGGCTAGAGGACGCTGTTGAACTCGGTGGTGTCGTCATGACGAGGAGGCCCGAGATGTCCATCGACTACTCCGAGCGCATCCCCAACAACGTCAACCTCGCCGAGGACCGCCGGCTGCGGCGGGCGCTGGAGTCGTGGCAGCCGCGCTTCCTGCAGTGGTGGTCGGAGATGGGCCCCGCGCTGCCCACCCAGGACGTCTATCTCCGTACGGCGGTCGCGGTCGGCCGCGAGGGGTGGGCGCACTTCGATCACGTGGCGCTGCCGGACTACCGCTGGGGCGTCTTCCTCGCCGAACGCGACACCGACCGGCGCATCGCGTTCGGGCAGGACAAGGGGCGGCCGGTCTGGCAGCAGGTGCCCGGCGAGCACCGCGCGGACCTGCAGCGGCTCATCGTCATCCAGGGCGACACCGAGCCGGCCAGCGTCGAGCAGCAGCGGCGGCTCGGCCTGACCGCCCCCTCCCTCTACGACCTGCGCAACCTCTTCCAGGTGAACGTGGAGGAGGGGCGGCACCTGTGGGCCATGGTCTACCTGCTGCACGCCTACTTCGGCCGGTCCGGGCGGGACGAGGCCGAGGCGCTCCTGCTGCGCAACTCGGGCAGCGAGGACTCTCCGCGCATCCTGGGCGCCTTCAACGAGGAGACGCCTGACTGGCTGTCGTTCTTCATGTTCACGTACTTCACCGACCGTGACGGGAAATACCAGCTCGGCACGTTGAAGGAGTCGGCGTTCGATCCGCTGAGCCGTACCTGTGAGTTCATGCTCAAGGAGGAGGCCCACCACATGTTCGTGGGGACCACGGGCGTGGACCGGGTGGTGGAGCGTACGGCGCAGCTGATGCGCGAACACGACACCGACGACGTCTGGGAGCACGGCGGCATCCCGCTGGACGTCCTGCAGAAGTACATCAACTTCCACTACAGCGTCAGCCTCGACCTCTTCGGCGGCGAGACCTCCACCAACGTGGCCAACTACTTCACCGCCGGGCTCAAGGGGCGCTGGCAGGAGGAGCGGCGCAAGGACGACCACGTGCTCACCGAGACGGTCGCCGTCGTTCAGCGGGTCGAGGCGGGGCGGCTGGCCGACGTCGAGTTGCCCGCGCTCACCGCGCTCAACGCCGACCTGCGCGGCGAGTACATCGTCGACTGCGCCACCGGCGTCAACCGGTGGAACCGGATCCTCACCGACCGCGGTCTCGGCGCGGTCCTCCACCTGCCGCACGTGGGCTTCAACCGGCGGGTGGGCCTGTTCGGCGGGCATCACATCTCGCCGCACGGGCGCCTTCTCGATCAGCCGGCCTGGGACGCGTCCCGCGACCTGTGGCTGCCGACGGCCGAGGACAAGGCACGCGTCCAGGCGCTGATGCGCCCCGTCTACGAACCCGGGAAGATCGCCGCCTGGGTGGCGCCGCCCCGCAACGGCATCAACGGGCGGTCGTTCGACTACGAGTACGTCCACCTGTGACGGCCCCTCGGAAGCGGATCCCGCGGGGAGCGGGGGCGTGACCTGGCCCACAGGGTGTTATCTTGCCTGCGTGGCGGACGTGGATGGGGAGGGGCTGACGGAGGCCTTTCTGCGCGAGCCGCGGCGCTACACCAGCCACCAGGTGGCCTACATGGCAGGGGTGCCGGTCTATCGCGCGCGGCGCTATTGGCGTGCCCTGGGGTTCGCGAACGTGGCCGACGACGCGGTCGAGTTCACCGACTCCGACGTGGAGGCGCTCAGGACGCTGCTCGGGCTGGTCAGCTCGGGCGTCTACGACGAGGAGCACATGCTGCTGGTCGCGCGCTCGATCGGCAGCGCGACGACCCGGCTGGCCGAGTCGCAGGCCGAGCTGGGCGTCGAGGCGCTCGACCAGGCCGGGGTGCCGCTGGCCGAACGCCCGCGGGCCTGGCGCCGGCGGGCCGAGCGGGTGGTGCCCGACCTGGCGCGCCTGCTGGTCTACGGCTGGCAGCGCCAGCTCGCCGCCGCCGCGGGGCGCATCGCCGAGCAGGACATGAGCGCCGTACGCCTGGCCGTCGGCTTCGCTGACCTGGTCGCCTTCACCCGGCTGAGCAGGCAGATCACGGGGAGCGAGCTGTCCAGGCTGATCGACAGGTTCGAGGGGCGCTCGGCCGACATCGTGACCTCGACCGGCGGGCGGGTGGTCAAGACGCTGGGCGACTCGGTGCTGTTCGTGGCCGACCAGTCGCATGTCGTGGCCGAGATCGCGCTTCGGCTGGTGGAGACGCACGCGAAGATCAAGGACATGCCGGAGCTGCGGGTGGGGCTGGCGGCGGGGCCGGTCATCTGGCGTATGGGGGACGTCTTCGGCACCACGGTCAACCTGGCGAGCCGGCTCACGGCGCTGTCGCTGCCGGGGACGATCCTGGCGGATCCGCAGTTCGCCGAGGAACTGGAGGGGGACCGGGCGTTCCGGCTGCGGCCCGTCAACCGGCTGTCGGTCCGCGGCCTCGGCGAACTGGCCCCGTTCACGGTCACCCGCGCCGGCTCCTGACCCACCACCCCGGCCCCCACACCGCCGCCGCTCCCGCACCCGGACGAGGCGGGGCATGCGGATAGCGGTGCAGGCGGTGGCGGGGGCGCCGTTGCGGGGGGCCGGTGTGCAGTTCGACCGGCACCTTCGCCAGCGTCCTGATGGGGGTCCGACCGGCGTTCTGGCGGCATGCCGCCCGCGCGATGTGGGCCGTCGGGCGGTGGCTGCGGCGTGATGTGGCGGCGGGGTGCGGTGCGGTGCGGGGCCGTGCGGGGTGGCGCTTCGGGAGGTGGGTGAGGCGCTACGTGGGGGTGTGCTCGTGGGGTGTTTTCGGGGGTGTTTTCGGGGGTGGGCAACCTGGGGTTGCGGTCGATGCGTCACTACCGGCAGCAGGCTCTCAGGAGAGGCGTATCAAGTTGGCGGATAGGGCGCAATTTCAGGACTTCGTGGTGGCGAGGTCGGATCGGCTGTTACGCACGGCGTACCTGCTGACCCACGACTGGGCCACCGCGGAGGACCTGCTGCAGGAGGCTCTGGCCAAGGCGTGGTTCGCCTGGGCGGGTATCGACGAGCCCGAGGCGTACGTGCGCCGGACCCTGGTGACCACGTACACGTCCTGGTGGCGCCGCAGGTGGCGCAGGGAGCTGCCCAGCGGCGACCTGCCGGAGGAGCCCGCGCACGACGACGCGGGCAGGCGCGAGGAGCTGTGGCAGGCGGTCGGGCGGCTGCCCGCCAGGCAGCGCGCGGTGATCGTGCTGCGCTTCTACGAGGACCTGCCGGTGGCCGAGGTGGCGACGATCCTGGGCTGCCAGGAGGGCACGGTCAAGAGCCAGACCGCCAAGGCGCTGGCCAAGCTGCGGGTGGACGAGTCGATCGTGAAGGAGCTGCACCGATGACCGTGCAAGATCTGCGTGACGTGCTGCATGAGCGGGCCGAGGCCCCGTCGCCGGCGAACCCGTACCGGCACGACCAGGTCCGCTTTCGCATCCGCAGGACCCGCCTGTGCAGGCGGGCGACGGCGGGCGCGGGAGCGATGGCGGTCGTCGCGGCGAGCGCCGTGGTGGGCGTCCATCTGCTCCCCGGTACGGCGACCACGCCGGGGCCCGCCACGGCAAGGACCGAACAGGACAAGCCCGCCGGACTGCCTGAGAAGTTCACCGCGGGGGACGGCACCGAGTACCGCCGCCTGGCCGTCGGCACGATCAGGAAGGAGGGCGCGAAGAAGGTCTCGCTCACGGTGCCGGTCTCCGGCAAGCCGCTGGACGTGGCCATGACGTGCGACGGCGAGGACGCCGTCAACACGCCCCGCGTCTTTGTGAACGGCAACGCCGACACCGGAGCCCAGGTCCTGCCGTGCGGGAAGGCGATGCAGTTGCGCCCGCTGTCCCTGGTCCGGGGCGGCGCGACGGAGGCCACGGTCGCGTTCGACACGACCGCCGTCGGCCGGGGCTGCGTCCAGCGGAAGAAGGACGGGCCGTGCGTGACTCCCAAGCCGAAGGTGGCCACCTGGCACGTGGCCGTCTATGAGTGGACGCCGCCCGCCCGGCCGGTCGAGCCCGAGCCGGTCAAGGACTTCCCCGACCGGGTGGCCAAGTGGCAGCTGGCCCGTTCGGCGACGGGCGTGTCGGATCGGGACTCGTCATTCACCCTCGTGGTCAAGAGCGCGAGCGGAAAGATCGGCATGGACCAGCTCTGCACGGGTGATCTGGCCGCGCGGATGTGGTTCAAGATCCGGGTCAACGGCACCGACGCCCCGATGGTCGGCGGCTGCAACGTCTGGAAGAGCGGTGATTACCCCATGGCCCTGAGTGAGTACGACGTCCCCAAGGGCAGCCGGGTGACGATCACCGGAAAGATCGGCTTCTGGGGCGAGTACGCCAACCGCCCGGTGCGATGGTCGGTGGGCGTGTACGTAAAGTAGATCGCGTGACGGAACGAGCCGCCTTCGAGGGCAGGCTGGTGGACGCCGACGCGCGCCTCATGTGGCAGGCGCGCTACGGCCACTTCACCGCCATGCAGGTCAGGGATCGCCGGGTGCGGGGGCTCGACCTGCACGTCGCCCGGCTGGAGGCGGCCAACGCCGAGCTGTTCGGCGTCCCGGTCGACCGCGCCGCCGTGCTCGGCTCCATCGCGGCGGTGCTCGGCGACGACGTGCGCGACGCGAGCGTACGCGTGTCCGTGGTGGAGTTCGCCGACGGCCCGCGCGTCATCGCCGTCGCCGCCCCGCCCCACGAGCCGCCCACCGGCCCGGTGGGCGTCAAGTCGGTCGTCGCCCAGCGCTACCTGCCGCACATCAAGCAGGCGTCCGGCATGATGCAGGCCCACCTCGGGCGGCAGGCCCAGCGCGAGGGTTTCGACGAGGCGCTGCTCACCACCGAGGACGGCCTGATCAGCGAGGGCTCGATCACCAACGTGGGCGGCTTCGCCGGCGGGCGCCTGGTCTGGCCGGACGCGCCGATGTTGCGCGGGATCACGATGCAGCTGCTGGAGCGGATGGACGTCCCGCAGGAGCGGCGGCCGTTGAAGGTCGCCGACCTGCAGGGGTTCGACCAGGTCTTCCTCTGCAACTCCTGGGGCGTCTGGCCGGTCGGCGGGGTGGACGGCATCCCGCTGCCCCAGGACGGCACGCTGATGGCGAGCGTTCTCGAGCATTACGACCGTATTGCGTGGGATCCACTGGACTGACCCCTTTGTCAGGTACGATCGCCGATCATCGTTCTGCGATCGCAAGGGAAGTCCGCATGACGACTCGCCGGCACGCCATTGGTGATCTCCTCCGTCGCTCGGCCGCCCGCTATCCGGCCAAGACCGCCGTCGTCTACGGCGACCTGCGGCAGAGCTACGCCGACCTCGACCTGGCGGTCAACCGCACGGCCAACGCCCTGGCCGCGCGCGGCGTCGGCAAGGGCGACCGGTTCGCCGTCTTCAGCCACAACAACCACGCGTTCGTGGTGGCGTACTTCGCGCTGGCCCGGCTGGGCGCGATCTCCGTGCCGATCAACTTCATGCTGGGCACGGCGGAGGTCGCGTACATCCTCGAACATTCCGGCGCGACCGGACTCCTCGTGGAGGAGGCGCTGCTGCCCGTGGCCGCGGCGGCGGCCGGGCCGCGGGTACGGGTGCGCGGCGTGATCGGGTCGGCCGACGGCTGGGAGTCGTTCAAGGAGTGGGCGGCCTTCGACGACGCGTCGGAGCCGCAGGTGGAGATCGGCGACGACGACCCGATCCAGCTCATGTACACCAGCGGCACCGAGTCGCGGCCCAAGGGCGCCACGCTGTCGAGCCGCAGCCTGATCGCCCAGTACGTCACCTGCGTCGTGGACGGCGAGATGAGCCACCACGACGTCGAGATCCACGCCCTTCCGCTCTACCACTGCGCCCAGCTGCACTGCTTCCTGACGCCCGGCGTCTACCTCGGCGCCACCAACATCATCCTGCCCGGTGCCACCCCCGCGGCGATCCTGGCCACCATCGAGGGAGAGCGCGCCACCAAGCTCTTCTGCCCGCCCACCGTCTGGATCGGCCTGCTGCGTCACCCCGACTTCGACCGCCGCGACCTGTCGTCCCTGCGCAAGGGCTACTACGGCGCCTCGATCATGCCCGTCGAGGTGCTGAAGGAGATCGCCGCCCGCCTGCCGGACGTCCGCCTGTTCAACTTCTACGGCCAGACGGAGATGGCCCCGGTCGCCACCATCCTCGGCCCGGACGAGCAGCTCACCCGCCTCGGCTCGGCCGGCAGGGCCGCCCTCAACGTCGAGACCAGGGTCGTCGACGACCAGGACAGGCCCGTGCCGCCCGGCGTGGTCGGCGAGATCGTCCACCGCAGCCCGCACGCCATGCTCGGATACTGGAACGACCCGGACAAGACCGCCGAGGCGTTCAGGGGCGGCTGGTTCCACAGCGGCGACCTGGGCGTCATGGACGCCGACGGCTACCTGTCCGTGGTGGACAGGAAGAAGGACATGATCAAGTCGGGCGGCGAGAACGTCGCGAGCCGCGAGGTGGAGGAGGCCATCTACCAGCATCCGGAGGTGGCGGAGGCGGCCGTGTTCGGAGTGCCGGACGAGCGGTGGATCGAGGCGGTCACGGCCGCGGTGGTTCTCCGCGAGGGTGGCGGGGTGACGGAGGACGAGCTGATCGCGTTCCTGCGGGAGCGGCTGGCGGCGTTCAAGACGCCCAAGCGGGTGGTGTTCGTGGACGCCCTGCCCAAGAACGCCTCCGGCAAGGTGCTCAAGCGGGAGCTGCGCGACGCGTTCTGATCGCGCGCCCCCGAGCCGGCGTCAGCCCGGCGATTAGCGGGCATTCACTCTCGGTGACGACCTCCCCTTCAGACCCTGGGGCGCTCCGCCATCTCGACCGAGAGAGGCCGCATGCCGAGTTTGCCGGAGATCATGCACCGTACGTTCTTCCGTACTCTGTCCCTGCTGTCCCCGGCGAGGCAGGGGATGCTCCTGGGCTACGTCTTCGACTGGCTGCACCGGACCCCTGACCCGTGGAAGCTCGCCACGGACAGTTACGAGCAGGACAAGTACCGCACCACGCTCAAGCACCTGCCCGCCCGGCCGTACCGGCGGATCATCGAAGTCGGCTGCAGCGAGGGCGTGTTCACGCACGTGCTCGCGGTGACGTACCCGGACGCGGAGATCATCGGGGTGGACCTTTCGGAGCGGGCCCTGGCGCGGGCGCGCGAGCGGGTGCCGCAGGACGGGCGGGTGCGCTTCATCCGGGCGGACATCCTCACCCACCGCTCCGAGCAGCGCTTCGACCTGGTGTTCTGTTCGGAGACCCTCTACTACCTGGGCCGCCACGAGCGGCTGCGGCGGGCGTCGGCGCAGCTCAGCCAGCTGCTGGTGCCCGACGGGGTGCTCGTGGCGGTCCACCCGTGGCCCGAGGCCGGCCGGCTGCACCACTACCTGGACTCGCACGCGGCGCTGTCCCGCCTGACCGAGCAGGTCTACACGGCCACGTCGCGCCCGTTCGCCGTCACCGTCTACGGGACGAAACCGGCGACGCCGACCTCCTAGCCGCCGGCCTTGCCCAGGAGGTCGGCGGCGATCTGGCGGATCACCACGCGCTGGATCTTGCCGGTCGCCGTCTTCGGCAGCTCGTCCAGCACCAGGACCTCGCGCGGCCGTTTGAAGGAGGCCAGGCCCTCCCGGCAGAAGCCGATCAGCTCGCCGGCGTCCACCGTGCGGCCCGGGGCGGACACCACGCAGGCCACCGGCTTCTCCAGCCCGTCCTCGTCGGTGTACGCCACGACGGCGCACTCGCCCACCGACTCGTGCTGCAGCAGCCGGGCCTCGACCTCCATCGGCGACACCCACATGCCGCCCGCCTTGATCATGTCGTTGGAGCGGCCGAGGCACTGGTAGAAGCCGTCCTCGCCCCTGATGTAGGTGTCGCCGGTACGCAGCCACTCGCCCTGGAACACCTGGCGGGTGGTCGCCGTGCGGCACCAGTAACCGGTGGCCACCGAGTCGCCCCGGATGTACAGGTGGCCCGGCTCGCCGTCCTCGACGGGCGCGCCGGAGTCGTCGAGCAGCTTGGCCTCGTAGCCGGGCACGACCGTGCCGGAGCTGCCCGGGCGTACCCGGCCCGGGTGGTTGGAGATGAAGATGTGCAGCGCCTCCGTCGAGCCGAGGCCGTCGATGACGTCCACCCCGAAGCGCTCGGTGAAGCGGCGGTAGATCTCGGCGGGCAGCGCCTCGCCGGCCGAGACGGCCAGCCGTACGGACTGGAAGGCGCCGGCGGGGGCGTCGGAGGCGAGCAGCGCCGCGAAGAACGTGGGGCCCGCGAAGAACAGCGTCGGCCGATCCTCCATCACCCTGGCGGCCACGCCCGCGGGGGTGGGGCGCGCCGGGTCGAGGACCGCCGTGGCGCCCGCGGCCAGGGGGAAGAACAGGGAGTTGCCGATGCCGTACGCGAAGAACAGCCGCGCGACCGAGAAGCACCGGTCGTTGGGGCGGATGCCGAGGACCTGCCGCCCGTACCCCTCGTAGACGTCCTGGACGGCGCCGTGCCGGTGCATGGCCGCCTTGGGGGCGCCGGTGGTGCCGGAGGTGTAGAGCCAGAGGGCGGGTGAGTCGCGCCAGGTGCCGTAGGGGAGGGCCGCCGCCCTGCCCGACTCCAGGACGTCGGACCACAGGCACACCGGCGTCGTGTCCCCCTCCTTCTCCTCCTCCGGCGGGTCGATGAGGACGAGCACCGCCACGTCGGGCGCGCTCCGCACGGCCTCGCGCACGGCCGGGGCGAACTCGGGGGTGGCCACGACGACCCTCGCCCGCGAGTCCTGGACCAGGGTGGCCAGCTCGGTGGGGTTGTACATGGTGGAGACCGGTACGGCGACCGCGCCCATGCGCATGACGGCCAGGATGGTGATCGCGGTCTCCGGGCGGTCGGACATGACGAGCAGGACCCGCTCCTCGGGGCGGACGCCCATCGTGCGTAAACCGGCCGCGAACCTGGCCACGTGGTCGGCCAGCTGCGCGTAGGTCAGCGTGCCCGCGGGGCTGGTGAGGGCGATGCGATCCGCGTGGCCGGCTTCGACCTGGCGGTCCACGAGAAAGACGCTGGCGTTGAACGACTCGGACGACATGGGCGTCCCCATCCGCAGGCGCGTGTATGTAGGGGCATCTTCTACATGGGAGGGGTGCGTCGTCAATGACCTGTAGTACGGGGCTGTCCCGCCGTCCGGGGTTGCGGTCCTTTTGGGGGGAGGGGGCTGTCCGGCCGTCCGGGGGTGCTGTCCTTAAGGGAAAGGCGGCGGGGCGATGTGCCGGAGGTCGGGGCGGGATCAGTCGAGGAGGGCGCCGAGGGCGGGGCGTTCGGTGGCCGGGACGTAGCCGGCGTAATAGTCGTACATCGCCTTTCTCGACAGGCGGGCGGCCAGCGGGCCGTCGCCGGCGCGCATGGCGGCCAGCACCTCCTCGTGGTGCCGGATGCTCTGCCGCATCAGCGCCTCCTGGTCGGACGCGTCGGCGAGCTTCTCCGAGATCAGCTTGAGCACGATCGAGCGGACCACGTCCGTGCAGATCTGGATGAGCTTGTTGCCGCTCGCCCGCGCCACCACGTCGTGGAAGGCCACGTCGGCCTCGCCGAACGCGTCCTGCCCCGACTCCACGGCGGCCCGCATGTGAGCGACGGCCGACTCCATCTCGGCCAGCTGCGCGTCGGTGCGCAGCCGGGCCGCCAGCAGGATCGCCGACGAGTCGAGCACCATCCTGAACTGCACCAGCTCGGCCAGCGACAGCTCCTCCACCCTGGCCAGCGTGGTCATCGACTTGTGCAGCGTGGCGGGCGAGAACGGCAGCACCTCCGCCCCGTTGGGATCGCCGGGCCGGGAGCGCACCAGACCGCGCGCCTGGAGCACCCGCAGCGCCTCGCGCACGGTGGACCGGCTGACCGAGAACTGCACCATGAGCTCCCGCTCGCTCGGCAGCCGCTCGCCCGGCGAGAGGGAGCCGCTCTCGATGGCCTCCTCGACCTGCTCCACCACCCGCTCATAGGCGCGTACGGCACGCACCGGCTCGAACCGCGGACCACCCATGAATGCCCCCTTGACCCGAGCCGCCGTCGACTGGCAATGTGCGTAGCCTACTGGTCCGACCAGTGCACTAGCCAGGAGGCAGTAACACATGAGGCGAATCGGAACCTGGATCGCCGCCGGCGCTCTCCTGCTGGGCACGGCCGCCTGCGGCGGCACCTCCAGCGGCGGCGGCAGTGCGGGCACCCCCCAGGCCCAGACCCTTTCCGTGGGATTCGTGGCCGAGCCCGCGAACCTCGACTTCACCTCGACGGAGGGCGCCGCCATTCCCCAGGCGCTGCTCGTCAACGTCTACGAGGGCCTGGTCAAGCTCGACCAGGACGGCAAGATCGTGCCGCTGCTCGCCGAGAAGTGGGACGTCTCGCCCGACCGCAAGACCTACACCTTCAACCTGCGCAAGGACGTCAAGTTCAGCAGCGGCGCGCCGTTCACGGCCGACGACGTGGTGTTCTCGCTCGACCGGGTCAAGTCGGACTGGAAGCTCAAGATCAAGGCGCAGCTCGACGTCGTCGACAAGGTGGAGAAGAAGGACGACTCCACCGCCGTCGTCACGCTCAAGAAGCCGAGCAACGGCTTCCTCTACTCGATGGCCACCAGGCTCGGCGCCATGTTCAGCCGGACCGGGATCGCCGACCTGGCCAACAAGCCCGTCGGCACCGGCCCGTACACGCTCGGCTCGTGGCGGCGCGGCGACTCCATCCAGCTCAACGCGAACGCCTCCTACTGGGGCACGAAGCCGCCGCTGTCGTCGATCACGCTGAAGTACTTCAAGGACGCCACGGCGATGAACAACGCGCTGCTGACCGGCGGCATCGACGTCATCTCCGCCGTGCAGGCGCCCGAGTCGCTGCAGCAGTTCGCCGACCCCAACCGCTTCCAGACGGTCGAGGGCACCACGAACGGCGAGGTCGTGCTGTCGATGAACAACAGCCGCCCGCCGTTCAACGACAAGAAGGCCAGGCAGGCCGTCCGCTACGCGATCGACCACAAGGCGCTGCTGGAGACCGCCTGGGCCGGGCGCGGCCAGCTGATCGGCTCGATGGTGCCGCCCACCGACCCCTGGTACGAGGACCGCACCGGCGACTACCCGTACGACCCGGCCAAGGCCAAGGAACTGCTCGGCGGCAAGACGCTCAACGTCAAGATGCGTATCCCCAACCTGCCTTACGCGGTGGCCGGCGCGCAGGTCGTCAAGTCGCAGCTCGCGCAGGTGGGCATCACCGCCGACATCGAGCCCCTGGAGTTCCCGGCCCGCTGGCTGGACGTGGTGTTCAAGCAGGGCGACTACGACCTGTCCATCATCAACCACGTCGAGCCCCGCGACATGGGCATATTCGCCGACAAGTCGTACTACTTCCACTACGACAACCCCGAGTTCGGCAAGCTCCTCGCCTCCGCCGACGAGGGCACCGAGCAGCAGCAGACCGACGACCTGAAGAAGGCCGCCAAGCTGCTGTCCGACGACGCGGCCGCCGACTGGCTCTTCCTCTTCCCCAACCTGATCGTGGCGAAGAAGGGCGTCACCGGGCTGCCGAAGAACGCCATCGCGGAGTCCTTCGACTTCACCGCGCTCTCCAAGCAGCAGTGACGCTTTACCTGATCAAACGCCTGGCGGTGCTCGTCGCGAGCACCGCCGTGGCGGGCGTGGTGGTGTTCGCGTTCATGGCGCTGCTGCCCGGCGACCCGGCGGAGGTCGCGCTCGGCGTGAACGCCACGCCCGACGCGGTGGCGGCGCTGCGCAAGCAGTTCGGCACCGACCGGCCGCCCGTGGCGCAGTTCTTCGACTGGTTCGGCGGGCTCCTGCAGGGCGACTTCGGCACCTCGTACGTGACCAGCTCGCCCATCGGCCCGCAGATCAGCGACCGGCTCGGCGTCACGGCCGTGCTGGTGCTCGGCGGCATGCTGGTGGCGCTCGTCATCGCGGTGCCGCTCGGCACGTTCGCGGCCGTGCACCACCGCAACCCGCTCGGGGCGGCCATCAGCGCGCTCAGCCAGGTCGGCATCGCGATCCCGGCGTTCCTGGCGGGCATCCTGCTGGTGTTCGTGTTCGCGGTGCAGGCCCAGGCGCTGCCGTCCGGCGGCTACGTGCCGATCGCCGAGAACCCGGCGCAGTGGCTGCTCAGCCTGCTGCTGCCGTGGATGTCGCTCGGCCTCGTGCAGGGCGCGGTCCTCACCCGGTACGTGCGCAGCGCCGTGCTCGACGTGATGCGCGAGGACTACCTGCGCACGGCCCGCGCCAAGGGCCGGGGCAGCACCGGCGCCCTGTGGCGGCACGGCCTGCGCAACGCCTCGATCCCCGTCGTCACCGTGCTCGGCCTGCAACTGGCCACGCTGCTGATCGGCGCGGTCGTGGTCGAGCGGGTCTTCGTCATCCCCGGGCTCGGCGACCTGCTGCTCAACGGCGTCGCCGGGCGTGACCTGCTGCTCGTCCAAGGTGTGGTGATGGTGCTGGTGGCGGCCGTGCTGCTGATCAACTTCGTGGTGGACGTGGCCTACCACCTGCTCGACCCGAGGCTGCGATGAGGGGCCGGATGAACGCCGGGCTGGTGGTCGGCGGCGTGCTCGTCGGGCTCGTGGTGCTCGCGGCGGTGGTGTCGTTCTTCTGGACGCCGCACGACCCGACGCTCGTGGACGCCGCGCGCAAGCTGCGGCAGCCGGGCGGCGGCTACCTGCTGGGGGCCGACAAGTTCGGCCGCGACACCTTCAGCCAGCTCATGGTCGGCGCGCGGACCACGCTCTACGTGGGCATCGTGGCCGTCGGCATCGCCGCCGTCATCGGCACGCCGCTCGGCATGATCGCCGGGATGACGCCGCGCGGCTGGCTCTCCGAGCTGATCATGCGGGTCAACGACCTGGTGTTCGCGTTCCCGGCGCTGCTGCTGGCCGTCATGCTCGGCGCGGTCTACGGGCCGGGCACGCTCACCGCGATGATCGCGATCGGCGTCGCCACCGTGCCCGCGTTCGCCCGGGTGGCCCGCGCCGCCACGCTCCAGGTCATGGTGACCGACTACATCCTGGCCGCCAGGGCCGCCGGGCGCCGCCGCCCGGCCATCGCGATGCGCCACGTGCTGCCGAACATCGGCTCCGTGCTCATCGTGCAGGCGTCGGTGTCGTTCGCGATCGCGATCCTGGCCGAGGCGGCGCTGTCGTTCCTCGGCTTCGGCACCCGCCCGCCCATCCCGTCGTGGGGACGGATGCTGCAGGAGTCGCAGGAGCTGCTGTTCTCGACCCCGCGCCTTGCGCTCTGGCCGGGCCTGGCGATCGCGCTCGCGGTGCTCGGCTTCAACCTCCTCGGGGACGGCCTGCGCGACTACCTCGATCCGAAGCTCAGGAGGGTCCGTGCTGAAGGTTGAGGGGCTGACCGTACGGGCGGACTCGCTGGAGCTGGTGCACGAGGTGTCGTTCGCGATCGCGCCCGGCGAGCGGGTCGGGCTGATCGGCGAGTCCGGCTCCGGCAAGTCGCTGACCGCCCTGTCGCTCATGGGTCTGCTCCCCGAGGGCGTCACCGCCTCGGGCACGGCCACGATGGGCGCGAACGACCTGGTCGGCGTGCCCGAGAGCCGGCTGAAGCGGCTGCGCGGCCAGGACGTCTCCATGGTCTTCCAGGAGCCCATGACCGCGCTGAACCCGCTCATGCGCATCGGCGCCCAGGTCTCCGAGGTCATGACCCTGCACGGCACGCCACGCCCGCAGGCCCGCGCGAAGGCGCTCGACCTGCTGGAACGCGTCCGCCTGCCCGAACCTGCGCAGATCGCCCGCGCGTACCCGCACCAGCTGTCCGGCGGCCAGCGCCAGCGCGTCATGCTCGCCATCGCCCTGGCCAACCAGCCGAGCCTGCTCATCTGCGACGAGCCCACCACGGCGCTCGACGTCACCGTGCAGAAGCAGATGCTGGAGCTGATCGCCGAGGTCGCGCCCGCGCTGCTGTTCATCACCCATGACCTCGCCGTCGTGGCGTCCGTGTGCGAGCGGGTCCTGGTCATGTACGGAGGACGCGTCGTCGAGAGCGGTCCCATCCGCGAGGTCTTCACCCGGCCCCGCCACCGCTACACCGAGGGCCTGCTGGCCGCCTCCAGGCTCACCCCGCGCGGCACCCGGCTGCCCACCATCAAGGGCAGCGTCCCGCCGGCCGGGCAGTTCCCCGGCGGCTGCGTCTTCCGCAACCGCTGCCCGCACGCCACCCCCGAGTGCGAGACCGTACCCGCGCTGACAGGAGACGGCCATGCCCACGCATGCTGGCACCCCGCTGATTGAGGCCCGCGACCTCAGCCGCGTCTACCACCGGCCCCGCACCTCGCTCACCAAGCCGGGCGCCGCCGTGCACGCGCTCAAGGACGTGTCGCTCACGGTGGGCCGGGGCGAGCGGTACGGCATCGTCGGCGAGTCCGGCTCCGGCAAGTCGACGCTGCTGCGCCTGCTGTGCGGGCTAGACCAGCCGACCGGCGGATCCATCCTGTTCGACGGGAAGGAGATCGCCGGCAAGCCGGAGCGGCGGCTGCGCTTCCTCCGGGAGAACCTGCAGATCGTCTTCCAGGACCCGATGAGCTCGCTCGACCCCCGCATGCGCGTCCGGGACCTGGTCGCCGAGCCGCTGGTGGCGCTCGGCCTGCCGGTCGGCGACCGCGTGAGCGAGCTGCTGGAGGGGGTCGGGCTGCCCGCCTCGGCCGCCGAACGCTACCCCCACCAGTTCTCCGGCGGGCAGCGCCAGCGCATCGCCATCGCCCGCGCGCTCGCGCCCCGGCCGAAGGTGCTCGTCGCCGACGAGCCGGTGAGCGCCCTGGACGTGTCCGTGCGCGGGCAGATACTCAACCTGCTGGCCGACCTCGTGGACGAGCTGGGGCTCACGCTCGTGTTCGTCTCGCACGACCTGTCCGTGGTGCGGCACGTGTGCGAGACGGTCGCGGTCATGAGCCGCGGGGAGATCGTGGAGAGCGGGCCGGTGGACGAGGTCTGGGCCGCGCCCGCCCACGACTACACGCGTACGTTGCTGCAGGCCGTACCGACTCTGGAGGGATTGTTTTGATCGACGTCGATGCCGACGGAGTGGTGGAGTTCACCCAGGCGCTGGTGCGGATCCCCAGCACCAACGACCCCGGGCGGCGTGAGCGGGCCGCCGCCGAGCTGGTGGCCGCGAAGATGCGGGAGTGGGGCTGGGAGCCCACCGTGTACGAGGTGGAGCCGGACCGGCCGAACGTGGTGGCCGTGGTCGAGGGCGGTGGCGGCGCCGGGCCGACCCTGATGTTCGAGGGCCACACGGACGTGGTGACCGAGGGCGACCTGTCCACCTGGACTGTCGACCCGTTCGGCGGGGAGATCCGCGACGGGAAGCTGTGGGGACGGGGCAGCGCCGACATGAAGTCCGGCCTGGCCGCCACCCTCTACGCCACCCGCGCCCTGCAGCTGGCTGGACCGTTCCCCGGACGGATCAAGGTGTGCGCCCTGGCCGACGAGGAAGGTCTAATGATCGGCGCGCACCACTTCGTCTCCGAGGGGCTGACCGCCGACGTGGACGGCGCGATCGTCGCCGAGCCCGAGGCGGGCGAGATCTGCGCGGTGGCCAAGGGCGCGCTGCGGCTGCGCGTCGACTTCACCGGCAAGATGGCGCACGGCGCCATGCCGCAGCACGGCCGTAACCCCCTCCCGGCCGTGGGCTCGCTGCTGGTGGGGCTGGGGTCGCTGCAGGAGGAGCTGCAGGGCCGGCATCCGGCGCACGAGCATCTGGGCGAGGTGTACGTGACGCCGACCGTGCTGCGGGCCGGCTCCGAGGAGCAGGTGAACGTGATCCCGGCGGCCGCCTCGGTGTTCGTGGACGTGCGGACGATCCCCGGGGTCGAGCACAAGCTGGTCGCCGACCGGGTGGCCGCGCTCGCCTCCTGCGACGGGATCGCCGCCGAGGTGTCGGTGCTGGTGGACCGGCCGCCGGTGGACGTGCCCGTGTCCGACCCGGTGGTGGCCGCGCTGGCCGCCGCCCACCGTACCGTCACCGGCTCGGAGCCCGTCTACGGCGGGGTGCCCGGGTCGACGGACGGGACCGTGCTGACGCACTGGGGCGGGATCCCGTCCGTGGTGTACGGGCCCGGCGGGAAGTGGATCGCGCACCAGGCGGACGAGTACGTGGAGGTGGCCGAGATCGTCCAGTGCACCCGCGTCTTCGCCGAGGCGGCCCGGCGCTTCCTCGGCGGGGACTTCTGATGCCGCTGCGCCCAGGGCCCGCCAACTCGCTGACGGACGTGGCCGGGCTGCGGGTCGGCCACGCGCAGCGGGCCGGCGGCGGTTACCGCACGGGCACCACCGTGGTCCTGGCCCCTCCTTCGGGCGCCGTGGCAGGGGTGGACGTGCGGGGCGCCGCTCCCGGGACCCGCGAGACCGAACTGCTGGATCCGCGGAACCTGGTGTCGCGCGTGCACGCCGTGGTGCTGACGGGCGGGAGCGCGTACGGGCTGTCGGCGGCGTGCGGGGTGGTGGAGCGGCTGGCGGACGCGGGCGTCGGGTATCCGGTGGCCGGCGGGGTGGTGCCCATCGTGCCGGCAGCGGTCATCTTCGACCTGGGGCGCGGTGGCACGTTCCGCGCCGTCCCGGACGCCGCCTTCGGCACCGCCGCCTACGACGCCGCCACCCCTGACGGCGGGGTGGGCGTGCGCGGCGGGTCGTCCGACGGCGTCTCCTCCCATGGGACGGTCACCCCCGACGGCGGGGCGGTGGGGAGCGGGTCGATCGGGGCCGGGACCGGGGCGCGGGCCGGAGGGCTGGCCGGCGGGGTGGGGACGGCGAGCGTCGTCCTGCCCGGCGGCGCCACCGTGGCGGCCCTCGTCGTCGCCAACCCCGTAGGCTCGGTCCTCGATCCCCGCGACGGCACCCTCGCCGGCGCCAGGTACGGCCTGCCGGGCGAGTTCGACCACCTCCAGCCCCCGCTCCAGGAGGAGATCGACGCCTGGCGCCCGCAGAACGCTCCCTCCTTCAACACCACCATCGGCGTGGTGGCCACCGACCTCACCCTCACCAAGGCCCAGTGCGGCAAGCTCGCCGCGGTCGCCCACGACGGCCTGGCCAGGGCGATCAGGCCGGCCCACACCATGACCGACGGCGACACGATCTTCGGCCTGGCCACCTGCGCCGGTCCCGAGCCCGACCACGACACCCTGCAGGAGGTCCTGGCGGCGGGGGCCGACGTGTTCAGCCGCGCCATCGCGCACGCCGTCCTCGCCGCCACCGGCCACGAGGACGCGCCCGCCTACCTCGACGTGTTCCCCAGCGCCCAACGGAAGCAGGCATGAGCATCGACACCGCATGGCCGTCCGGCCTGCCCATCGGCGACGGATGGGTGGAGACGGCGGAAACCGACGACGTCACCTTCCCGTACGACGGCTCCCTCGTGGCCACCGCCCCCAGGGGCGACGCCGGCCTCGCCCGGCGGGCCGTGGAGGCGGCCCTGGCCGTGGCGCCCGCCATGGCGGCGCTCCCGTCGCACGCCCGCCGCGCCGCCCTCATGAAGGCCCATGACGCGCTCGCGGCCAACCGGGAGGAGTTCGAGCGGCTGCTCGTCCTCGAGACCGGCAAACCCCTGGTCGACTGCAAGGTCGAGGTCGCCAGGACGCTCGTCACGCTGGCCACGGCCGCCGAGGAGGTCGCCAGGCTGCACGGCGAGACCGTGCCGCTCGACCTGCTGCCCTCGGGGGAGGGGCTGATCGGGTTCTGGACGCGCCGCCCGATCGGCGTGGTCGTCGGGATCACCGGCTTCAACTACCCGCTGCTCCTCGCCGCCCACAAGATCGCCCCGGCGGTGGCCGCGGGCTGCCCCGTGATCGTCAAGCCCGCGCCCGCGACCCCGCTGGCCACGCTCTGGCTGGTGCACCTCATGCGGTCGGCGGACGCGCTCCCCCCGGCCGCCGTGCAGCTCGTCACCGGGGACGTCGAGGTCGGCAGGACGCTGGTGGAGGACCGGCGGATCGGCGCGGTCTCGTTCACCGGCTCGGCCGCCGCCGGGCACACCATCGCCCGCAACGCCGCCCCCACCAAGGTCCTGCTGGAGCTGGGGTCGAACGCGGCGCTCGTCGTGGCGGCCGACGCCGACCTGGAGGCCGCCGCCGACGCGGTCGTGCGCGGCGGTTACTACGCCTCCGGCCAGGCATGCATCGCCGTCCAGCGGGTGCTGGTCGAGGAGCCCGTACGCGAGCGGTTCGTGTCCCTGCTGGCCGACCGCGTCAAGGACGTCACGGTCGGCGACCCCCGCCTGCCGGAGACCCGCGTCGCCCCGCTCATCGACGAGGCCGCCACGGACCGCGTGCTGGAGTGGATCGCGCAATCGGGGGGCGAGCCGGTCACGGGCGGGCACCGCGACGGCCGGGCCATCGCGCCGACCGTGCTCGTCGGCGTCGGCGACGGGGCCGCCGCCTGGGACGAGGAGATCTTCGGGCCGGTGGTGTGCGTGCGCTCGGTGCCCGACCTCGACGCCGCCTTCGCCGCCGTCAACGAGTCCAGGTACGGCCTGCACGCCTCGGTGTTCACCCGGTCGCTGGCCACGGCGTTCGCGGCCATCGAGCGGATCGAGGCCGGGGGAGTGGTGGTCAACGAGGTGCCGGGGTTCCGGGCGGACAACATGCCATACGGCGGCGTGAAGGACTCCGGGATCGGGCGCGAGGGGCCCCGCTTCGCCATCGAGGAGCTGACGGTGACCAGGATGGCGATCATCCGGCCTGCCTAGCCGGTGGTCGTGGCGACCGGGTCGCGGGACCCGGTCGCCGGCGCCTTCTCAGTTGGGCGGGTCGAAGCGGCCGTCCACGGCCGTCCAGCCGCCGTCCACGTACAGGACCGAGCCGGTCACGAAGCTGGCCGCGTCGCCGGCCAGGTAGACCACCGCGCCGGCCATCTCCTGCGCCGTCGCCCAGCGGCCGAGCGCGCTCTTGTTCGCGTACGCGGCGTACCAGCCGGGGTTGTCCTTGATCTGCCTGGTCAGCGGCGTCTCCACGACGCCGGGCGCGATGGCGTTCACCCGCACCCCGTGCGGCCCGAACTCGGCCGCCGCCGTCCGCAGCAGCTGCACCAGGCCCGCCTTCGTGGCCGAGTAGACGCTCTGCCCCGGCTCGGTCACGGACGCGCGGATCGACGCGAACCCGATGATCGACCCGCGTCCCCGCTCGACCATGCCCGCCCCGAAGGCCCGCACCACGTCGAACGAGGCCCGCAGGTTCAGCCCCACCACCCGGTCGAACTCCTCGCCGGTGTAGTCGAGCAGCCGCTTGCGGACGTTCGTGGCTGCCGTGAACACCAGCACGTCGGCGGGCTCCTTCCCGGCGGCCCTCTGCACCTCGGCGGCGTCCAGCACGTCGAGCAGCCGGGCGGCGCCGCCGCACGCGGCGGCGGTCTCCTCTGCCGAGGCCAGATCGCGGTCGGCGCACACCACGGAGGCCCCGTGGGCGGCCAGCGCCAGCGCCGCCTCCCGGCCGATCCCGCTCCCTGCCCCGATCACCACGGCCCGCCGCCCATCCAGGCGGAACAGCGCGTCATATCCCATACGAGGCACCCTAGCGACTGGTCCGACCAGTGCACCAGGTTGGGGTCAGCGCGCCTCCCAATCGGCGCGCGTCAGCTCGTACTCCACCCCGCCCTGCTCGGTCCCCGGCAGGGGGTTCTCCCACTCCAGGTGGAAGGTGCGGGCCAAGCGCAGCCCGCACTTCTCCATGACCCGCCGCGAGCGCACGTTCACCGCCATGGTCTGGG
This sequence comes from Nonomuraea sp. JJY05, assembly GCF_043496855.1. NCBI lineage: Bacteria > Bacillati > Actinomycetota > Actinomycetes > Streptosporangiales > Streptosporangiaceae > Nonomuraea > Nonomuraea sp. JJY05. The sequence continues at coordinate 214,016 of NZ_JBIEIS010000004.1, forward strand.
CGAAGACCCGGCGCGCGCCCAGCTCCCGGAACGCCCTGTCGATCAGCGCGAGCGAGCCCTCGGTCGCGTACCCCTTGCCCCAGGCCGGCTTGTGCAGCCGGTAGCCCAGCTCCGGTTCGTCTTCCGGCGTGCCCCTGCGCGCGCAGGTGGAACCACCCGAGGAACGTCCCGGACGGCTTCTCGACCGCCGCGAAGAATTCGGTTGCGATGAACGCGGGCAGCGTCTCCCTGACGATCACCTCGCGCGGCGTCGGCTTGCCGCCGTTGAGGAACTCCATGACCTCGGGGTCGTTGTGGAGGGCGAAGAGGTGGTCGGCGTCGGACTCGGTGAAGCGGCGCAGGGTCAGCCGCCCGGTCTCCAGATAGATCTGCACCGGCAAACGCTAGTGAGCCGGTGGCCGCGCCTTCGACAGGTTTTCCGACAGCTCGCGCAGCCGGGCCCGCGCCCCGGCGTCGTACGCCTGCTCCAGCGCCTGCGAGGGCCGCAGGCCGTCGAAGAAGCGCCCGGACACCTCGTCCAGCCCGGGGTCGGTGATCAGCCGCGCCGTGGCCTCCACGCCCTCCCGCAGCTCGCTGACCGGCGTGGCCACCATCTTGGTCGGCATGTACGTGGCCGGGTGCAGGGCGTTGACGGTGACCCCGGTGCCCGCCAGCTCCTCTGCCAGGTCCACGGTGAGCATCACCTGCGCGAGCTTGCTCTGGCAGTACGCGCGCACCCCGCTGTAGCCGGCGGCCAGCATGACGTCGCCGAAGTCGATCGGGGCCTGGCCGAGGCTGCTGACGTTGACGATCCTGGACGGGGCCGACTCGCGCAGCACCGGCAGCAGGAGCCGGGTGAGCAGGTAGCCGGCCAGGTAGTTGACCGCGAAGCGCAGCTCGTGGCCGTCCGCGCTCTCCTGCCGCACCCCGCCGCCCGGCACGGTAGTGCCGATCCCCGCGTTGTTCACCAGCGTGTCGAGGTCCTTGTGGTCGGCCGAGACGGCCTGGGCGAGCTCGCGCACCTCGTCGAGCGAGGCCAGGTCGGCGCGGTACCAGTGCAGCCGGGCGGCGGGGACGGCGGCCCGGATCTCCTCCAGTGTGTCGTGGCCGCGCCGGTCGTCGCGGCCGTGCACGAGGACGGTCGCGCCGCGACCGGCCAGGTCCGCGGCCAGCGCCCGGCCGAGCCCGTCGGTCGCGCCGGTGACGAGGATCGTCCGCTGCTCCATGGGCCGCATGGCCACCACGGTATCAAGACGGAATTTCGTTCTCTGCTACAGTGCCGCCATGGAACGCAATTCCCTCGCGGCGACCGTGCGGGCCAGGCTCTCCGGGCTGCACGACGCCGAGGCGCGGGTCGCGCAGGTGGTGCTCGACCAGGGTGCCGGGCTCGTCCACCTGAGCGTGAGCGACGTGGCGCGGCTGGCCGGCACGTCCGCCTCCACTGTCGTACGGGCGTGCCGGCGGCTCGGGTTCGGCGGCTACCAGGAGCTGAAGATCGCCTCCGCCCGCGAGGCGCCGCGGGGTCCCGAGCCCGAGGACGACCGCGATCCGCTGGCCGCGACCGTGCGGGCGGCGCAGGAGGCGCTCGGCGGGCTGGGGGCCACGCTGTCGCGCGACGACCTGAGCGCCGCCGCCGAGGCGATCGGCGGGGCCGCCCGGGTGCTGCTCGCCGCCACCGGCCTGTCGGGAGCGGTCGCCACCGACGCCGCCTACCGGCTGCGGGCCCTCGGCCTGCCGGTGGACCTGCCGCCCGACCCGCTCACCGCGCACCTGGCCGCCGAGCTGCTGCCGGAGCCGTCGGTCTGCCTGGCGATCAGCCACAGCGGGGCCACCCGCTCCACCGTCGACACCGCCCGCCGCGCCCGCGCCGCCGGGGCGCGGGTCGTGGCGATCACCAGCTACGCCAGCTCGCCGCTGGCCGAGGAGAGCACGTGGGTGCTCGTCGGCGGCGGGCAGGACCTCGTCCTCGGGATGGAGGCGGTCGCCAGCCGCCTGGCCCACCTCACCATCGTCGACACGCTGTCCATGATCCTGCTCGCGCTGCGCGGGGACGCGGCCGAGCGGGCGGTGTCGGCCTCCGCCGACGTCACGGCGAGCCACAGCTACTGAGAGGGAACAGTGATCAGCCAGACTTTCGACCTCGCCGGCGAGCTGCGGGTCAACCGGCTCGGGTACGGCACCGGCATGCTCACCGGGCCCGGCTACTGGGGGCCGCGCCTCGATCCCGACCAGGCCGTCGCCATCCTGCGCCGCGCCGTCGAACGCGGGGTGACGCTCGTCGACACGGCCGACAACTACGGGCCCGACCTCGCCGAAGAGCTGGTGGCGCGGGCGCTGCACCCGTACCCGGACGGTCTGGTGGTGGCGACCAAGGGCGGCGTCGTCCGTACGGGCCCCAACGTCTGGCACGTCTCCGGGCGGCCCGAGCGGCTGCGCGCCATGTGCGAGGCGAGCCTGCGCCGGCTCAGGACCGACACCGTCGACCTCTACCAGCTCCACCGGATCGACCCGGACGTGCCGCTGGCCGACCAGCTCGGCGCGCTCGCCGAGCTGCGGCAGGAGGGCAAGATCCGGCACATCGGCCTCGACACGGTCACCGTGGAGGAGCTGGAGCGGGCGCTGGAGATCACGGAGATCGCCTCGGTGCAGAACCGTTTCAACCTGCTGGACCGCGAGTCCGCGCCGGTGCTGCGGGCGTGCGAGGAGCGCGGGCTGGCGTTCCTGCCGTGGTTCCCCCTCGGGAACGGCTCGCTGGCCCGCGCCGGCCTGCCGGAGGTGGCGCGGCGGCACGGGGCGAGCGCCGGTCAGGTGGCGCTGGCGTGGCTGCTGCACCACTCGCCCGTCATCCTGCCCACGCCGGGCACCGGCTCGCTCGCCCACCTGGAGGAGAACCTGGACGCGGCCGCCGTCGAGCTCACCCCCGACGACCTGGCCGCCCTGGACGGCCTCCTGCCCTAGCGGGAGCGGACGGCGGCGACCAGCTCCGGCATGGTCCCGACACCGGGGTCAGGCCGAGCGCCGGCCAGAACTCGTCCGTGGTCATGCGCCCGAGCGTCACCGAGCGGTACGCCGCGCGGATCTCCTCCTCCGGCGCCGCGCAGCCCTCGGCCCGCAGGTACGGGATGAGCACCCGGCCCTGGACGTCCCCGTACCGGTACAGGACGCCCATCGCATCAAAGACGATCACCTTCACGAAGATCTCCTCCCGCACCGACGCTACTGCGGAGCGGAATGGCGGAGGCGTCGAGCGCGGGCTTGCAGACAGATCTCCATGAGACGCGACATGAGAAAGGCATGCCCTTTGCGGGACGGCCCCAGGGGTGCAATGTGGGAAGGAACCTCAAAGTTGCCCAAGACCAGCTGAGAGGAACTCATCATGCGCGCGAACGTCGGTGACCACCTGATCGTCCACGGCAACGTCGTCGGCCACGGAGACAGGAAGGGCGAGATCATCGAGACCCGGGGCGAGAACGGCGCGCCGCCGTTCCTGGTGCGATTCGAGGACGGGCACGAGCAACTCGTCTTCCCGGGCCCCGACGCGGTGGTCCAGCCCGCCGAGGTCTGACCGGCGTCCCAGCCGGGGGCGATCTTAGGCCTGCCCGGCCAGGTCGACGGCTGCCGGTCGGCGGACGGGGCCACGGTGAAACCGTCCTGGACCCGCCGGGAGCGTCAGTCCAGGCGGGCGCGCAGGGCCTCGGTGAACCAGTCGAGGGCGGGGCTCAGCGGCTCCGGGGCCGGCCAGCCGTTGATCACCGCCAGCAGTTCGAGGTAGTGGTCCCTGCGCGGGTCGTTCGCCTCCTCCAGCCGGTCCAGCAGCCGCCGCCGGAGAGCGGGGCTGTCCGGGAGGCCGCGGTCGCGCGCGTACGCGGCCACGACCGCCGCCACCACGGAGTCCGCCTCGGGGGCGGCGGGGGCGAGGCCCGCCGCGAGGGCCGGGCGGGCGTGGTAGCGGGCCAGCGCGGCGGGGTCGGGGCGCGGGGGCGCGTCCGCCTGCCCGGCCTCGCCTCGTTCGGCCGCGTGCCGGGCGGCCATGCGCCGGACGGCGGTCCGGAAGTCCGGGTCCTGCGCGAGCTCGGCCAGCTCCACCCACGCCTCCACCTGCTCGGGCGAGGGGTCGTCGGGCAGCTCGGGCGTCATCGAGCTCGTGATCCCCGCGAATCCCGGAACGGTGTCCAGGCCGTCGAAGGCGGCCTCCAGGAAGCCGTCCATGAGGCGGCGGCGTTCGTCTTCGGAGAGTCTTGCCAGTTTGTGCATGAGATCCATTTCCTCGGGGCTGGAGCCGCGCCTGGCCACCGCCGTGAGCACCGCGCGCCGCAGCCGGAGCGTCCGGATCTGCACGGCCAGGGCTTCGGCGTGCGCCGCGGCGACCTCGGGGAGCGAGATCTCGCGCTCCACGACCTGCCGGATCGTGGGCAGGTCCACTCCCAGGTCGCGCAGCGTCCGTACGAGCTCCAGGCGTGCGAGGGCGTCGAGGTCGTAAAGGCGGTAACCGGTGGGGCTGCGGTCGGCGGGCGGCACGATCCCCCGATCGGAGTAGAACCGGATGGTCTTGACCGTCAGCCCGGTGCGCCGGGCCAGGTCACCGATGGAGTAGAGCGCCATGTCTCCACCTTCCCGCCTCCCCTAGATGGAGACTCAACCGGTTGACGGTGATTCGTCCGTCCACGAGCGGTGACCCTGAAAATTGGGGTCCCATGTCCGGCCGGGTTTGACTAGCTGTGAGGAGATGTGGTCGCATCGTGACCTATGTTTCTGATGGGATGAATTAGACCGGTCCGGGGGAGAACGTTTCATGCCGCACGCCCTTCTGCGCGTGCTCGCTTCGACGTCCATCGCAAGCGCCACAGTCCTGGTGGCACTGCCATCGAATGCCCAAGCCGAGACGCAGGCCCACACCCAGGTGAGGGTCCAGCCCGTGCCCGCCGTGCAGGAGCCGCCGGCCGCCGCGGTCAGCGTTCCCACCCGGCCCTCGCTCGCCGTCAGGCCCGCGGGCACCGGGCGGGTGGGGCCCGACGAGCCCGAGGTGACCACGCCGGCCGGGCCGCGGCTCGTCGACGAGGTCACCGCCGAGGCCGCCTCCGTCCAGGAGGAACAGGGCTTCGGCAGGCAGGCGCCCGACGTCCGCAGCGTGCTGCCCGACACTGCGGACGCCGAGCCGCTGACGCTGATCAAGCCGCTGGCGCCGATCCTCAAGGCGTTCGACGGGCTGGGCAAGGCCGTGCCGGGGCTGACGTACCGGCTCTGCGTCCAGAGCGAGGCCGTGCCGGTCTCCTGCTCGATCTCGCAGCCGGTCGCCACGCCCGCCGTCGCCGACGTCACCGGCGACGGCAAGCCCGACCTGGCCGCCGACCTCGTGCCCACGGCCAACCCCGCGGAGGGGTCGGCCGGGCTGGGGTTCGCGGTCAAGCGGCTGTCGCAGGAGAGCGTCAAGGCGCTGGTCTGGGCCGAGTACGACGGCAAGGTCTCGGTCGGGTTCGACGGCCTGCGGCACGGCGCGTCGCTGTCGGCCTTCGACTGGGGGACGTTCGGCGTCGACCTGACGGGCAAGCAGGTCAAGGCCAGCGTGAAGCGTACCGATCCGGGGAGGTCCGCGGCCCTGGTCGCGGGGCTGACCGGCCGCAGCGTGGTGAGCCTGCGCCAGACGCCCGCCACCGAGAAGCTCAGCGTGACCGCCGCGCTCGACTCGCCCTCCCTGGACGTCCACGCCTCCGCGCCCGCCAAGCTGGAGGCGCTGGCGGTGAACGGCCGCCAGTTCACCCAGGCCGTGCTCGACCGCATGCCCGCCCGCGCCGCGGTGCGGCTGTCGGACGGCGAGGTCCGTTTCACCAGCCCGTCCTCGATCGCCCGCGCCCGGCTGCACAGCTTCACCTACCGTGACGGCAAGCTGGCCAGGGTGCTGAGCGCCCAGGTCAGGAAGGTGCCGCCGACCCTGACCGCCAAGTACGCGGCCGCGGACGGCAAGCAGACCCTGACCGTCGAGTCCGCCAAGGGCCGGGCAGGGGCGGCCTCCCTGCTCTTCTTCGACCGGGCCGCGGGCAAGACCGTGCTGAAGAGCGAGCTGAGCGACCTGCCGGCCAAGGTGCGCCTGGACAACGACCTGGCCGAGCACCGCGTCACGCACACGACCAGCTCGCCCATCGGCCGGTTCGCCGTGGTGCTCCAGCGCAACGAGGGCGCCATCTCCAGCCCGCGCGGCGGCCACGTCACCATGATCAAGAACGGTGACGCGGTGGGGGTGTCGGGCCTGCTGTCGGGGCTGTCCGGCTTCGACGTCACGTACGGGGCCGTGCCGCACGCCCACCTGGAGGTGGGCTCCAGCGGGCGCTCGTTCGTGGGCGCGGCCAGCATCGACGGCACCCACGTGGCCCGCCTGGAGATCTCGAACACGCCCTCCACCGTGGACGTCACCCTCGACCCCGCGGGCCGGAAGGCCGAGTACCAGGCCAGCGGCGTGATCCGCACCATCCGCGCCGCCTACACGAACCTGAGAACGGGCCCCACCATCGACGGCGCCGTCATGGGCGTGCGCGACGACGTCAAGGCGTCGTGGGAGCTGGGCGAGCGCTCGACCGTCAAGGTCGCCACGTCCGCCAAGATTGACCAGATCAAGATTTATGCCAATAAAGCGCACGTGACCTCGCCGTCCGGGGAGGACCTGGAGGCGACCGTCGAGGGCGTGCGCAAGAGCGTCGAGCTGGTCGCCGACACGGGCGCCAGGACCCTCACCTGGACCGCCGACGCGCCGGTGACCAAGGTCTCGGGCCTGGCCAGGGCCAAACTCGGAGACCGGTACGCCAGGGCCGCCGCCGAGGTGAGCGGCGTGCCGGCCCGCTTCGACGCCTCGTGGGACCCGGCGTCGTACCGCTTCCGCGGCCTGTCCGGGCCGGTCGGGTCGGCGGAGCTGGCGTTCACCAACCACGACGGCGCCAAGTCCCCCACCGGGCCGCACCTGTCGGCGCACTACAGCCAGGCCACCGGCGACCTGGACGCCAGCGTGCTGGTCAAGGGGCTCAAGCAGGTCGGGTTCAGCCCCTCGAAAGGCACAGCGGGGCAGGGGTTCAGCGCGGACTTCAGCTCGGCCCGGCAGACGCTGGCCGTCGACGCCGACGTCACGCAGGGTGACGCCCGCTTCGGCCTGCTCGGCACGCTCGGGCCCGTGCCCGGCCGCCTGTCCGTCACCTCCGACGGGGGCAAGCTCACCTACGCCGGCTCGCGCCTGGACGTGCGCGCCCGCGCCTGGCTCGGCAAGGTCGGGGCGCTCGACCGCATGCGGGCCGCGCCCGCGGTGCCCGGCGGCGTGTCCCTGGTGGACGGCGGCTGCGCGGCCGGATCCGCGGGCTGCTCCCAGGGGCCGTTCTGCACGCCGGATCGCGGCTGCTTCGGCCTGCAGGGATACCTGGACGTGAGCGGGCTGCCGGACCAGGTGAGCGTGGACGTGGCGGGCAGGACGTTCGCGTTCTCGGGGTTCAGCCCGCGGCGCAAGAGCCTCGGCGTCTATCTCGCCAGCAGCGTCCTGTCGCCCGTGCCCGTCAAGGCCAGGGCCACCCTGACCGGGCTGCCCTCCCAGATCACCAGCATGTCGCTGGGGCCGTTCGGCGTGTCGCAGGGCAACGCCGTGCAGGCCGCGTACCGCATCGAGCCCGCCGCCACGCTCGGCGCGCTCGACGTGCAGGCCGAGGCCGGTGACCTGCGCGGGCACGTGTCGATCGACCCCGTGCCGGCCTCGGTGTCGGTCCAGGGCACGTACGGCGCCCAGACCCGCATCCGGGTGAACAACTCCGCGGCCGTCAAGCGCCTGGACGCCAAGGTCACCCTGGCCGGGAAGGGCACCGGCGAGCTGCGCTTCGCGGACGTGCCGGCCGTGTTCGGGGTGGACGCCGACGCCTCGGCCGCCGGGCTGAGCGTGCCGGCGCTCACCTACAAGTCGAACGTCAGCACCCTAGACGGCTACCTCGGCGTGGAGGGCGGCCTGGTTGACCCGCAGGGCAGGCTCGGGGACGTGTCGTTCGCGGTCAAGGACCTGGCCGCCGACACCACGATCCGCATGAACCCCGACCAGTCGCTCGACCTCGTCTCCCGCCCCGTCCCCACGGGCCGCCTGTCGATGCACGCGGGGCTGCGGATGGACGCGGTCGCGCCGCAGCAGATCTCCGTGAGCAAGGACGTCCCGTACACGACGGGCTTCCTCACCTACAGCGTCGGCGGGAAGTTCGGGCTGCAGGCGAGCGCGGTCAAGGACCTGTCGCTGGACGCGCAGCGGGTGTCCTGGCTGCGCATCCGGCCCGGCAAGGTCCCGTTCGGCCTGAAGGCGCCCCCGGCCCTCGGGTACGTCGCGCCCGGCTTCGAGGGCGACTACGGTCAGCTCAAGCTGGCCGCCAAGGGGGTGGACCTGCGGCCCGAGGTCTCCCTGGACGTGCGGCTGAGCAGGGAGGTCGGCAACGACGTCTTCCACGACTCGGTGCGGCTGACCCCCACCGACTCGCTCGCGCTGCGCCGCTACGACCAGCGGATGCGGCGGATCGGGGCCAAGCAGGAGATCAAGGCGGCGGGGATCAGCCTGGCGTGCGTGACGGTGGACGCCAAGCCCGGCTTCGCGGCCGGGGACGGGTCCAGCTCCATCACGCTGCGCGGCGCCGACGGGCCCCAGATGGTGTCGCTGCTGGATCCGGGAGGCCAGGTGCCGGACTACGCGGTGGACCTGCTGACCCACTTCATGAGCCCGTTCCCGGGGGCGGAGTGGAAGGTCGCGGGCACCAAGGCCGGCGGCTGCGACTCCGGGCGGCGCCCGGCCTCTCGCTGACCCTGTGCTGACCCCGCCACGCCTGGCGCGGCGGGGTCAGCTCGGGCCGAGGTAGCCGGGCGGCGGGCGTTCGCCCTCGTACGCCTGCACCGGGCGGCCGGACAGGAACGCCCGCAGGAGCCCGAGGTACGCCCCGCTCTCGTAGGTGTCGTCTTTGCCGGTCTCGTCGTCGAGGTAGGCGAGGGTGGCCGACGGCAGCGCCCGCCGGTAGTCCATGGCCGACGTCCAGCCCTGTTCGTCACACCGGCTCTTGACGATCAGCACCGGGGCCTTCGCCTCGGACAGGCTGAGCGGCAGCGAGCTGGGCGCCGTCCGCCCGGTCAGGCCGACGTACCCCCCGGATCCGGTCGCGGCGGCGGCCGGGCACGGGTGCGGCGCCTCCTGCCGGACGAGGCCGAGGTAGGCGTCCAGCTCCCGGTCGCCCGCGAAGTCGTGCGCCGCCCGCGGGTCCACCCGCAGCAGCGTGGAGACGGCGAGCAGGCGCGGGTCCGGCGAGCCGTCCCGCCCGAACACCGCGGCCAGCTCGACCTCGCCGTCCGCCTTCCGCTGCGGAGGCAGCCCGGTGGGGGAGGCCAGGACGGCCTTCGCCACCCGGTCGGGGTGGGCGGCCAGATACGCGGTGGCGAGCTGGGCGCCGTAGTCGTGGGCGATCAGGTTCAGCCGGTCGGCGCCCACGGTCTGCCTGATGGCCTCCAGGTCCTCCACGTCGCGCGTCAGGCCGTACTCGCGGGGGTCGCTCAGCCGGGCCGAGCGGCCGGCCCCGAGCTGGTCGTAGACGTACACCTGGTAGCCGTCCGCCGTCAGCTTCCTGAAGAAGGCCGAGGACGCCGCCAGGTCGGCCACGCCGGGCCCGCCGTGCAGGAAGACCACGGGGTCGGGGCGCGTGACCCGCTTCGGCGCGAACCGTACGTAGGCCAGCTCCGAGCCTGTCGGCAGCCGCCACTCGCGCTGCCCGGCCACCGGCGCCGGGGGAGCGGCGGGCTGCGGCGGGCGCAGCGTGGCGACTGCGACCGGCCACACGACGGCCGCCTCCACCCCGAGGATCACCAGCGCCCGCAACCAGCGCCCCCACGCCGCCCTCGGCCTGGGCACGCACAGCAGCAGCCCCAGGAAGAACACCGACGCGAAGACCGCCAGCCCCGTCACCGTGAACGTGGTCGCCTGCGCGCCCACCATCGCCATCCCGGCCAGCGTGGCCAGCCCGAGGACCGGCGACAGGGCCAGCACCCCGGCGCCCGCCACTGCCCGTCCGGCCAGTCTGGCGAAAGAAGCCACAAGGGGACGTTAGTGCACGCCACGGGTTTCGGTCAGGAGGATGGATTCCGGCCCGGAGGTGGGATAGCGCTTTCCGGCCGAATGAGGTGGAATATCAGCGTCCCTCTACAAGGCTGGAGATTCCGTGCCACTGTTCGACCTGCCGCTTGAGCAACTCCGCGGCTACCTCCCCGAACGCGACGAGCCCGCCGACTTCGACGCGTTCTGGTCACGCACCTTGGCCGAGGCCAGGGGGTTCGACCTGAGCGCCGATTACGTACCGTACGACCTGCCCCTCGCCACCGTCGACGTGTTCGACGTGTCCTTCGCGGGCTGGGGCGGGCACCGGATCAACGGGTGGTTCCTGGTGCCGCGCGGCGTGGAGGGCCCGGTGCCGTGCGTGATGCACTACATCGGCTACAGCGGCGGTCGCGGGTTCCCCAAGGACCACCTGTTCTGGCCCTCGGCCGGGTACGCGGTGTTCGTGATGGAGACGCGTGGCCACGGCGGCGTCAACGCCGGCAGCCCCGGCACGACCGGGGACCCGCACGGCAGCGCCTCGCCGCAGGCGCCGGGCATGATGACCCGCGGCATCCTCGACCCGGACGACTACTACTACCGGCGCGTCTTCACCGACGCCGTCAGGGCCGTGGACGCGGCCATCGAGCACCCGGCCGTGGACGCGAGCCGGGTCGTCGTCTCGGGCGGTAGCCAGGGCGGCGGCATCGCCCAGGCCACGGCCGCGCTGCACCCGGGGGTCAAGGCGGCGCTCATCGACGTGCCGTTCCTGACCCACTTCCGGCGGGCGGTCGAGATCACGGGGAGGGACCCGTACCAGGAGCTGGTGCGTTTCCTGTCCACCCGCAGGGACACCGCCGACCAGGTCTTCCGCACGCTGTCGTACTTCGACGGGCTCAACTTCGCCGCCCGCGGCCAGGTGCCCGCGCTCTACTCGGTGGCGCTGATGGACGACATCTGCCCGCCGTCCACGGTGTTCGCCGGGTACAACCACTGGCAGGGCCCGAAGGAGATCTCCGTGTGGCCCTGGAACGGTCACGAGGGCGGCGGCGGCTTCCAGACGGAGGAGCAGCTGCGCTACCTCCACAAGCTCCTCAGCGACGGCTGACGGGCGCGGGGGGGGGGGGGGGGTGGGGGGGGGGGG
>NZ_JBIEIS010000004.1:225220-419610 GCF_043496855.1 Nonomuraea sp. JJY05
CGTGCCGGTGCGGCACGGCGGGCGCCCATGTCACGCCATCTGGTCCTTGACCAGGAACGAGACGCTTCCCTGGTCGTCGGCTCCGGCGTCCAGTGACTTGTCCTCCAATACGGTGGCGGCCACGGGGTCGAGGTAGACGCGCGCCCCCTCGGTCTCGACGACCTCGTCGGCCGGCTCCGGAGCGGTGGCCAGCGTAAGGGTGAGCGAACTCGCGCCCTCTCCCTGAGACGAGATGCGGATCCCGCTCTGAGAAGGTTCGGGCGCAGACGAGGTCAGATCGCGGATCGCCTGGGCTGCGTTGGCTGTCAGGGTGAGCACTACGGCTCCTCCTCACGGTCGACGTTCAGGAGTTGCCTGCCCTTCCCCCGACTCACCGGCCCAACCCTCTTTGACTGTTTCTTTACTCAGATTTCCTGGAGCTCCCTATGGAGAATGGGAGCCATGGACTTCGCGGAGCAGAGGCAGGCCATGGTGGCGCAGCTGCGGGAACGCCAGGACATCAGCGATCCCGTGGCCGCCGCGCTGCTGGCGGTGCCGCGCCACCTCTTCGTGCCCGGCGTCGACCCCGAGGCCGCCTACCGCGACGCGCCCATCGTCACCAAGCGTGACGAAGCGGGCCGGCCGATCAGCTCGTCCTCGCAGCCCGCGATCATGGCCACCATGCTCGACCAGCTCGGCGTCGAGCCTGGGCACCGGGTGCTGGAGATCGGCGCGGGCACCGGCTACAACGCGGCGCTGCTGGCCCGGCTCGCCGGGCCCGCCGGGCATGTGGTGAGCGTCGACCTCGACGAGGACATCGTCGCGCGGGCCAGAGGGCACCTGTCCGCCGCCGGGGCGGCGCGGGTGGAGGCGGTGTGCGCGGACGGCGTCCAGGGGTACGCGGAGCGGGCCCCGTACGACCGCGTGATCGCCACGGTCGGCGTGTGGGACCTGGCCCCGGCGTGGCTGGAGCAGCTGGGGGAGGGCGGGCGGCTGGTGGCGCCGCTCGACCTGCGGGGCATGCAGGTGTCGGTGGCCCTCCAACGCGCCGGTGACCACTGGGCCAGCCGGTCGGTGGCGCCGTGCGGGTTCATGCGGATGCGCGGGGCGTTCGCCGGGCCCGAGGCGAGCGTGGTGCTGCGCCAGGATCCCGAGCTCGTGCTGGGCCTGCCCGAGTGGCGCGAGATCGGCGACGTGCTGGCCGCGCTCGACGCCGAGCCGGCCGAGGTCGCCGTCGACGGGGGCGAGGCGGCGGCGTACGGGCCGGGCGTCTCGCTGTGGCTGGCCCTGCGCGACTCCCGGTGCTGCGTCCTGACCGGCAGGCTGGGGCGGGGGTACGGGATGAGCGTCGGCCTCGTCGAAGGCCACTCCATCGCGTTGCTCGGAGGGCAGGGCGCGCACGTGGCCGGCGGCCGGGGGCCCACCGGCCCGGGTCTCGCCGCCCAGGGCCATGGACCCGGCGGCGCCGAGCTGGCGGCCGACCTGGCCGGGCACGTGCGAGCGTGGCACGAGGCGGGCCGCCCGGGGGTGAGCGACATGCGCATCCACGCCTATCCCGGGCACGCCCACGGCGACGGGAAGGGAACGGTCATCCCGAAGCGCCACACGACCCTGGTGGTCACCTTCGGCTGACCGCTCACACGCCGTGGCGGACCCGCAGGCGACCGCTCACCCCCCTTCGCCGATCTTCGGCCGGCCGATCTTTTGGCTGGCCGATCTTCAGCTGACCGTCCACTCGCCGTCGCGGATGAGGTCGCGGCCGCGCAGCTCGTTCGCCTCGCGCCAGGCCTGCAGGCGGACCGGCGTGATGCGGAAGTAGTGGTACGGCTCGGGCTCCTTGCGCGGGTCGAAGCCCGACTTCGCCGCGAACGCGTCGCCGACCTCGGCCGGGATCTCGGCATCGGGGATGGCCTCGGCCATGCCCTCGACGAGGACGACGTCGCGCACCAGCCCCACGCCCACGCGCAGCCGTCCGGAGGCGAGCAGGTTGCGGGCGGTCTGGCTGGCGCTGGTGGTGGAGATCAGCAGGGTCGCGCCGTCCCAGAGGAATGACAACGGCACCAGGTACGGCCCCCCGCCCTCGTCCGCCGTGGCCACCCAGGCGTCCACGTCATGCTCCAGCCGGTCGAGGGTGTCCCGCTTGCGCTGGTGGGGCGGGCGGGGGTCTGGGTGGGTCATCCGTGCTCCGGTCGCATCGGCCTCATGGTCGTCGCCATTATCGATGACGGCCCGCGGTGTGGCGGGCGGCGGTGGATCGCGGCAGGCGGTGGGGGTGGACGGGCTCGGAGGTGAAATGTCGGATATTGGGGGAAGGGTGATTACTGTCTGTATTTGATGTGTATCACCCTGTCATAGGAAATGCTCATGCGCACATTGTTGCTGGCCGCCGTGGCCCTCGCCGCTCTCGGGGGCTGCGCCGACGTGCCGACGGACACCGCCGGCCTGGCGCCGCGTACCGACACACAGCCCTCCGAGCAGGACAAGGCCTGGATGCGGGCCATCCACGAGGGCAACCTGGCCGAGGTCCAGGCCGGGCAGCTCGGGGTGGGCAAGGGTAGCTCGGCGCGGATCAAGTCGATCGGCAAGATGCTCGTCGCCGACCACACCAAGCTCGACACGAAGGTGACCAGGGCGGCCACGCAGCTCCACATCGCGCTGCCCATGTCCCCGAGCGCCGACCAGCGTGCCATGCTGGCCGAGCTGCAGGACTCGCCGCCCAACGAGTTCGACCAGGACTTCACCGCCGCCATGATCAACGCGCACCAGGAGGCGCTGGCGGCCACGAAGGTCGAGATCTCCCGCGGGACCTCGCCGACGGTGGTGGCGCTGGCCAGGACGGCGGAGCCGGCGCTGGTGGCGCACCTGACCGCGCTGCGGCAGCCCGGGGGCGGCCAGACCACGCAGACGCCTACCGGGTCGCCTACCGGGTCGCCCACGGAGTCGCCCACCGGCACGCCGACGCAGACGTCCCTGGGGCCGGAGACGCCTCACGGCGAGTAGAGCTCGAGCTCGTTGAGCATGCTGCACGTCCGGCCGAGCTCCGGCCCGCAGCCGGAGGTCGGCTCGGTGACGATCTTGATGTGCCGGCCCGTGCGGTCGATCGCCTCGTACCGCATCGCGTAGTCCGTCCGGTCCGTGATCGTGACGACGGGCTCGCCCCAGGAGCGGCCGTCCTTGGAGACGTACACGCGGGCCCCGGCCGGATGGCCCGGGCGCAGGCTCAGGCCGATCCGGGTCAGGGCGTACTGGCGGTCCAGGTGCAGCACGTACCGGCCGCGGCCCTTGGCGACGGCGCTCGACCAGTAGCCGGTGCTGCCGTCGAAGGCCCCGCCGGGGCGGCTCCTGGGGCGGCCGGTCCAGCGCATGGTCGTCTCGACGCTCAGCCGGCCGGTCCGGCGCATGGCGGCCAGGTCCAGCAGGCCGGGACCAGGAGGGTCGATCGTGAACAGCTGCCGCTTGATCGCGTACCAGCCGTGGTTCTCGAAGCGCCCGTGCGCCGGGCAGGCGGTCTCGTCCAGCAGGCCGCTGGGACGCACGCCGGGCAGCTTGCAGTTGTCGAACACCTGGATCAGCCGGTGCGGGCCGAGGGCCGCGATCCCGGTGTAGCCGGAGGAGCCGTGGACGGGCCAGATGCCGTCGCGGTTGTGGTAAGTCACCCGCGGCTCCAGCCACTCCTCACCGAGCCCGTCGGGGGAGGCAGCCATCCAGTTGTCCGGGCGCCCGGCGCTGAGCACGAGGACGCCGTCCGGCATCAGCAGCAGCCGTGGCGCCACGCCGCGGACCACGCAGTCCTGCCCCGCGAAGCGCAGCTCGCGGACCGGCGACCAGGTGCGCCCGCCGTCGGTGGAGCGGCTCTGGTGCAGCGTGGAGAACCGGCCGCCGTCGCGGCGCAGCACCGCCAGCAGGCTGCCGTCCATCGTCTGCGCGACGCTCGCCTCGTTGTAGACCAACCCGTCGGAGGGTGGCGCGATCACGCCGCGCCGCTCGAACGTCCGGCCGCCGTCCCGGCTGGCGTACAGCTCCGCCTGGTACGTCCCCGTGTCGCCGTACTGGGCGTACATCGTGATGAGGATCGTGCCGTCGGCGAGCTGCACCGGCAGCCCGTGCGTGGCCCCGCCGGGCAGCAGGTCGCCGGGCGTGGTCAGCGTCGCCTCCGAGCGCACCCAGCTCTCCCCGTCCTCCAGCGACGAGGTGGTGAGCACGCCCAGCGTGCCCGAGTGCGGGCTGGTGACCTGCAGGTAGTACTCGGTGGCGAAGTACCGGCCGTCGAGCAGCTGGATGGGGGCCTCGCGGAGCGGCGTCACGTTCGCCGGGCCGAACGAGAGCCCGCCGTCGTCGGAGAGCGCGACCGAGTTGGTGAGGGTGACGATCTGGTCCACGTTCGTGGTGAAGGTGCTGATCACCTTCTGCCGGGGAGCTCCGCCGGGGCCCACGACGTCGAGGACCGAGACGTTCGGGAAGCCCGCGAAGTCGAGCCGTTCGGACTCGGTCGGCTCCCGGTCGACGGGCGGCGGATTGGGATGAATCCAGTCTGGTGAGGAAGCAGTATCGATCAGGTAAGCCTCGCCCGGGATGGACGGCTGGGAGTGATCCGGTAGCTCGCAGTAACCGGCCGCCGCCTGCGCCGCGTCGGGCGGCGCGGGCAGTCCCGCGGCCACCGACAAGGCCACGACCACGGATCTTGGCACCCACACCGGCTCGCTCCCCGCATGACTCCCGAACTGACCGAACCGTTCGGACTCTAGATGATCCACGCTCCGTAACACCGGATTCACCTGCGGGAAGTCGCGGGTTCACGACTGCCGCCGATCGGGCGGCGAGTGATCCATGCTGGTTTGGTTAAGTACCAGTTGACAGAAAACCCGTGTCTGACGACGATCGGGACGGCACTATTAAGTGTCAATTTACGTAAGGCCGTCGGGAGGTGGCCCCAGATGAGCATCGAGCCGAGGGCGAGAGTGGCCCCAGAGCGAGTGCTGCCAGGCCCGGTGCCCCTGGCGCCGGAGACAGCCGCCCAGCAACGGGTGGTTCAGCGGATCTGCGCCAGGGTGGCACCCGCCGGCGTGGACGTCGGCGTCGACGAAGTACCCCCGGGCGGCCTGCAGGTGTGGATCGACACCCCGGTGCCGGTGGCCGCGCAGGAGTCCTGGGTGCTCTACCACCGCATGGCGCGCGAGGTCGCGCTCGTCGGCTGGCACTGCGAGGCCGACGCCGACCGCCTGCTGGTCCTCGGCTGGAGCGCCGCCTGCCTGCACAACCGCGTACGCCTGCTCCAGAGCGGGCTGCGCCGGCTGACCGACTTCGAATCGACCGCGCAGCGGGCCGTGCAGCTCGAAGGGCGGCGCCCGGACCAGCCCGCCACCGAGGTCGTCGCCGCCGTGAACGCCTCGATCGAGCGGCGGCTGCGCTGGCCCGAGCGGCTGGCCGAGCTCGACGGGTTCGAGCGCAGCTCGGGGCTGGCACACCTGCAGCTGCTCCTCGCCCAGGTCATCGGATTGGAGGCGAAGGTCTCGGCCGCCTGCGCGGAGCACCTCGTCATGGCCCGGGTGCTGGCGCGGGCCGTCTGCGAGCAGTACGCCCGCCACTCCGACCTGTCGCGTGCCCAGCGCGACGTGCTGGCGGAGTCCCGCCGTTGGGTGCACGCCAGCTCCATGATCCGAGGCTCGGCCGGCGCCCGGCCGGGCACCGGCGGCACCGCCGGCCGTCCCCACATGGGGCTGGCGGAGCGCCGCATCGCCGCGAGCGTCATCAACCACGGCGTGCCGCGGGCGACCCCCGCGGCCGTCACTCCGGTGGTCGACCACCTCGACCACAAGGAGGGCGCACGCTGACCCAGATCCGCTCAACGGCGAGCGGTCGCCCGGAAAAACCCCATCGAGTCCGGTAGGAGAGCTCCCGTCATGCGAACCCCCCCGCACCTGCCCGCCAGAACCATCCGCGACACCCGGGACACCGACACCATCCGGCCCCGCCGGCACCCCTACGGCCTGCACGAGGTCCCCGTGCAGGCGGCGCCGCTCGGAACCCTCGACCTCCCCGACGCTCCCGCCGAGCCCGACGAGTACGTCGAGCAGCGGCTGCTCGGCATCAGGGAGATGTCCAACCAGGCCATCGGCTCCATCGACGACCTGCTCCAGCACACCGCGTGAGCCGAAAGAGGAGAGTCATGCAGGGACTAGAGCGACTGGAGCTGAAGTCGCACGACGTCGGGGGCCACCAACCGCGTTCCGTGGCGGGCATCGACGCGCCGCGCAGCCTCGACGAGGTACGCGCGCTCGTACGGCAGTCCATGAGGACCGGCCGCCGCCTCTACCCGATCAGCACCGGCAAGAACTGGGGCATGGGCTCGGCCGTGCCGGTCACCGACGACAACCTGGTCGTCGACCTGAGCGGCATGAACCGCATCCGCAGCCTCGACCTGGAGGCCGGCTTCGCGGTCATCGAACCCGGGGTGACCCAGGCCCAGCTCGCCCAGGCGCTGCACGACACCCCCTGGATGCTGAACGTCACCAACTCCTGCGCCGACACCTCCGTCGTGGGCAACGCCCTGGACCGCGGCGACGGCACCTTCCGCTCCCGGGTGCACGACGTGGCCGGGCTGGAGGCCGTGCTGGCCGACGGCAGCGTGGTCACCACCGGCGGGCTCGACCCGGCGGGGCGCTACCACGGCCGGGTCGCCGGGCCCGACCTGACGCCCGCCTTCGTCCAGCACAACCTGGGCATCGTCACCGCCATGGCGGTCGCCCTCGTGCCGCGCCCGCAGACCGTCGGCCTCGTCCACGGCCGCATCCCGCGCGACCAGGTCGGCGTCGCGCTCGACGCGATCGCCGGTTTCCTGCGCCGCGGCAACCCCGCCGACGGGATGTTGCGCGTGCGCGAGCTGGCGCTCGTTCCGAGCCACGGCGACTGGTTCCTGCCCAGGGGCGTCGACCCCGGCCTGTTCACCGTCATGGGGCCGCTGCTCGGCAGCGACGCCGCCGTCGAACTGGCCGAGGAACTGCTGCGCAAGGCGCTCATCGAGGTCGAGGGCGCCGAGGCGCTGCGCGTGGTCGACGCGGCCGAGGTGGGCCCCGACGACCCGCTCTACCCGAGGGCGCTCATGTCCCAGGGCATCCCCACCTGCCTGGGGGTGCGCAACGCCCTGCGCGTCACCTCCTGCGACCAGATCGACGAGGGCCAGACCGGCTTCCTGGCGTTGATGCCGCTGATGCCGACGCACGCCCGCAGGACCGAACACATCCTGGCCGCCCTCCAGACGGCCGTGGACGCGCACACCACCGCGCTCATGGTCGAGTGGAACCTCGTCAGCCGGCACATGGCCAACGGCGTCATCCAGATCTTCTTCGAACGGGGCGTGCCGGATGCCCCCTACCGCGCCCACCAGCTCCGCAACGACGGCAACTGCCTGCTGCGCAGCCACGGGTGCGCCATCTACCGCTCGGACATCGACCACGCCGCGGCCGACGTGTGGTCGGAGACCAGCACCGCCAGCCTGGGCATGCTGCACCGGCTCAAGACCGCCCTCGACCCGGACGGCCTGCTCTCGCCCGGCCGCTACGGCGCCTGACCACTCGGGCCCGACTCGGGCCTGACCGTTCGTGCACAACCGAAGGACCCACCTCTGCCGGTCGCACAGCCGGAGTGTGCCGGTCGGCGGAGACCACTCATAGCTTGGAGGTGACCACGTGCGTCCGTCACCAGCGCGGGGGACGAGCACCATCGACCGTCGTCACGCCGTGATGCTGCGGCTGGTCGGTGCGGGTGTCATGTTGACGGTGATGGCCGACACCACGGCCACCACCCTGGCAGTCGGAGTCCTGCGGTACACACCCGCCGGGGCCGGCATGCCGCTGGGCGACCTGGTCTGGCTGACCAGCGCGGCGTTCATCCCGATCGCGGCGCTGCTGGCCACCGCGGGCCGCTGGGCGGACCTGTTCGGCCGCCGACGGGTCCTGGCCGTAGGGCTCGTGGTGTTCGTCCTGGGCGGTGTCGCCACCGTCCTGGTGGACTCCTGGTCGTACGTCCTGGCGGCCCGGGCCGTCCAGGGCGCCGGTGCCGCGGCGATGATCCCGGCCAGCCTCGGGCTGCTGCTCGGAGAGCTGCCGGAGTCGCAGCGGCGCGGCGCGATCGCTCTGTGGAGCTCCGCCTCCGGGCTGGGCTGCCTGCTCATGCAGGCGGGCGGCGGCTGGCTGGTCGTCTCCGTCGGCTGGCGGGCCCTGTTCGTTCCCGACGTCGTCATCGGCGTCGCGCTCCTGATCGCCTGCGCCGCGCTTCCGCCGGGTAAGCGCGCCGTGGCCAGGGGCCTGCCGGACGTCCTCGGCGCGTGGCTGCTCGCCGCGGGCATCGCGGTCATCGTGCTGGCCATCTCCAAGGCGATGGCCTGGGGCATGGACGTGGTGTGGCTGGCGCTGGCCGCGCTCGCCCTGCTGGGCGGCGCGCTCGCGCAGGCCAAGCACCACCGCCTGCCCGCGATCGACCTGGCCCTGTGGCGGCGTCCCAGATTCGTCTGGGGCTGGCTGGCGACCTGGGGCTTCGGCGCCCTTTCGTACGGGCTGCTGACCGTGCAGCCGCTGTACCTGCTCCACCTGGGCTACCCCATGCTCGAGGTGGCCATGTGGCTGACACCCACGTCGGTGGCGGTCGTCGTGACGAGCTTCCTGGCCGGGCGGATCGTCAAGCGGGTCGGCGCGTACGGGCTGATCTACGCGGGATCGCTGCTGTGCGGCGGCGCCTGCGTGCTCGTGCTGACGCAGGCCGGGCCCACCGTGTGGGGCCTGGTCGCCAGCGTCGTGGTCGGCATCGGCGTCGGCGCGCTCGCGCCGGGCACCTCCGTCGCCACCACCCTGGCCGCCCGCCCCCACCAGTACGCCTCCGCCGTCGGCGCGGCCACCATGGCCCGCATGGTCGGCGGGGCCGTCGGCGTCGCAGTCGTGTCGGTCGTCATCGACCACCCGTTCATGACCGGCCCCTTCGCGGGGCTGGCCGGCGCGCTCGCGATGTGCGTGGCCATCTCCGTGCTGATCGGCGCACTGGCCCTCACCAAGATCACCCGGCTGCGGACCGACCCGGGCGACGTCATGATCAAGGTTCCGCGCAGGATGCTGCTGGAGCTGCGCATGACTCTCGCCACCGTGGCGGCGGAGGCCGACGCGTTGCTGCCTGCCGAGACCCGCACACCCCCCACGGACCACATCCCGCGGCCGCGGGCGGCCGAGCCAGGCCCGCTCGCCGGTTTCCGCGGGAACCCGAACTAGTTCAAACACTCGAAAGGGCTTTCGTCATGGCAACCACATCGTGCGACGTAGCGATCGTCGGCGCCGGGCTCGGCGGCTGCTTCCTCGCCTTGCTGCTGGGTCGCCGCGGCCGTCGCGTCGTCGTCATCGAGCAGGGACCATCGATCCCCAGCGCGGGCGCGGACTTCCTCAAGCCACCCGGGCTCCGGGTGCTGGCCCGGCACGGGCTGGCCGACCTGGTCGGACGCCATGGCCTCAGGCGCGACACCATCCGCTACTACCACGACGGCGACCCCATCCAGGAGTGCCGCTTCCCGGACGGGGGCTTCCTCGTCCGCCCCTACCGGGAGCTGGTCGAGCTCATCTACACGAGCTGCGTCATGGAGGGCGTCGACTTCTGGTTCGACGCCAGCATCGACGACATCGCGATCGGTGACGGCCGCGTGGAGGAGCTGACGCTGTCGAACGGGCGCCGGCTGCGGGCCGGCGTCGTGATCGGCGCCGACGGCACCAAGTCGGCCGTACGGCAGGCGCTCGACATCGAGCAGCGCACGCTGCCGTACGAGCGGCTGCTGATGCGGGTGGCCACCGTCCCGCTGACCGCCAGCGTCGCCCAGCTCAACCGGCTCTACTTCAGCTCGGAAGGCTGGTTCACCTACCTCTACCCGATCAACAGGGACCAGGCCAGGGTGTTCGTCGGCCTGCCCCCCGAGGAGGACAAGGAGATCTTCCAGGACGGCATCCCCGCGCTGCTCGACGAGCTGAAGAAGTTCGTCACCGACAGCTCGGACGCCTTCAACGCCCTCCAGCCCGCGACCTGGCAGCGGATCAAGGTCTCCTCGATGCGGGTGTCGGAATACCACAAGGGCAACGCGGCGCTCCTGGGCTCGGCCGCGTTCGCCTGCCACCCCATGACTGGGATGGGCATGAGCTACACGCTGCACGACGCGGAGCTCCTGGCCGACGTCATCTGCGCGGCCGGCGGCGACGCGGACCTGCTGGAGCGGCTGCTGTCGGCCCGCTACGAGCCCCGCAGGGAAGCCCACAGGCAGCTGATCGACTACGGGGACGCCCTGGCCGCGACCTTCCACGACCGGGACGCCTACCTCGCGGCCTTCCGCCCGGAGCTGCACATCTACGGCGACGCCGCGGCCCTGCAGCCGATCTGAGCCGGTGTCCCCGCCGCCCGCCATTCCCCACCAGGTGAGGTCGTCCAGTGCCACGCTGAGTGCGATGGGCCGGCCCTATCCCCAGGCGGCGGGGGCGCCCATCGGGCGCCCCCGAAGGTAGGGCGTGCACTACCAAGAGAACGGGTGACAGCGGGGGTCCGCCGGGCCACCGTCTCTCGCGATGCTGATGAGTGATCACATACGACTCGTCAGCATCGGAGAGAAATGTGGGGACTGTGGGGACCGCCGCCGTTCAGCGCGGCAGTGACTTCGCGAGGCTGTCACGCCGCATCGCCGAGGCGGGGCTGCTGGACAAGCGGCCAGGCTATTACGCGGCCAGGATCAGCCTGGTGGCCGGCCTGTTCGCGGGGAGCTGGGCGCTGTTCGCCACGGCCGGCGACTCCTGGTGGCAGATCCCGGTCGCGGTGCTGCTCGCCGTCGCCTTCGCCCAGGTGACGCTCCTGGCCCACGACCTGGCGCACGGGCAGATCTCCCGCTCGCGGCGCACCAGCAGGATCGCCGGGCTGCTGGTGGGCAACCTGGCCGTCGGCCTCAGCTACGGCTGGTGGATGGACAAGCACACGCGCCACCACGCCAATCCCAACCATGAGGAGCACGACCCCGACGTCGCGCCCGACATCCTGATCTGGTCGCAGAAGCAGGCCGCGGAGGCGCGCGGGATACCCCGGTTCATCGGGCGTTGGCAGGCGTTCCTGTTCTTCCCGCTGCTCACCCTCGAAGGCGTGAACCTGAAGGTGTCGAGCTTCCGCGCGCTGCGCCGCCCCTCGCTCAAGAGCAGAGGGCTCGAAGGGCTGCTGCTGACCGCGCACGTGCTCCTCTACCTGGGGGCGGTGTTCCTGGTGCTGCCCTTCGGCACGGCGCTGGTCTTCGTGGCCGTGCACCAGGCCTGCTATGGCGTCTACCTCGGCTGCACGTTCGCGCCCAACCACAAGGGCATGCCGGTCCTGACCGCCGAGGACGAGCTGGACTTCCTCCGCCGCCAGGTCCTGACCTCCAGGAACGTACGCGGCGGGCGCGTGGTCAATACCGCGCTCGGTGGCCTGAACTACCAGATCGAGCACCACCTGTTCCCCAGCATGCCGACCGCGAACCTGCGCAGGGCGCAGCCCATCGTCCGCGAGTACTGCGAGCGGCTCGGCGTCGACTACGTCGAATGTGGCCTGTTCGCGTCGTGGGGCCAGGCCCTGCGGCACCTGCACGAGGCCGGCCGCCCGCTACGCGAGGGATCGGCGGGAGCGTAGCGACCAGAGCGGGGGAAGGCGACCGAGCCCGCCTCTGCGGAGCAGAGGCCATAAACAGGTGTTGGTAGGGTTTAGTCGCAAATAGGCGGATCTGAGCGGGTGGGGATAGGTGGAGGTCGAACAGACAGCGCTGCCGGGGATCGGGCTACGACACGACTTCACCACCCGCAAAGGACAGCGGGTCGGCGTCGTGTCCCACCGCACGGGCCGCCGTGACCTGGTGATCTACGACGCGGACGATCCCGACGCCGTCTGCCACGTGGTCAAGCTCAACGACGAGGAGGCCGACGCCCTGGCCGAGCTCCTCGGCGCCCCCCGCATCGTGCAGCGACTCAACCAGCTGCACGAGCAGGTCGAGGGCCTGGTCAGCGTGCAGCTGCCCATCCCCGACGGCTCCCCCTACGCCGGGCGTCCCATGGGCGACGCCCGCGTGCGGACCCGTACCAGCGCCTCCATCGTGGCCGTCGTGCGCGGCGGGCGGGTCTTCGCCAGCCCCGGCCCCGACTTCGTGTTCGCCGCGGGTGACGTCGTGGTCGTCGTGGGCAGCGAGGACACCACCGCCGAGGTGGCCGGCATCCTGGCGGACGGGTAGGGCCGCGGGTGCACCATACCGCGATCCTCTTCCTCGAGTTCGGTGCCATAGTCCTCGCCCTGGGAATCCTGGGCGCCCTCGCGCTGCGCGTGGGCATCTCGCCCATCCCGCTCTACCTGATCGCCGGCCTGGCGTTCGGGACCGGCGGGGTGCTGCCGCTGGCGACCAGCGACGACTTCGTCTCCGTCGGCGCGGAACTGGGCGTCGTCCTGCTGCTGCTGACGCTCGGCCTGGAGTACAACGCCGACGAACTGGTCACCAGCCTGACCGGCAACATCCGCGCGGGCATCGTCGACCTGGTGCTGAACGCCGCCCCCGGCGCGATCTGCGCGTTATTGCTGGGCTGGGGCCCGGTCGCGGCCGTGGCCATGGCGGGCGTCACGTACGCCACCTCCTCGGGCATCACCGCCAAGGTGCTGTCCGACCTGGGGTGGATCGGTAACCGGGAGACGCCGACGGTGCTGTCGCTGCTGGTCTTCGAGGACCTGACGATGGCCGTCTACCTGCCGATCCTGACGACCATCCTGGCCGGGGTGAGCCTGGCCAGCGGGGCGATCGCGGTGGGCGTCGCGCTGCTGACCGTGAGCGTGGTGCTGGTCGTGGCGCTCAAGTTCGGGCGCTTCATCGAGGCGTTCGTGGCCAGCCCCAACAACGAGGTGCTGCTGCTCAAGGTGGTCGGGCTCGCCCTGCTCGTGGCCGGGCTCGCCCAGCAGCTGAACGTGTCGGCGGCGGTCGGCGCGTTCCTGGTCGGGATCGCGCTGTCCGGCGAGCTCGCCGAGGACGCGCAGGCGCTGCTGGCGCCGCTGCGCGACCTGTTCGCGGCGGTGTTCTTCGTCTTCTTCGGGCTCCAGACCGATCCGGCGAAGATCCTGCCGGTGGCGGGGCTGGCCGCGCTGCTCGCCCTGGTCGGCATGGTCACCAAGCTGCTGACCGGCGTGTACGCGGCCAGGCGGGCGGGCATCGCCAAGGCGGGCCAGGCGCGGGCGGGCATCGCGCTGATCCCGCGCGGCGAGTTCAACATCGTCATCGCGGGCCTGGCGGGGGGGGGGGGGGGGCCGGCGCCCACCCCGACCTGGGCGCGCTGGCGGCGGCGTACGTCCTCATCCTGGCGGCCTTCGGACCCCTGGCGGCCAAGCTCGTGCAACCGCTCATCACCTCCATCGCCAAGCGGTCCTGATCCGCTAGTTTGTTCGCATGACCCAGCCCACCGAGAAGACGATCTGGTCCACCGACTGGGACAGCGTGGAGATCTCCGGCGAGAGCCATCGCCGGGTGCTGTTCCAGGACGTGGACATGACCGAGCTGGTCGACCACGGCTCCTCCTTCGAGGAGTGCCACTTCAGCAACGTGCGCTTCAACGTGTCGGTCCACGACGACGCCCGCTTCGTCAACTGCACGTTCACGCGGTGCTCGTTCTTCGACGCGACGTTCGACGGGTGCAAGCTGACCGGCAGCGTGTTCGACGGGTGCACGTACGGGCTGCTCAAGGTCGAGGGCGGCGACTGGTCGTACGTCGGCCTGGCCAACGCCGACCTGCGGGGCAGCGTCTTCCGCGGCACCCGGCTGCGGGAGGCCGACCTGTCGGGCGCCCGGCTGGAGGGCGCCGAGCTGCGGCGGGCCGACCTGTCGGGGGCGTCGCTGCGCGGCGCCGACCTGACGCGGTGCGACCTGCGCGGCAGCGACCTGAGCACGCTCGACCCGCTCACCGTCACGCTCAAGAACGCGGTCATCGACCCCTTCCAGGCGACGGTCGTGGCCGGCGCCCTGGGGCTCGACGTACGCGAGTAGGCGGCCACCGGGATCGGCTGCGGATCTCCGGCGGGCAGCGCAGTATGTCCGTGTGAAAATCACCGATCTCCACCCGGCCGAGCGGGCCGTGGCCGAAGCCGTGCCCCACGGCAGGGAAGTCGACCTGCGCTCGGGCGACCTCGACCCGGTCGTGCGCGCGCAGGCCCTGGCCGAGGTGCTCCTCGGCGAGCACGACGGGCCCAAGCCCGCGCTGCGCCTCATCGGCGCCCGGATCACCGGCCTGCTCCACCTGGCCTTCGCCGAGATCGGCTTCCCGGTCACCCTTGAGCAGTGCGCGTTCGACGAGACGCCCGACCTGTACCAGACGCGCACCCGGTTCCTCAGCCTGAGCGGCTCCACGCTGCCCGGCCTGATCGCCTCGAACCTCCAGGTCGACGGCAACCTGCGGCTGGCCGGCTGCCACGTCACCGGCGAGCTGCGCCTGTCCGGCGCCCGCGTCAGCGGCAACCTCAACCTCAACCGCGCCCACCTGGAGAACCCGGGCGGGGCCGTCGTCAACGGCGAGCACCTCGACGTCGGCGGCAACCTGCGGGCCCAGGACGGCTTCAGCAGCCACGGCGAGATCATCCTCACGGCCGCCCGGATCGGCGCCGCCGTCAACCTCGACGAGGCCCGCCTGCACGCGCCCGGCGGCATGGCCTTCGAAGCGTCCAACCTGACCGCCCAGGTGGGCCTGTTCGCGCGGAGGATGACCGTCGACGGGGAGATCTGCGTGCGCTCCGCCCGCGTCGGAGGGCCGCTCACGTTGCGCGGCTCGCGCGTGCGCAACCCCGGCGGCATCGCCGTGCGCGGTGGCGGGCTCAACGCCGAGGGCGGCCTGTTCCTGTCGCTGGTCGAGACCGAGGGCCAGATACGCCTGGGGAGCGCCGCCGTCGCCCGCTCGCTCAACCTCGACGGCGCCACCCTGCGCAACCCGGGCGGCGTGGCCCTGGCCGGCGACGGCCTCACGGTGGACGGCGCCCTGCACGCCCGCGACGGGATGACCGCGGAGGGCGAGATCAGCCTGCTCGACGCCTCCGTCACCGGCCCCGCCCACTTCGAGGGCGCCCGGCTGGCCAACCCCGGCGGCTCCGCCCTGACCGCCAACGGCATCACGGTCGGCAAGGTGCTCAACCTCTGCAGCGGCTTCTCGGCGCAGGGCCGGGTCCGGCTGACCAACGCCCAGGTCGGCAGCCGCCTGTGCTTCGACGACGCCACGCTGGAGGCCCCCGGCGAGGTGGCGCTCAAATGCTGGCGGGTGGAGGCGCGCGAGCTGGCCCTGCGCACCGCCGTACCCGTTCAGGGCACGGTGGAGCTGCGCCACGCGCGCATCGGCGTCCTGCGCGACGACCCCGGCGTCTGGCCGGACGCGATGCGCATGGACGGGCTCGCTTACGACGTGCTCGACCCCATGCTGCCCGCCGCCAGACGGCTCGGCTGGCTGGGCAGGGATCCCGAGGGCTACCTGCCGAACGCGTACGAGCAGCTCGCCGCGATGTACCGGCGGCTGGGCAGCGACGCCGACGCCCGCGACACGCTGCTGGCCGGCCAGCAGCGGCGGCGCGCCACCCTCCCGTGGTACGCCGGGTTCTGGGGTCACCTCCAGGACGCCACCGTCGGGTACGGCTTCCGCCCCTTACGCGCGGCCGCCTGGCTGCTGGCGCTCCTGGCCGTGGGCACGACCGTGTTCGGCCTGGCCGAGCCGCCGCCGCTGAAGCCGGGGGAGGCCCCGCCGTTCCACCCGCTCGTCTACACGCTGGACCTGCTGCTGCCGATCATCGACTTCGGGCAGGAGAAGGCGTTCAACCCCGGCGGCGGGACGCAGTGGCTCGCGTACGGGCTGATCGCCGCCGGCTGGGTGCTGGCCACGACGATCGCCGCGGG
This sequence comes from Nonomuraea sp. JJY05, assembly GCF_043496855.1. Lineage (NCBI taxonomy): Bacteria > Bacillati > Actinomycetota > Actinomycetes > Streptosporangiales > Streptosporangiaceae > Nonomuraea > Nonomuraea sp. JJY05. Next base: position 241,128 of record NZ_JBIEIS010000004.1, read on the forward strand.
CCTGACCAGGTCGCTGCGCCGTGCGTAGCGGCGGTCAGCCGCTCACGGCCCGCAGGGCGCCCGGGAGGCGGCCTGTCAGCCGGTCGAGCGCGGCCGAGGTGGCGGCGTCGGCCGGCAGGTAGACGATCAGCCGCTGGTCGTCGTAGGAGAGCTCGAGCTGCTCGCGCTTGAGCCGCAGCTCCCCGGCCAGCGGATGCGCCAGCCGTTCCACGGGAGCCGGCAGCGGCGGGGCGGCCGGCCGGGCCGGCCGCCCGCTGAACGCCTCGCCCGCCGCGAACGACAGCTCCGCGACCAGCTCCTCCGCGAACGGGTCGGCCCTGGCGGCCGCCAGCTTGAGCGCGGTCGCGTGCTCGTCGGCCACGCGGTCCCAGTCGGGGTAGGCGGCCCTGGCCCGCGGGTCGGCGAACACGTACCTGACCATGTTGGGCGGATCGCCGTCGAGCAGCCCGACCGGGCCGTACAGCCGCTCGAACCCCGTGGTGCGGGCGAGCACCTCGCCCACCCGGTCGAGCAGCACCGCGGGCGCGGGCTCCAGCCGGTCGAGCACCGCTCGCACCGTCGGGCGCACCGTGCGGGCCGGTGCCTCGCCCGCGGCCGGGCACAGCAGCGCGTCGCCGCTGGCCACCTTGGCCAGCTGGCGCAGGTGGACGCGCTCCTCGGGCGTCAGCCGCAGCGCCTCGGCCAGCGTGATGATCACCTGCGTGGACGGGTTGCGGTCGCGGCCCTGCTCCAGCCTGGTCAGGTATTCGACGCTCACGCCCGCCAGGGTGGCCAGCTCGGACCTGCGCAGGCCCGGCGTGCGCCGCCGCGTCCCGCCGGGCAGCCCGACGTCCTCCGGCTTGACGGCCTCCCGGCGGGAGCGCAGGAACGCCCCCAGTTCGTTGTCACCCACAGGCCACGAGTGTAGGCCCGGCGCCCGGCCCGTATCGTGGCCCCGCGAGGGCCAGTCTCAGCGCGGTCTCCCTTGCCCGCCCGGCGTCCACGAGCCTGGGGCGCATGGAGAACATGACATTGGCAGTGATCACCGGCAGCGTTCGCGAAGGGCGGTTCGGCCCCAGGATCACGGAGTGGCTCACGGAGCGGGCACGCACGCACGGGCTGTTCGACCTCGACGTGATCGACCTGGCGCTGACGCCGCTGCCCGCGGTGATGCCCGCCACCCCCGAGGAACTGGCCGACGTGGAGTCCCGCCCGGCGGCGCTCAGGCGGCTGGCCGCGCGGCTGGCGGCGGCGGACGCGTTCGCGGTGGTGACGCCGGAGTACAACCACAGTTTCCCGGCCTCGCTCAAGAGCGCCATCGACTGGCACTTCTCGGCGTGGATGGCCAAGCCGGTCGCGCTCGTCTCCTACGGCGGGTACGGCGGCGGGGTGCGGGCGGCCGAGCACCTGCGGCCGGTCTTCGCCGAGGTGCACGCCGTGACGATCCGCAACACGATCAGCTTCGACCAGCACTGGAGCCGGTTCGGCCCCGACGGCGAGCTGCTGGACCCGGAGGGGCCCGACGTCGCCGCCAAGGCGCTGCTCGACCAGCTCGGCTGGTGGAGCGGGGTGCTGCGGGACGCCCGCCGGACCACCCCCTACGTGGCCTGAGGCCCTAACACAGGGCCATCGCGGTCTGCCACACGCCGGGCAGCGCCGCCAGGACCAGGTCTCCCTTGCGGCGGCGGTCCCGGCGCGTCTCGGCCCCGAGGTCGGCCAGGAGCTCGCGGAAGCCGTCCTCATACCCCTGCTCGCCCGCCGCGGCCCGCTTGGCCAGGCAGCGCGCGTAGGTGGCCACCAGCCAGAAGACCGCCTCCCGGTGCAGGCCGCTCCGGATGAGCTCGCGGGTGCCGTCGATGGCGATGGGCCGCGCCGGCGGGGTGATGTCCGAGTCGAACGGGTAGGAGGGGACGCGGACGGCCGCCGCGGCGTCGAACACCTTCTCCAGCACGGCCAGGTGCCGTTCGACCCGGGCCGCGCTCAGGTGCGCGGCGCCCAGCAGTTCGAGCAGGCTCTCGTGGAAGTCCAGCCGCCCGTGCTCGGCGAGCATGTCGCGCACGGCCACGTAGCGGCGCCGGATCGTGGGGTTGCGCAGCGCCGCCACCAGCAGCACGTGGGTGGTCACCCCGGTGCCGAACAGCCACGAGTTGACCTGGTCGGGCAGGGGCGCCCGCTCGTCGATGCCGTTGATGAACCCGCGCACCCGGTCCATGGCGTTGGTGCACCGGGCCAGGATCCACGGCCGCTCGGCGAAGTCGCGCGAGACCACCCGCTGGATCTCGGTCAGCCGCCCGGAGGGATCGGCCAGCACGCAGGGGAGGTGGAAGCTGCCGGCCAGGTGGTAGTCGCTCAGCACCTCGTGCGTGGAGCCCACCTCGGAGATGGAGGAGACCTCCAGCAGGACCCCGCGGTAGGCGAACTTGCCCAGGCGGGCGGGCTGGTCCGCGATCACCATGACGTCCACGTCCGAGGTCGCGGCCAGCTCGGCGGCCGGGTCGGCCCACAGGGCCGACCCGGTCAGGAAGGCCCCGTCGAAGCCCGGCAGCGCGGCGCCTTCCTCCAGCACCCACTGCCGAGCGATCTGTCTGGCTTCCTCAATCCGCATCCACTTCCTCCCGATCTGGGCCGCGGCGCGCGGTCCGGATCAGAACGAACGCGCCCAGCACGACAAGCACCACCAGCCCGCCCCAGATCCAGCCGGGAACCCCCGCGGATGCCGCGGGGGGCTCGCCGGCCGCCGCGGCGGACCCGACCGCCTGGGGCGGCGTGCTCGCCGTCGGCCCCCCGCCGATGGACGAGGGCGAAGCCGATGGAGAAGGTGATCCTTTCACGCTGAAGGGGATCTCGCCCTCAATGGGATGCCCGTCGGACGAAACGACACGCCAGGCGATGACGTACGGGCCCGGCGGGAGCGGCTGCGGGACGTCGGTGAGCACCTTCGGCCCGTCGAGCACCGGCTTGCCGAGCGGGACCTCCTTGCCCGCCGCGTCGTGCAGCACGACGAACGGGAACTTCACGCTCGCGCTGTATTCGAGCTCGATCTCGTCGACCGAGTCGACCTGGGAATCCTTCGCGGGCGAGCTGCTCTTGAGCGCGTCGTGCGCGAACGCCGGCGAAGCCGGAAATATCAGGATGAGGGCGCACGCGAGTGCCGCCCCGATGAGGTGTCGTGGCAGGAACGCCATGATGGGTCTCCAGAACGATCTCCCGGACTCGCGCGTGGCGCCGTCCGGACACAGGCAAGGGTACGCGCCCGCCGGGCGCGCCAAGGGACTCGTGCTTCAGCCGAAGTGCCTCGGCCCAGGGGGTGGGCCGCGCCTGAGGATCGCGCCGGAAACGGTCCTTCCCGCGTACGCGGTCAGGTAGGGGGTGACCGGCCGCCACGAGGGCCACCCGGCCTCGGCGGGGACGGCGGCGAGGAGCGGGACGATCGGCCGCGGTGCGCCGTACAGGCGGATCAGGAGCCACAGCGCCCGCTCGCCCCGGTGCAGCCACCAGGCCGTCAGCGCCGCCAGCGTGAGATGGACCAGCGCCATGCCGGGCGCGGGATGCCCGTGCGCCGGACCGGCGCCGGCGACGGGCGTGAGCCGCTCGAAGAGCTGGTGCATCAGCATCTGGGTGCTCACGGTCGCCACCAGCACCGCCGCCGGGCCGCGCTCGCGCCCGTCGATCAGGTACGCCAGCCCGAGCGCGGCCAGCACCCCCGCCAGGTAGACCTCGAACGGCACGAGGCCGCCGCCCGCCAGCGCGTGCCCGCCCGCCGACACCGCGCCGCAGACCGTCGCGAACACGACGGCCCGCGCGAGACGCAGCACTGACGACGCGGAGGGCACAGCCGATATTCTCCTGGAAGGTCGGGAGAAAGTCTCAGATTTCCCTCGGAAATGACCGTCCTGGCCGGTACGGGCGGCCCCGCGATCGGCGTCGTAGCAGGTCATCCGGCCCTTGTCCGGCTCTTCGGACACAGACCCGGCGACGCCGGAACACCGCGATGTGGGTTTGTGGAAGGGACGATCTGATATTGACACTTTTTCACCGGCGCTTTCCCAGCATGGGATATTCGCCTGCGGCGTGGCGTTGAAGAGCGCCTCGTCGCAACTGTAACCATCGTACCGATCTTGTCGGCCCGCTCGGCGGGCGGCACAGGCCGGAACCTGGCCTGACGCATCCCGAAAGGTACGGTACATGTCCACTCCCAATTCACGGACAAATGCCCCAGCCAATTCCGCCCGGACGAAGGCGCGTCACGCGATGAGATGGGCGATGAGCGGCTCACTTTCGATGGCCCTGGTCGCCGCCCTGGTGCCGGCCGCGAGAGCGGACGACGACGACACCGACCGCCGCAGCGACCGCACCGCCGACGCCGCGGAAACCGCCCAGACCGCCGAGGCCGCCGACACCGCCAACACCGCGGACACCACCGACGACCGCCGCCTCCGGCGCCACCGCCACCGCCACTTCCCCCTCATCCACGGTGACCGATGCAGCCCGCACCTCTTCTTCAAGGTGCACACGCTCTCTCCGCGGAACTTCTTCCTGCCCCGCACCAACTACGTCGACGGGCCCGGCGGCACGGTCACGGCGTCGGTCACGCGGGAGCACGAGGTCCGCGCGTTCCTGGAGACCGAGAACGAGAGGCGCAAGGCCGTCTCCACGAACGAACCGCTCACCCGCGTGGAACCGATCACCACCCAGGAAGTGGTGCGCGAGATGCGCCGGATGGGCCTTCCGCACCTCGAAGAGCGTCACATGGTCTTCACCGGCCACGAATACAGCCGGGAGATCACCAAGGGGATGTACGGCCATCTGTGGTACCGCGTCTTCGGCTACCGCGTCGGCTGGTCGGCCTGGCAGGTGATGGGCACGTGCCGCGACGTCAAGGTCGCCAGCGGATTCGCCAACATCCCCGCCAGGGTCGAGGGGTGGCGCTACTGGGAGACCAAGTATCCGACCTTCAAGCACCGCCGCCTGCCCTGGAAGCCGTGAGCGTACGGCGCCGTTGGCCATGGGCGCGCGGGGCGTGGGACACTTGGCCGGCGTGCGCCCGCGCGGGCGCGGAAACCGCGGACAGAGGCAGCGGCAGACATGGCGACTTCCCCGCCGATCCGGGTGGTGCTCGTGGAGGATCACGCCATGGTCGCCGAGGCCATCGGGCTGGCGCTGGAGCGGGTGCCCGAGATCGAGGTGGTGGCCCAGACCGGCAGCATCGCCGGGGCGGTGGCCGAGACCGGCAGGTTCCAGCCGGATGTCGTCGTGCTCGACCGGCGGCTGCCCGACGGCGACGGGATCGCGGCCATCGGGAGGATGGTGGCGGCGGCGCCCAAGGTGCGGGTGCTGGTGCTGACCGGCGAGGCGACCGTTTCCGTGGCGGCCCGGGCGGTGGCGGCCGGGGGGGCCGGGCTGGTGGTGAAGTCGTCCCGGCTGGGCGAGCTGGAGTCGGCGGTGCGGGAGGTGGCGGCCGGCGGGGTGGTGTTCGCGCCCGGGCTGCTGCCCGGGGTGCTCGACCGGCTGACCGGGCGCGCGGGACGCCTGGGGTCGGCGCTGACGGCCCGCGAGCGGGAGACGCTGCTGCTCCTGGCCGAGGGCATGGGCGCGCGCGAGATCGGCGAACGGCTCGGCGTGGCCCGCAACACGGCGCGCAACCACGTGCAGCACGTGCTGGAGAAGCTGGGAGCCAGGACGAAGCTGGAGGCGGTCGCGCTGGCCCGCAGGGAAGGGCTGCTCGACTGACGCATTTGCACCATCTCGCGTCCCACAGGTGTACCAGGCGGCCTGGCGCGGATGCGTCTCGTGATCGGATTGTGGCTCCCCGAAAGTAGAGGGGTGGTCAGCGAGAAGACCGGGCAGTACCAGGTTGACACGCCTCTGCCGAAGGAGATGGGCAGCATCACGGCGGCGCGCCGGATCGTCCGCCGGGCCCTTGCCGAGTGCGGCTACCAGGGCCACCACGAGGACGTCCTGCTCGTCGTGTCCGAGCTGGTGACCAACGCGCTCGTGCACGGCGACGGCCCGCCGTGCCTGAGGATGCGGGGTGGCGCGACACGGGTGCGGATCGAGGTGAGCGACGCCGGAGAGCGGCTGCCCGAGCCGCGCGAGCCCGGTCCGTCGAACGGCTGGGGGCTGCACGTCGTCCGGCTCCTGTCCATCGACTGGGGGACCATGCCCGTCGACGGCGAGACGGGCGGGAAAGTGGTGTGGTGCGAGCTGGCGCCCCGCCTCGCCCCGCTCCAGGCCCGCGCTTACGACAGCTAACCTGGCGGCAGGTTTGGGTCCTCGGGCCACGTCGTGAAAAGCTGCAGTATGGCCGTGGATAACCTTCCACAAGCGGATATGGAGCTACTCGTCCAGAGCATCCGCGATTACGCCATCTTCATGCTCGACCCCCGCGGCAGGATCGTGAGCTGGAACGCCGGAGCCCAGCACATCAAGGGGTACACCGCCGAGGAGATCATCGGAACTCACTTCTCCGTCTTCTATCCGCCCGAGGACGTCGCGGCCGGCAAGCCGTTCGCGGGGCTGGAATCGGCCGCCGCCGGCGGCCGCTGGGAGGAGGAGGGGTGGCGGGTCCGCAAGGACGGCACCAGGTTCTGGGCCAGCGTGGTGATCACCGCCCTGCGCGACGGGCGCGGCGAGCTGCGCGGGTTCGGCAAGGTGACGCGTGACCTCACCGAGCGGCGCATCCTGGCCAGGGCGCTGGACGAGCGCGGACTGCTGCTCGCCCACCTGGTCCAGGCGCAGGAACGGGAGCGCCGGCGCATCGCCTCCGACGTGCACGACGACACCATCCAGTCCATGGTCGCCGTCGGGATGCGGCTGCGGGTGCTGGGGGAGGGCCTGCCCGAGGAGCAGGCGGCCGACGTCCGCGTGCTCGGCGACGCCGTCGAGGCCGCCGTGGGGCGCCTGCGCGACCTGGCCTTCCGGTTACGCCTGCCCGGTGACGGGCTGGTGGAGGGGCTCGCCTCGTACCTGGAGCGGGAGATGGCGGGGGTGGCGTACGAGCTGGTGAACCGCCTGGACGGCGAGCCGCCCACCGAGACGGCGATCACCGTCTTCCGCATCTGCCAGGAGGCCCTCACGAACGTCCGCAGGCACGCCGGGGCCGTCGCCGTGGCCGTGGAGCTGGTCTCGATCGACGGCGGCGTCCAGGTTCGCGTGCGCGACGACGGGATCGGGATCACCAGCCGGGACGGCCAGAACGGTCATTTCGGCCTGATGGAGATGCGCGAGCGGGCCGAGACGGCCGGCGGCTGGTGGAGCATCCGCGGCGCGCCCGGCGCGGGCACGACGGTGGACTTCTGGGTGCCGGCCGTCGCGCGCCGCCCGTCATGACCCCCGGCTGATCAGCGCGAGGGTCTGGCGGGCGATCTCCCACTCCTCGTCCGTCGGGATGACGAGCACGGCCACCTCCGCGCCCGGCGGCGAGACCGCCCGCTCCTGCGCCGACCCGGCCTGGTTGAGCGCGGGGTCCACGGTGACGCCGAGCCGGTCGAGCCCGGCCAGGGACTCGGCGCGGGTGGCCGCGTCGTGCTCCCCGACCCCGCCCGTGAACACGATCGCGTCCACCCGCCCGAGCAGCGCGTAGTAGGCGCCGACGTACTTGCGGATGCGCCGCGTGTAGACCGCCAGGGCCAGCCGGGCCTCGGCGTCGTCGCGGGCGCGCACCTCGCGCATGTCGCCCGTCCCGGCGAGCGCCAGCAGACCGCTGTGGCGGTCGAGCCCGCTCTCCACCTGCCGGGCGTCCATCCCGTTCACGCGCGCCAGGTAGCCGGCGAGCGCGGGGTCGACGTCGCCCGAGCGGGTGCCCATGACCAGCCCCTCCAGGGGCGTCAGGCCCATGGAGGTGTCGACGCTGCGCCCGCCGGAGATCGCGGTCGCGCTGGCGCCGTTGCCCAGGTGCAGCACGATGAGGTCGAGCCCGGCCGGATCGCGGCCGAGGAAGGCGGCGGCGCGGCGGGAGACGTAGGCGCAGGAGGTGCCGTGGAAGCCGAAGCGCCGCACGCCGAGCCGCTCGCGCCAGTCGCGCGGCACCGCGTACGTGTACGCCTCGGGCGGCAGCGCCAGCTGGAACGCGGTGTCGAACACCGCCACCTGCGGCACCCCGGGAAAGGCTTCGCGCGCCACCCGGATCCCGGCGAGGTTGACCGGATTGTGCAGCGGCGCGAGCGGCGCCAGGTCCTCGATCGCCCCGATCACGGCGTCGTCGACCAGCACCGCCTCGGTGAACCGGGTCCCGCCGTGCACCACCCGGTGCCCGACCGCGACCGGGTCCAGCCGCGGCCCCTCCGTCTCGAACGCCTTCATGACCGCGGCCAGCCCCGCGTCGTGCCCGGGGAACGGCTCCTCCGACACGTACGGCGGCCGGTCCCCGGCGTGGTGCGTCAGCCGCCCGCGCTCCTCGCCGATGAGCTCCACCAGCCCCCTGGCCGGGCGCTCGCGGGTGCGGACGTCGACGAGCTCGTACTTGATGGACGACGAGCCCGTGTTCAGTACGAGGATGCGCCCGGCCACGTCCACGACCTGATCTCGGGGGTGTCCTCGCCGTACTCGCGCGTGTGGGCGCGGGCCCGCAGCCGCTCGTCGCTCATGCGCTGGCGCAGGTGCGCCGCCGTGGTGCCGAGCCCCGGCACCCGGTCGATGACGTCCATGACCAGGTGGTAGCGGTCGATGTCGTTCATCATGGCCATGTCGAACGGCGTCGTCGTGGTGCCCTCCTCCTTGTAGCCGCGCACGTGGATGTGGGCGTGGCCGTGGCGGCGGTAGGTGAGCTGGTGGATCAGCGACGGGTAGCCGTGGAAGTTGAAGACGACCGGCCTGTCGGCGGTGAAGAGGGTGTCGAACTCGGCGTCGGGCATGCCGTGCGGGTGCTCCGAGGGCGGCTGGAGGCGCATGAGATCCACCACGTTGACGACCCGTACCCGCAGCGCGGGCAGGTGCTCGCGCAGGATCGCGGCGGCGGCGAGCGTCTCCTGGGTGGGCACGTCGCCCGCGCAGGCCAGCACCACGTCCGGCTCGGCGCCCTCGTCGGTGGAGGCCCACGGCAGGATGCCCAGGCCGCGCGTGTTGTGCGCGATGGCCTCCTCCATGGTGAACAGGTCCAGCACCGGCTGCTTGCCGGCCACGATCACGTTGACGTAGTCGCGCGAGCGCAGGCAGTGGTCGGCGACCGACAGCAGCGTGTTGGCGTCCGGCGGCAGGTAGACCCGCACCACGGACGCCTTCTTGTTGATCACCACGTCGAGGAAGCCCGGGTCCTGGTGGCTGAAGCCGTTGTGGTCCTGGCGCCACACGTGCGAGGACAGCAGGTAGTTGAGCGAGGCGACGGGCCGCCGCCAGGGGATCTTCTGCGAGGACTCCAGCCATTTCGCGTGCTGGTTGAACATGGCGTCCACGATGTGGATGAACGCCTCGTAGCAGTTGAACAGCCCGTGCCTGCCGGTCAGCAGGTAGCCCTCCAGCCAGCCCTGGCACAGGTGCTCGCTCAGCACCTCCATCACCCGGCCGCCGGGGGCCAGGTGCTCGTCCGTCGGCAGCACCTCGGCGTTCCACGCCCGGTCGGTGGCCTCGAACACCGCCGACAGCCGGTTGGAGGCGGTCTCGTCCGGCCCCATCAGCCGGAACGTCCGCGGGTTGGCGATGATCACGTCGCGCAGGAAGCCGCCCAGCACCCGTGTCGGCTCGCTCGACTGCCCGGCGGGCGACTTGACCTCGACCGCGAGCCGGCGGAAGTCCGGCAGCCGCAGCGGCTCCAGCAGCTCCCCGCCGTTGGTGTGCGGGTTGGCACTCATCCGGCGCGTGCCGCGCGGCACGGTCTCCAGGACCTCCCGCACGGGCCTGCCGCCGGAGTCGAACAGCTCCTCCGGCCGGTACGAGCGCATCCACTGCTCCAGCATGGCCAGGTGGGAGGCGTTCTCGCGGACGTTGGGCAGCGGCACCTGGTGCGCCCGCCACGTGCCCTCCACCGGCAGCCCGTCGACCTCGCGCGGCCCCGTCCAGCCTTTCGGCGTCCGCAGGACGATCATCGGCAGCCGGTCGGCCCTGCCCTGCTTGTACGCCTCCATCTGGTCGAAGGCGGTGTCCAGCGTGCGTGCCATCTCCTCGTGCTCCGGCCCCACCAGGTGCGGGCGGTAGCCGTAGCCCTCCAAGAGCTGGCGCAGCTGGGGCTCGGGGATGCGGGCGAGCACGGTGGGGTTGGCGATCTTGTAGCCGTTCAGGTGCAGGATGGGCAGCACGATGCCGTCGCGGTCGCGGTCGGCGAACTTGTTGGAGTGCCAGCTCGCCGCGAGCGGGCCCGTCTCGGCCTCGCCGTCGCCGATGACGCAGGCCACGACCAGGTCCGGGTTGTCGAACGCGGCCCCGTACGCGTGCGCGAGCGAATAGCCCAGCTCCCCGCCCTCGTGGATCGACCCCGGTGTCTCGGGCGCCACGTGGCTCGGGATCCCGCCGGGAAAGGAGAACTGGCGAAACAGCCGCCGCATGCCCTCCACGTCCTGCGAGACCTCCGGATAACGCTCCGAGTAGGTGCCCTCCAGCCACGCGTGCGCCACCGCGGCGGGGCCGCCGTGCCCGGGACCGGCAATGTAGATCATGTCCTGGTCCCGCTCCCTGATCACCCGGTTGAGGTGGGCGAAGCAGAAGGTCAGCCCCGGCGTGGTACCCCAGTGGCCGAGCAGGCGCGGCTTGATGTGCTCGGGCCGCAGCGGCTCGCTCAGCAGCGGATTGTCCAGCAGATAGATCTGCCCGACGGACAGGTAGTTCGCCGCCCGCCAGTACGCGTCGATATGGTCCATCCTCTGCTGCTTCCTCCACAGAACGTGCTGAATCCCCCAAACGCCGGATAAGGTGCCGAATATGGCATTCAGGAGTTCGCGCTGGTACTCGGGGAACGACCGCAACTCCTACATCCATCGGGCGTGGATGCGGCGCGGCCTGCCCCGCGAGGCGTTCGAGGGCGGCAAGCCGCACATCGCGATCGCCAACACCGCCTCCGACCTCACCCCCTGCAACTCCCACCTGAACGAGGTCGCCGACAGCGTCGCCAACGGCGTCTGGGAGGCCGGCGGCGTGCCGCTCAACCTGCCGGTCGTCTCCCTGGGCGAGACGAACGTGCGCCCGACCGCCATGCTCTGGCGCAACCTGGCCGCCATGGCCACCGAGGAGATGCTGCGCGCCAACCCCATCGACGGCGTGGTGCTGCTCGGCGGGTGCGACAAGACCATCCCGTCGCTGCTCATGGCCGCCTCGTCCGTGGACCTGCCCGCCGTCGTGATGCCCGGCGGCCCCATGCTGACGGGGCACTTCCGCGGCGCGCCGCTCGGCTGCGGCACCGACGTGTGGCGCCTCAGCGAGGAAGTGCGCGCGGGCACGCTGTCGCGCGAGGAGTTCCTGCGGTCCGAGTCGTCCATGATCCGCAGCCGCGGCCACTGCAACACGATGGGCACCGCCTCCACCATGGCCTGCATGGCCGAGGCCCTCGGGATGACGCTCCCCGGCACCGCGGGCACCCCCGCCCCCGACAGCCGCCTGCTCGAACGCTCCCACGAGAGCGGCCGCCTGGCCGTGGACCTCGTCCTGCAGGGCCGCCGCCCCAGCCAGGTCATGACCAAGGGCTCGTTCCTCAACGCCATCGTGACCCTGGCCGCCGTCGGCGGCTCCACCAACGCCGTCGTCCACCTGCTGGCCGTCGCGGGCCGGCTCGGCGTGGACCTGTCCCTGGACGACTTCGACCGCACCGGGTCCGGGGTGCCGCTGCTCGTGGACCTCCAGCCCGCCGGGCGCCACCTCATGGACGACCTGTTCAGGGCGGGCGGCCTCGCGGCCGTGCTCAAGGAGGTCGAGGACCTGCTCGACCCGGAGGCGATCACCGTCACCGGCCGCCCGCTCGTCGAGCACCTCGCCGGGGCGCAGATCTGGGACGAGAGCGTCATCAGGCGCCGCTCCGACCCGCTGCTGCCCGACGCCGGCATCGCCGTCCTGCGCGGCAACCTCGCCCCCGGCGGCGCGGTGATCAAGCCCGCCGCCGCCTCGCCCGAGCTGCTGCGCCACCGCGGCCGGGCCGTCGTCTTCGACAGCATCGAGGACGTGTACGCCCGCCTCGACTCGCCCGACCTCGACATCGACGAGACCTCGGTGCTCGTGCTGCGCGGCTGCGGCCCCAAGGGCTACCCCGGCATGCCGGAGGTGGGCAACCTGCCGCTGCCCGCCAAGCTGCTGGAGAAGGGCGTGCGCGACATGGTGCGCATCAGCGACGCCCGCATGAGCGGCACCGCGTACGGCACGGTCGTCCTGCACACCGCGCCGGAGGCGGCGGCCGACGGCCCGCTGGCGCGGGTGCGCACCGGCGACCCGATCGTGCTCGACGTGGGCGCCCGGCGGCTCGACGTGGACATCCCCGACCCCGAGCTGGCCGCCAGGGAGCCCGTGAAGATCGGGCACGCCCGGCCCGTACGCGGCTGGGAGCGCCTCTACGTCGACCACGTCACCCAGGCCGACCGCGGCGCCGACCTCGACTTCCTCATCGGCTCCAGCGGCGACCACGTCGGCCGCGAATCCCACTGAGCCCTGAAAACTGAGCCCTGAAACTCCGCTCCGCCATGCGCGGAATGAGGCCCCGTGGGTAAGCGGTTCCCATGGGAGATCTGCGAAGCTGGATGCCGCTACGGTCCTTGCCGAGCACGACACGGTGCGGCGGTCAGCCGAGCGGGTTTCCCGTTGGCAGGGACAATGGTGATCCGGTTTGGCGACACGAGGAGGAAGCGTGAACGGCGACATCACCCAGAGCCAGGAGTGGGCGGCTCTCGGCAAGCACCATGAGGAGCTGGCGGGCAGGCGGCTGCGGGAGCTGTTCGCGCAGGACCCGGGCCGCGCCGGGCGCATGACCGTGACCGCCGGCGACCTCTTCCTCGACTACGCCAAGCAGCGCGCCACCGGCGAGACGATCGACCTGCTGGTGGCCCTGGCCGAGCGGGCGGGGCTGCGCGAGCGGATCGCCGCGATGTTCGGCGGCGAGCACATCAACGTCAGCGAGGACCGCGCCGTCCTGCACGTCGCGCTCCGCCTGCCGCGCTCCGCCGAGCTGGTCGTCGACGGGCAGGACGTGGTCGCCGACGTGCACGCCGTCCTCGAGAAGATGAGCGCCTTCGCCGACCGGGTCAGGTCCAAGGAGTGGAAGGGCGCCACCGGCAAGCCCATCGAGACCGTGGTCAACATCGGCATCGGCGGCTCCGACCTCGGCCCCGCCATGGCCTACGAGGCGCTGCGCGACTACGCCGACGCGGGCGTGGCGGCCAGGTTCGTCTCCAACATCGACCCGGCCGACATCACCGGCAACCTCGCCGGCCTCGACCCCGCGACCACGCTGTTCGTGGTCAGCTCCAAGACCTTCACCACGCTCGAGACGCTCACCAACGCCCGCGTCGCCCGCCGATGGCTGGTCGAGGCGCTCGGCGAGGACGCGGTGTCCAAGCACTTCGTGGCCGTCTCCACCAACGCCGCCAAGGTCGCCGAGTTCGGCATCGACACCGACAACATGTTCGGCTTCTGGGACTGGGTCGGCGGCCGCTACTCCTACGACGGCGCCATCGGCCTCTCCCTGATGATCGCGATCGGCCCCGAGCGGTTCCGCGAGATGCTGGCCGGCTTCCACACCATCGACGAGCACTTCCGCACCGCCCCGTTCGAGGCCAACATGCCGGTGCTGATGGGCCTGCTCGGGATCTGGTATACCGACTTCTTCGGCGCCGAGACCCGCGCCGTGCTGCCCTACAGCCAGCGGCTGCACCGCTTCCCCGCCTACCTGCAGCAGCTCACGATGGAGTCCAACGGCAAGTCCGTGCGCGCCGACGGCACCCCCGTCCCGGCCGCCACCGGCGAGATCTTCTGGGGCGAGCCGGGCACCAACGGGCAGCACGCCTTCTACCAGCTCCTGCACCAGGGCACCCGGCTCGTGCCCGCCGACTTCATCGGCTTCGCCGAGCCGTTCGAGGACCGCGAGGGCATGCACGACCAGCTCACCGCCAACCTCCTCGCCCAGACCTCGGCGCTGGCGTTCGGCAAGACGGCCGAGGAGATCGCCGCCGAGGGCACGCCGCCCGAGATCGTGCCGCACAAGGTGATGCCCGGAAACCGGCCCACCTCCACGATCCTCGCGCCCAAGCTGACCCCCTCCACGCTGGGCCAGCTCGTCGCGCTCTACGAGCACATCGTGTTCGTCGAGGGCACGATCTGGGGGGTCGACTCCTTCGACCAGTGGGGGGTCGAGCTGGGCAAGAAGATGGCGCTCGACCTGGCGCCCGCGCTCACCTCCGAGGAGCCGCCCACCGAGCTCCCCGACGCCTCCACCGAACAGCTCGTGCGGAGATACCGCGAGCTGCGCGGAAGGCGTGCCTGACATGCGCCACGCCTCCGGGACCGAGCACAGGCGGGGCGCGGAGCGGGCGGGGGCGCTGGTGCTGTTCGGCGTCACCGGCGACCTCGCGCGCAAGATGATCCTGCCCGCCCTCTACCGCCTGAGCGCCGACGGCCGGCTCGACCTGCCCGTCATCGGCGTGGCCAAGAGCGACCTCGACCTCGACGGGCTGCGCGAGCACGCCCGCGAGGCCGTCGGCGGCGTGCACGACGCGGCCTTCGACAAGCTCGCCGGAAACCTGCGGCTGGTCACGGGCGACTACCGCGACCCCGAGACGTTCGCCAGGCTCCGCGAGGAGGTGGCGGGCAAGGGCTTCCTCGTCCACTACCTGGCGGTGCCGCCGTCGCTGTTCGCCACGGTCGCCGAGGGGCTGGCCGGGGCCGGGCTCAACCACGACGCCCGGCTCGTCGTGGAGAAGCCGTTCGGCCACGACCTCGCCTCGGCCCGCGAGCTCAACGAGGAGCTGCTCAAGCACTTCGACGAGGACCACGTGCGGCGGGTCGACCACTTCCTGGCCAAGGAGCCGGTCGAGGACCTGATGGTGTTCCGGTTCGCCAACGCGCTGCTGGAGCCCATCTGGAACCGCAGCCACATCCGCAGCGTGCAGATCACCATGGCCGAGGACTTCGACGTGCGCGACCGCGGCGCCTTCTACGACGCCAACGGCACGGTCCGCGACGTGGTGCAGAACCACCTGCTGCAGCTGCTGGCCATCCTCGCCATGGACCCGCCGCCGTCCACCGACGCGCGTGCCCAGCTCGACGAGAAGTGGCGGGTGCTGCGCGCCGTGCAGGCCATCGACCCCGCCGACGTCGTACGCGGCCAATACTCCGGCTACCTCGACACCGACGGCGTGCGTCCCGGCTCCACGACCGAGACGTTCGTCGCCCTGCGCGCCTACATCGACAACTGGCGCTGGGCCGGCGTGCCGTGGTGCATCCGCTCCGGCAAGGGGCTGCCGACCACCGACCTGGAGATCGTCGCCGAGCTGCGCAAGCCGCCGGTGACGATGTTCCGCGGCGGCGACGCGCCCCACACCCCCAACCTCATCAGGTTCCGGCTGCAGCCGGACGCGGGGGTCACCTTCGACCTGCTGGCCAAGGAGCCGGGCAAGCAGCACACCAGGCCGGTGCCGGTCAGCGTCGACTTCACCAAGGTGCTCGGGCCGATGGAGGCCGCCTACGAGCGCGTCCTGGCCGACGCCGTCAGCGGCGACCCGCGGCGATTCGCCAGGTTCGACCTGGTGGAGGAGTCGTGGCGGATCCTCCAGCGGGTGCTCGACCTGCCGGAGCGGCCGCTGCCGTACGAGCAGGGCTCCTGGGGGCCCGAGGCGGCCGCGAAGATCGCGCCGGGTGGCTGGCACGAGATCTCGACGACGTTCGACTGACGCGGGGGAGACCCCGGTGGCCAGACGGGCGAGCTGTGGTCGACGATGGTGGGATGGACATCATGAAGGTGGTGGAGCAGGCGAAGGACGTCGCGACCGTCAAGCGCGTCTTCGGTGAGCCCGTTCAGCAGGGCGACGTCGTGGTCATCCCGGTCGCCCGGGTCGTCCAAGGGGGCGGCGGCGGGGACGGCCGGGGCAGAGGGGAGAGCGGCGAGGGCGGGGGCAGCGGCGGCGGCTTCGGCTTCAGCGCCACGCCCGCGGGCGTGTTCGTGGTGAAGGACGGCGAGGTCAGCTGGCGGCCCGCCGTCGACGTCAACCGCATCGTGCTCGGCGGCCAGATCGTGCTGATCGTGGCGGCGCTGACCGTGCGCTCCATCCTCAAGAAGCGGCGGCGCAGGCGCTGACGTGCTGATCGACCTGCTCGACGCCGAGCTGCCCGCCCGCGACTTCCTGATCCCGGGCTCCAACCTGCCGGTACGCCAGACCCGGCTGGACGGCTTGTCCTCGCTCGTCCGCTTCCCGCCCGGCTGGGCCCGGCCCGAACCCGGCCACTACCTGGCGGGGGAGGAGTTCGTGCTGCTGGAGGGGGAGCTGTCCGTCTCCGGCATCACGTACGCGGCCGGGCAGCACGGCTGGCTGCCCGCCGGGGCGCTGCGCCACTCCGGCGCGGCCCCCGGCGGCGCGCTGGCGTTCACGGCCTTCGCCGGTGAGGACACCTGGGTGCCCAGCGACCTGGACGAGCCGGACGGCCCGAGCCTGCGCACGCCCCTGGAGGGCGTCGTCATCCCCGAAGGCGGCCTGCGGCTCACCCCGCACTCCGTCCTGGTGGACACGCCCGTCGCCCTCGCCGGCCCCGCCGAGATGATCACTGTGCCGACCTGGACGTGGGAGCGGTCGGCCCTGATCCCCGAGGGGCGGGTCCTAGTTAGGTGGACGCCATGACCGCTGTGACGCAGTTCGTGGCCTTCGGGGGAGTCGTGCTGCTCGGGGCGATGT
The DNA here is from genome assembly GCF_043496855.1 of Nonomuraea sp. JJY05. NCBI lineage: Bacteria > Bacillati > Actinomycetota > Actinomycetes > Streptosporangiales > Streptosporangiaceae > Nonomuraea > Nonomuraea sp. JJY05. The sequence continues at coordinate 257,894 of NZ_JBIEIS010000004.1, forward strand.
CGCCCGGTCCCGACTTCGCGGTCGTCGTACGCCGCTCCGCCGTCTCCGGGCGCCTGCACGGCATGGCGGCCGCGACGGGCATCGCCGTGGGCGTGTTCGTCTGGGCGGTGGCCTCCGCCACCGGCATCGCGGCGCTGCTGGCGGCCTCGGCGACGGCCTTCATCGTGGTGAAGGTGGTCGGGGCGGCCTACCTGCTCCACCTCGGGGTCAAGGCGCTGCGCTCCGCTCTGCGCACGGGCGGGAAGCTGGAGCTGGACCTGCCCGACCCGGCGAGGCGCGGCCCGTGGGCCGCGTTCGCGGAGGGGCTGCTGACCAACGTGCTCAATCCCAAGGCGGCGCTGTTCTTCGTGGCCCTGGTGCCGCAGTTCGTCGGCTCGGGGGCCTCGATGGGGGAGACCCTGCTGCTGTCGGCCATCGCGCCGGTGGGGACGGTCGTGTGGTTCCTGGTGGTGGCCAACGTGGTGAGCACGCTGCGCAGGGTGTTCGCCCGGCCGGCCGTGCGCCGCGCCGTGGACGGCCTGACCGGCGCCGCCCTCGTCGCCCTCGGCCTCAAGCTGGCCACCGCCACCCGCCCGTAGCCGCCCGCCGCCCGGGCCCGCGGTATCTCACCCCGCCCGCCGGGTCCCTCTATGGCCGTGCCACCCGCTGCCGGGCAGGCGTGCCGGACCCGCTGGGCGACTCACCCCGATCAGGCGATCCGGCGGCGCCCGGCGCCCGGTGGTCCGGGAAGGCCGAGTCGGCGGCGGCCGGGGTCCGGTGGTTCGGGAGGGCCGAGCCGGCGGCCAGGACGGCGAGTCCGGCGAGGGTGATCCCGGCGCCGACCCAGAGCGGCGAGACGAAGCCGAACCCGGCCCCGAGGGCCAGCCCGCTCAGCCAGGCGCCCAGCGCGTTGCCGACGTTGAAGGCCGCGATGTTGGCGCCGGAGGCCATCGTGGGCGCGTCCTGGGCGTATCGCATGATCCGCAGCTGCAGCCCGGGCGCGGTGGCCAGGCCGACCGCTCCCATCAGCAGCAGCGAGACGACCGTCATGCCCTTGCTCTGCGCGGTCAGCGCGAACACCGCGAGCACCGCGGTGAGCAGCGCCAGGATCGCGGCCAGCGACGTGTTCAGGGCCCGGTCGGCGAACCGGCCGCCGAGGAAGTTGCCCGCGAACGTGCCGGCCCCGAACAGCACCAGCAGCCAGGGCACGGTGGCGGTGGCGAACCCGCTGACCTCGGTGAGCGTGAACGCGATGTAGGTGAACGAGCCGAACATGCCGCCGAAGGCGAGCACGGTGACCGCGGCCGAGATCCAGACCTGCGGCCAGCGGAACGCGGCCAGCTCGCCGCGCAGGCTCGTCCCGGACGGCGCCGGCGTCGGCGGCACGAGCAGCCGGACCCCGGCCAGCGCGACCACGCCGATGATCGTGATCGCCCAGAACGTCGAGCGCCAGCCGAACTGCTGGCCGAGCAGCGTGCCCAGCGGGACCCCGAGCACGTTGGCCGCGGTCAGTCCCGCGAACATCAGCGCGATGGCCCCGGCCCGCCGGTTCGGCGCGACCATGTCGGCGGCGACCACCGAGCCGACGCCGAAGAACGCGCCGTGGCACAGCGCCGCCACGATCCGGCCCGCCATCAGCACCGGATAGGCCGGCGCGATCGCGGAGATCAGGTTACCCGCGATGAACAGCACCATCAGCGCCAGCAGCACCTTCTTGCGGTCGAACCGGGCGATGGCCGCGGTCAGCCCGATGGCGCCGGCCGCCACGCTCAGTGCGTAACCCGAGACCAGATATCCGGCGACCGGCTCGCTGACGCCGAAGTCCGCCGCGACCTGGGGCAGCAGACCGATGATCCCGAACTCGGTGAGCCCGATGCCGAAGCCCCCGAGTGCCAGGGCGAGAAGCCCGACAGGCATGGTTGATCCTCCATTGCAGTGCGTCCGCATTTATACGGCGTCTGCAATTATTGCCCGAGCCGCGACGCCTCTACGAGTGGCCGGTGAGCCACTATGCGAAAGATTCAGGCCATCTAGGACTTCGTCGCGCCGGCCGTGAGGCCGGTGATGAGGTGGCGCTGGACGAGGAGGAAGACGGCGCCCGCCGGGATGGCGATGAGGACGGCCGAGGCGGTCATCAGCCCCCAGTCGGACCAGTGCTGGCCGACGAACTGCTGCAGCCCGACCCCCAGGGTGCGCTTGTCCTCCTGGGACATGAACACGGTGGCGTAGCCGACCTCGCCCCAGGCGGTCATGAAGCAGTAGAACGCGGTCACCGCGATCCCCGGCCGCGCCAGCGGCAGCACCACCCGCCAGAACGTGCCGAACGGGGTCAGTCCGTCCACCATCGCGGCCTGGTCGATCTCCACCGGCACGGTGTCGAAGTAGCTCTTCATCATCCAGGCGCAGAACGGCACCGAGATCGTCATGTACGCGATCACCAGCCCGGGGATCTGGTTGAGCAGCCCCAGCCCGGCCATCAGGTTGTAGAGCGGCACGATGAGGATGGCGACCGGGAACATCTGGGTGATCAGCAGCAGCCACATCACGGAGCGGTGCCCGGGGAAGCGGAACCGGCTGACCGCGTACCCGGTGGTCGCCGCCAGGAACACCCCGGCCAGCATGGTCAGACCGGCGGTGAGCACGCTGTTGAGCAGCCACCGCGGGAACTCGGTCGCGGTCAGCACGCGGACGTAGTTGTCGAACGAGGAGTGGTCGAAGAGCCGCAGCTGCGCCGACAGCCAGCTGTCGCGCGGCTTGAGCGAGGTCAGCACCAGCCACACGACCGGGAACAGCGAGATGGCCACGGCGAGCAGCAGGCCCGCGTGCAGGCCGATCGAGGCCAGCGGGCCGCGCTCGCCGCGCCCGCGCGTCGTCGTGCTCACCAGGGATCTCCTTGACTACGCAACGTGCGGCGGTAGCCGACCGCCAGCACCACCAGCATGAGCAGGATGATCACGCCCCAGGCGGCCGAGCCCGCGTAGTTCCGCACGCCGGTGAAGGCCTCGCGGAAGGCGTAGGTGACCAGGATCTCGGTCTCGCTGCCGGGGCCGCCCCGCGTCACCAGGAAGATGATCGGGAACATGTTGAACGTCCAGATCGTGCCGAGCAGGATCACCGTGGACGACACCTGGCGCAGCCCGGGGAGCGTGATCGCCCGGAAGCGCTGCCAGGAGTTCGCCCCGTCCACCTCGGCCGCCTCGTACAGCTCGGCCGGGATCGACTGCAGGCCGCCGAGCATGGCGACCATCATGAACGGCACCCCGATCCAGACGTTCACCGCGATCACCGCGATCTTGGCCGTGGTCGGGTCGTCCAGCCAGCCCACCCCGGGCAGCCCGGCCGCCTTCAGCAGGCCGTTGATCACGCCGTAGTCGCTGTTGTACAGGTAGCGCCAGACGAAGGCGGCCACGAAGGCGGGCACCGCCCAGGGCAGGATCAGCAGCACGCGGTAGACGGAGCGGAAGCGGAGCCGGCGGTTGAGCATCACGGCCAGGCCGAGGCCGATGCCGTAGTGCAGCCCCACGCAGACCACCGTCCACACGACGGTCCAGGCGAGCTTGTCCCAGAACAGGCTGGAGGTCAGGATCTGCAGATAGTTGTCCAGGCCGACGAACTCGTAGGTGGCCGGGATGACGTTCACCCCGATGGTCCGGCCGATGTTGGCCTCGGTGGCGTCCGTCAGCGACAGATACACCCCGCGCGCCAGCGGCCAGCCGATCAGCACCGCCATCACGACCACCACCGGCGCGATCATCGCCCACGCGTACCAGTGGGCCGACAGCGCGCGCCGTAATGGCCCAGGCCTGTCGTGACGGCCGCGAGCCCCCTCGCCCGCGGCCGCCACCCGTCCGGTCGAGACCGCCACCGGTCAGCTCCAGTCCTTCATGATCCCGCGATACTGCTCGTCGACCTTCTTGAGCAGGTCCGCGGGCGCGGACTTGCCGCCGACGAGCGCCTGGTAGCCCTCCAGCAGCGGCTGGAACAGCTGCCCGCCCTCGGGGATCCAGGGCCGCGGCACGGCGGTGTCCATGATGGGCTTGAAGACCACGACGTCGGAGTTGCCCTGCACGTCGGGGTCGGCGTACGCGGAGGTACGGGTCGGCAGCAGGCTGATCTCCTTGGCGATCTTCGCCTGGGCCTCCACCGTGGTCATGAAACGGACGAACTCGTAGGCGGCCGGGATGTTCTTCGAGCCCGCGTAGATCGCCAGGTTCCAGCCGCCCGTGGGGGCCCCGGCCTTGACCGAGCCGGCCGGGACCGGCGCGATGCCCAGGTTCTTCCTGTCCTTGAACTCCTTGCCCTGGTAGATCTCCGACAACGACCACGGGCCGTTGTAGATCATCGCCGCCTTGCCCTCCTTGAGGGCGGTCATCGCGTTGGCGTAGCTCTCCGTCGTGGCGGGCTTGGGCGCGGCGCCCGAGCTGATCAGGTCGGCCACGGTCTGGATCGCCCGCACGTTCGCCGGCGAGTTCACCACGATCTTCTTGTTCGCCACGTCCAGCAGGTCGCCGCCCTCGCCGTAGATGAACGGCAGCAGGAAGTAGGAGTCGACGTTGAGCGCCAGCCCCTCGGCGCCGGTCTTGGCCTTGACGTCGAGCGCGGTCTGCTTCAGCTCGGCGATCGTCTTGGGCGCCTCCCCGTGTCCCGCCTCCTTCAGCAGCCGCTTGTTGTAGAGCAGCGCGAGGGTGTCGGTGACCTGCGGCACCGCGTAGGTCTTGCCGTTGTACCTGGTGCTGCTCAGCGGCCCCGGCAGGAAGTCGGCCTCGTTGTCCACCGCCCGCGTGCCGTCCAGCGGCTGCAGGTAGCCCAGCGACGCGAACTGCGAGGTCCAGGCCACCTCCGAGCGGATCACGTCCGGCGCGCCCGCCCCCGCCTGCGCGGCGGTCTGGAACTGCCCCTGCGCCTGGTCGGAGGGCACATTGACATACTTGACCTTGACCTGCGGATACTTCGCCTCGAACGCCTTGATCAACGCCTGGAACGTCGGCCCCTCGCTGTCCGGCCGCGTCGTGTCCCACCACGTGATCTCGCCGCTGACCTTCGACGGATCGGAGACGGTCGCGGTGGGGGCTGCCGCGTCCCCACCGCCGCAGGCGGAGACCGCCAGGGCGAGTGCCGCAACGACCGCTGCGGCGGGTAAGAGTCGTCGCATGTCCTTCTCCTCATTTTTTCGAGGTGGAACACGCCGGACGTTACGCCGAGGTGACGCTCCTTGAAAGATGGGTACGTAAGGTTTTGCAAGTTGTTACCTTGATCCACGGATCTGGCAGGCCGGTCGCCGGACCGCGGGTTCCCCAGCGTTTTCGCAGGTGGTCCCCTATGGTGGAGCCCTTCCAACCGCGCGTCCGCCGCCCCGCCGGCCGGGGAGCGGTCCCAGAGGTTTCAGAAATTTCCAGAAAGGGTTGCAAGGCGTCGTGATCCGCGAGGGCGAGACGAGGGCCCACTGGATCGACCGCGACACGGTGGCGTGGCAGGTCGACCCGTCGTTCGAGCACTCCCTGGCATGCGGCGCCGAGCGGGTCATCCGGCTGTCGCCCGGGACGCTGAGCGACGAGCAGCGCAGCGCGTGGCCGCACCTGGCGTCGTACACCGCGCTGAAGGTGGACCCGCGCGACGCCGGCCTCGTCCGCGAGGCGCTGCGCGAGCGGATCCTGGCCGTCGCGCGGGACGGCTCGGGCGAGCTCGTGGCGGCGACGGGCGTGCAGCTCCCCGGCGTGCTCGACGACCTCTACGCCGGGGCCGCCACCGCCCCGCTCGGCCCCAGGGGACGGGTGTTTCCGAGGCTGTCGCTGTGGGCGCCGACCGCCCGTAAGGTCGAGCTGGCCCTGTACGGCCCCGCTGAAGGGCGCGGCCGGAGCGTGCACCCGATGCGGCGCGACGACGCGACCGGCGTCTGGTCGGTACGCGGGCTGCCCACGTGGTGGGGCCGCGAGTACACGTTCCTGGTCACGCTCCACTCGGGGGCGAACGAGGTCACCGACCCGTACGGGCTGGCCGTGACCCCGGACGGCGGCCGTAGCAAATTCGTCAACCTCGACAGCCCCGCGCTCAAGCCGCCCGGCTGGGACCGGCTCGCCAAGCCTCCGGCCGTCCCGCAGCACCAGGCGACGATCTACGAGCTGCACGTGCGCGACTTCTCGGCCTCCGACGCCACCGTCCCGGACGGGCTGCGCGGCACGTACGCCGCCTTCGGCCTCGACTCCGCCGGGATGCGGGAGCTGCGGGCGCTGGCGCGGGACGGGCTGACCCACGTGCACCTGCTGCCGGTGTTCGACTTCGCCACGGTGCCCGAGCGCAGGGCCGACAGGACCGAGCCCGACTGCGACTTCGCCGCGCTGCCGCCCGACTCGCGGCGGCAGCAGGAGTGCGTGGCGCGCACGGCCGCGACCGACTCCTTCAACTGGGGGTACGACCCGCTGCACTACACCGTGCCCGAGGGCTCGTACGCGACGGACCCCGACAAGCGGATCAAGGAGTTCCGCGCCATGGTCGCCGCGCTCAACGGGGCCGGGCTGCGCGTGGTGATGGACGTGGTCTACAACCACACCCACTCCACCGGCGTGCTCGACCCGATCGTGCCCGGCTACTACCACCGCCTGCTGGCGGACGGCGCGGTCGCCGACTCCACCTGTTGCCCCAACACGGCGCCCGAGCACACGATGATGGGCCGGCTGGTGGTCGACTCGGTCGTCACCTGGGCGCGCCAGTACAAGATCGACGGCTTCCGCTTCGACCTCATGGGCCACCACCCGAAGGCCAACCTCCTCGCCGTCCGCCGCGCGCTCGACGAGCTGACCGTGGACGCGGACGGCGTGGACGGCAGGTCGATCATCCTTTACGGCGAGGGCTGGAATTTCGGCGAGGTGGCCGACGGGGCCAGGTTCGAGCAGGCCACTCAGGCCAACCTGGCCGGGACCGGCATCGGCACGTTCAGCGACCGGCTGCGGGACGCCGTGCGCGGCGGCGCCCCGTTCGACGCCGACCCGCGCGTGCAGGGGTTCGGCTCGGGCCTGGCGGGCGCGCCGAACGGCGCCCCGGCCAACGGCACGGCCGAGCAGCAGCGGGCCCGGCTGGCCGGCTACACCGACCTGATCAAGCTCGGGCTGGCCGGCAACCTGCGCGACTACGTGCTGCCCTCCGGGAAGAAGGGCTCGGAGATCGACTTCAACGGCTCACCCGCCGGGTACGCGGCCGAGCCGGGCGAGACGGTGACGTACGTGGACGCGCACGACAACGAGACGCTGTTCGACGCGCTGGCGTACAAGCTGCCGCAGCCGACGCCGATGGCCGGCCGGGTGCGCATGCAGGTGCTGTCGCTGGCCACCGTGCTGCTGGCGCAGGGGACGGCGTTCGTGCACGCGGGCAGCGAGCGGCTGCGTTCGAAGTCCTTCGACCGCAACTCCTACGACTCCGGCGACTGGTTCAACCGGCTGCTGTGGGACTGCTCGCTGGGCAACGGGTTCGGCGGCGGGCTGCCGCCCAGGGCCGACAACGAGTCCAGATGGCCCTACGCGGGCCCGCTGCTGGCGGACCCGGCCCTGCGCCCCGGGTGCGCGGCGATCGGCGAGTGCCGGGCCAGGTTCGGGGAGCTGCTGCGGATCCGGGCCTCGTCGCCGGCGTTCGCGCTGGGATCCGAGGTGCGCGAGCGGCTGACGTTCGCCGACTCGGCGGACGGCGTGATCGCCATGCACGTGGACACGTCCGGGCTGGACCCCCGCTGGTCCTCGGTCACCGTGGTCTTCAACGCCACCCCCTCCACGCAGGCTCAGCCCATGGAGCGGCTGGCGGGGCTGGAGGTGGAGCTGCACCCCGTCCAGGCCGCCTCCGGCGATCCGGTCGTCCGGGAGTCCTCTTTCGACCCGGGCACCGGCACGCTCACGGTCCCGGCCCGCACGGTGGCGGTGTTCGTCGCGGCCCCCGGCGGCAAAACCGGCATCGGATAGAGGTGGGACCGCTCGGGTAGGGGGAACATTCAGGACGAAGAACATACATCACTGGCGTTGGCGATCGCGACAGCGCAAACTGGATAGACGGCGATCGCGTGGAGCAGTGGAGCACCCGTGGACAATCACCTTGATCACATGCCGGTCCTGTCGCGCGGCAGACATCGCAATCCGAAACGCGGTGCCTGTTTCATGGAACTGGCCTCCTACCTGGCCGGAGAGCGGTGGAGCGACCACCCGGCCTGCACCCACCCGTTGCTGGCCGCACTCGCCCGCCTGGTCAACGACAACACCAGCGACGAGAGCCGCGCCCAGCTCGTCCACCTCGTCCCGTCCATCATCGGCCTGACCAGCGACGATCTGAGGGTGGACGCCCGGATCGCGCTGCGCTGCGCCACGACGGCCCTGCCGGTGGCGGCGGCCGAGCGCCAGCTCGCGCTGGCGGTGTCGGTGCTCGCGGCCGAGGAGATGCTCGCCAGGCTCGACGGGGCACCGTCGGGACGGCTCAGCGAGCAGAGCCGCCGGGCGATGGAGGAGGTGCCGCACGCGGCCGAACAGGCCAGGCGCTTCAGCCGTGCGGCCAGGATCACGGAGAAGGGCTTCCGCCGGTACGCGGCGCCGAACGCGGTGCAACTGTCGGTGGTGGGCATCGTCCAGGCCTGCATCTCCGACCCGGACGCGCTGCTGCGCCGCCTGCTGGAAGAGGCGATCGACGACTGCGCCGCCCTGGTCCGCGCCCCGGAGCGCACCGCTCCGGCCCCGGCCCGCGTCTGACCGGTTCACAGCGGCGCCCGGAGGCCGGGCGCCGCCTCTGAAGGGGCTTCTCCGCAGGTCAGGGAAGCCTCTCCTTCGTTGCGGATCTTGATGACCTGTGCCTACATTCCTGATGAAATATTGGGATTGGAGGCATTTCCGTGACTATTGAGCTGACTCATCCCTATTCGCCGGAGAAGCACCACAGTCACCGTGACGTCACCGGTGGGTGGTTGCGGCCGGCCGTCTTCGGGGCGATGGACGGGCTGGTGTCCAACCTCGCGTTGATCGCCGGAGTCGTGGGAGCGGCCGGGGCCGGGCGCGGCGCGGTGGTGGCCGGGGTCGCGGGGCTGATCGCGGGTGCCTGCTCCATGGCGGCCGGCGAGTACACCTCGGTGAAGTCCCAGACCGAGCTGATGCGGGCGGAGATCGCCGTCGAGCGGCGGGAGCTGGCGCGCAATCCCGAGGGCGAGCAGGCGGAGCTGGCGGCGATGTACCGGGCGAAGGGGCTCGACGAGGACCTCGCGCGGCGCGTGGCCGAGGGGCTGTCGGCCGATCCCGAGCAGGCTCTGCGGGTGCACGTGCGGGAGGAGCTGGGCGTGGACCCCGACGACCTGCCCTCGCCGTACGTGGCCGCCGCGTCGTCGTTCTGCGCGTTCGCCGCCGGGGCGCTGGTGCCGCTGGTGCCGTTCCTGTTCGGGGCGTCCGGGCTGGTGGTCGCCGTGGTGGTGAGCGTGCTGGCGCTGTTCGGGTTCGGGGCGGTGGTGGCGCGCATGACCGCGCGGCCGTGGTGGCTGGGCGGGGTGCGCCAGCTCGCGCTGGGCGCGGGGGCCGCCGCCGTGACGTTCGGGCTCGGGCATCTGCTGGGCGTCACCGTCTCGTAAGGCCCGCTCGGAACGTGTGACATTATCGTGACTGTACGTGATGAACCCCTGGGCGGGATCATGTCGGCATGGACGGATTCCTCGACGAGACCCGCTCGGGAGTGACCGAGCTGCGCGTCCACGGTGTCTCCGGCACACCCCCCGAGGGCATGCTCAACCACCCTCACCCCTGGATCGTCGCGGGCGACGGCACCACCGGGTTCTACCGGCGCTGGTGGACCGACGGACCGCCGGACGGCGAGCACGCGGACGTGCCGGACTCCCGCCACCGGGAGGCGTACGCGTGGGGCGGTCTCACCTCCGGCGGCAAGACGATCGCCCTGTGGCTGCTCCTGCTGCCGTTCGCGCTGGCGAACCTGTCCTACTTCATGCTCCCCAGGCCCGCGCGCGGCACTGGCCTGCGGCACGTGACCGAGGCGGCGCAGCGGCTGTTCGCCCTGCTGCTGACCGGGACCCTCGTCGGGGCCGTCACGCGGGCCAGCGTGGACCTCGTCGGCTGGCAGTGCACCGCGGCCGGGCGGGCCTGCACCTACGACACCGCGCCCGTGTGGGTGCACTGGCTGGGCGCGCTGTGGGGCAACGAGCCGTCCAGGCGGCTGGCGGTCACCGCGCTGGTCCCGCTGCTCGTCGTGGTGCTGCTGTGGTGGATCGCCCGGCGCACCTGGCAGCGGGACGAGCGCACGGCCGTCCCGCCCGACGGCGGCTCCGGCGCCGACCTGCCGCTGGCCCGGCCGCGCCTGTGGCACGGCGACGCGCCGGTGTGGCGGCTGCGGGTCGTGCACGTCTGCTTCGCGATCGCCTCGATCGGGATGGCCGTGGCCGCGCCGTTCGCGGGCACCCCGCTGGGGCTCGCCCTGACCGTCGCGAACGCGGCCGTGGAACTGGCCGCCGCGGTGCTGGTCGTGCTGCCGGGGATCGCCCGGCGGCTGGACCCGGGCGCGGATGAGCGGATCCCGGGCGGGCTCACGCTCGCGTGCCGGGCGCTGCGCGTGCTCGCGCCGCTGGTGTGCCTGGCCACGCTCGGGGCGGCGCTGGCCGGGATGGCGCCGGGCGCGCCCGGGCGGCAGCTTCCCGGCGTGGGAGTGGGAGCGTTCCAGTTCGCGCTCACGGTCGGGATCGGGGCGCTCATCCTGGTCGCCACCTGCGTGCTGGCCTGGATGGACCGAGCTTCCGGCGAGCCGCGGGCGATGGGCGGGATCGCCGCGTGGTTCGTGCTGATGGTGGCCGCCGGCAGCGCGAACGTGCTGGCGCTCGGCCTGCTGTTCTGGACCGCCACATTCTTCGGCGTCCCGGGCACCTCCGCCTCCCCGGAGCCGGTCGGCAAGAAGCTCTTCCTCGACGACCCGGTGTGGTGGACGGCCGCGCTGGTGCCGCTGCTGGCCGTCGGTTTCGCCGGCCTGGCCGTCACCCTGTACGCGATCCGCGGGTCCGACGCGGCCCGCCTGACCCCGGAGCTGAAGTCCCTGTACGGCGAGCGCGACGGCGGCGCGGTGGCCGGGAAGTGGGCGCTCGCCGCCCTGACCGACCGCGCCGGGCTCGTGCTGGCCGTGCTGACCGGGATCGGCGTCGCCGGGTTCGCCGCGGCGACCGTGATCAACCAGTTCCACCTGTTCACCCCGACCGGCGGGATCGTGGGACTGCTCGCCACGCTCGGGAGCTGGGCCATGGCGGCGGTCGTCGTGGGCCTGGCCCTCCTCGGCCGCCGCACGTACAGCGACTCCGGGCTGCGCCGGACGATCGGGATCCTCTGGGACATCTCCACCTTCTGGCCCCGCGCCATCCACCCGCTGGCCCCGCCGTGCTACACCGAACGCGTCATCCCCGAGCTGATCGACCGCGTGGGGCGGCTGGCCAGGAGCGGGCGCGACGAGGTGGTCCTGTCCGGGCACAGCCAGGGGAGCGTCATCACCGCCGCCCTGGTGCTGCAGCTCGGGCCCGAGGTGCGGGCCCGGGTCAGGATGCTCACCCACGGCTCGCCGCTGCGCCGCCTGTACGCCGCCTTCTTCCCCGCCTACTTCGGCACCGGCGGGCTGTCGGCCGTACGCGACGCCGTCCCCTGGTACAACCTCTACCGGCTGAGCGACCCCATCGGCGGGCCCGTCTTCGGCCGTGTCGACCCCCTGGCCCCCGGCTCCCCGAACGGCGTGGACGTGTTCTGCTGGGACCCGCACCGGCCCGCCCCCGGCGAGCCCCTGCCGGAGGCCCGCTGGCACTCGGACTACTGGCTCGACCCGGAGTACGACGAGGCGCTCGGCCGGTTGATCGTCGCGAAGCCCTTCGCCTGAGCCTTCGGGCCGGTAGGGTTTCGGGCGTTTCCAACTAGAGCGGGGGTTGGCCGGTGAGGTGGGTGCTGTTGCTCCTGGTGTCGTCCGCCCTGTGGTGGGCGGCCCCGCCTGCCCAGGCGGCGGTGCAGACCGCAGGGCAGGAGGACGCCGGAGGGCATGTGGCGTTCATCGGGGTGCCGGGGCTGATGTGGGACGATCTCGACCCGGCGGACACGCCCCGGCTGTGGCGGCTGGCCGGGCAGAGCGGGATCGGATCCCTGTCGGTCAAGGCCGTGGGCACCGTGACCTGCGCCTACGACGGGTGGCTGACCGTGGCCTCGGGCGTGCGGTCGGCGGTCGGGCGCCGGTGCGGGATGCCGCCCGAGCCGGTCGCGCAGGGGTCCGGGGCCGTGGTCTCCGAGGTCGCCGGGCTGCTGCGGCTGCGCGACGGGACCTACGCGGGCACGCTCGGCAGCGCCCTGCACGCCGCCGGGCAGTGCACGGCCGCCGTCGGGCCCGGCGCGGCGCTGGCCCTCGCCGACCGGACCGGCAAGGTCGACCTGTACGCCGCCGAGCCCGCCGGGCTGGCCGACTGGTCGCGCTGCCGGATGCTGGCCGTGGACGTCGACGTGCTGGTGAAGCCGTACATCGTGGACGGCAAGCTGCCGCTGGAGCCCGAGCTGCTCGCGCCGGAGCGGCGGCGCGCCCTGGTCCGCGAGGCCGACGCCAAGGTCGGCGCCGCGCTGGACAAGCTGCCCCCGGACACCGAGATCGTGCTGGCCGGGATCGGCGACCACGGCTCGGTGCCGCACCTGCGCGTGGCGCTGTGGAAGCGCCCGGGCATGGCGGCCGCGCCGGGCGGCGAGGTCGCCGGGCCGTCGGTGGGGGCCAACTCCACCCGGCGCGAGGACATCGTCGTGCTGCCCGACATCACGCCCACGCTGCTCAGCGCGGCGGGCATCGCCACGCCCTCCACCATGATCGGGCTGCCGTGGCGGCTCGGCGAGCGCACCACGATCGACGACCTGCGCAGGGCCGACCTCAAGGGCACCGCCGTACGCGGCACGACCGGCGTCTTCTTCACCGCCTTCGCCATCGTCCAGGTCGCCTTCTACGCCCTGGCCTACTTCCTGCTGTCCAGGCGCAGGCGGCTGGGCGGGGTCGGCGTGGCCGCCATCGTGCTCGCCTCCATCCCCGTCTCCACGTACGCGGTCAACCTGGTGCCGTGGGAGCGCAGCCCGTACCCCGTGCCGACGCTGATCGGCGGGGTGCTGGCGAGCACCGCGATCATCGCGGGCGTCGCGCTCGGCGGCCCGTGGCGGCGCCACCCGCTGGGCCCGCCCGCGGCCGTCGCGGCGACCACCGCCGCCGTGCTCGTGGGTGACCTGCTGACCGGGACGACGCTGCAGTTCAACAGCCTCATGGGCTACACCGCCGTGGTCGGCGGCCGTTACTACGGTTTGGCGAACATCCCGTTCGCGCTGCTGGCCACGGCCGTGCTGATGGTCACCGCCGTGGCCGCCGAGCACTTCGTCCGCGTCGGCCGCAAGCGGCTGGCCGTGGCCGGGGTGACGGGGCTCGGCGTCGTGGCGATGCTGCTGGCGGGCTGGCCCGGCGTGGGCAGCGACTTCGGCGGCGTGATCGCGTTCGTGCCGGGCATCGCGGTGACCGCGCTGCTCGTCGCGGGCAAGCGGGTGTCGGTGGTGAAGCTGGGCGCGTTCTGCGTGCTGGGCGGGGTGGCGGTGTCGATCATCGCGGTGCTCGACCACCTGCGCCCGCCCGCCTCGCAGACCCACCTGGGGCGGTTCGTGGGGCAGGTGATCGACGGGACGTTCCTGCCCATGATCGGGCGCAAGCTGGGCGCCATGCTCAACACCATGCTCTCCCCCAACCTCATGCCGATCGTGCTGGCCGGCCTGGCGTTCCTGGTCTTCGCGGTGCTGCGGCCCGGGCAGATCAGCGCGGGCATCGTGCCGAAGGCGTTCGCGCGGGCGCCCATGCTGCGGGCCGGGCTGGTCGGGGCGCTGGTCAGCGGGGTGGTCGGCATGCTGGTCAACGACTCGGGCACGGCCGTGCTGTCCATGGCGGTGGCGCTGGCCGTGCCGCTGGTGCTGCACGCGGGCGTGCGCTCGGCGGAGGAGCCGGACTCACCAGCTGAGGTGGAGCTCCTCGGGGGCCCGGTGGATGAGCGTGGCCGCCATGACGACGTCCTCGCCGGCGAGACGTAGGCCGGGCAGCTCGCGTACGAGCAGCTCGAGGGTGACCTTGAGCTGCTCGCGGGCCAGCAGCGCGCCCGGGCAGCCGTGCACGCCGTGCCCGAACGACAGGTGCCGCACCGGCTCCCGGGCGATGTCGAACTCGTCCGGCCGCTCGAACACCGCCTCGTCCCGCCCGGCGGAGCCGAACGACACGAACACCGTCTCGCCCTCGCCGAGCGCGGTCCCCGCCAGCTCCAGCGGCCTGGTGACGGTGCGGCGGAAGCCCTGCACGGGCGCCTCGTACCGGGCCGCCTCCTCGATCGCCGCGCCCGCCAGCTCCGGCCGCCCGCACAGCAGCTCCCACTGGCCGCGCTCGCGCAGCAGGCGGTGCACGACGGTGCCGAGCAGGGCGGTCGTGGTCAGGTGGCCGGCCAGCATGACGTTCTGCGTGTTGGCCACGATCTCGTCGCGCTGCTGCGGAGTCGGCTCGCCGGGACCGGGGGCCAGGCCGCGCGACAGCTCGCCGGTCAGGCTCTCGGCGGTCCTCGACCCGGCCGCGTGTGCCGCGAAGAGGTGACGCAGTGCGGCCACCTCGCGGGCCGCGGCGACCTGGTCGTCCTCCGACATCGGCGTGAACAGCAGGTCCTCGGCCCGGTTGCCGGCCCGGATCGCGGCGGGTACGTCGGCCGGGTCCAGGCCGAGCAGGTGGCCGATCACGGCGGCCGGGAGCGGCCTGGCGTACCCGGACATCCACTCCACGCGGCCGGCCTTGGCGAACGACCCGATCAGGTCGCCCGCCGTAGCGCGAACGAACGGCAGCGCCGCCGCCACCTTGGCGGGGGACAGGCCGCGGGTGAGCGGCCGGCGGTAGCGCGCGTGCGCCTCGCCGTCGGTGCCGAGCACCACCGGGGCGGCGCCGGGCGCGCCCGCCAGCTCTGCGAACGCCCGCGGGCCCGGGATCACGTCGGGCCGCAGCGCGCCCTTGGAGGAGAAGTCGTCCGGGCGCCCCAGCACCTCGCGCACGTCGGCGTGCCGGGCCACCAGCCAGGCGTCCAGCTCCTCGACGAAGGTCAACCCCGGTGCCGCGCGAGCCCTGGCGTAGACGGGATAGGGGTCGCGGTAGAGCGCCTCTCGATCCACGCGTACCATCCTGCAAGCCTGGCCGGGGGCCGACAAGATCTGAAATTTTCTTTTAGTTCACTCTTAAGTCTTGAAAGTTATATCCACGAGCGATTGAGTTCGGTCGTGCAGTCCCTCAGAATCCTGACAGCGTCGGTGCTCGCGTTAGGCCCTCTCGCCCTGGCCACGGCCCCGGCGCAGGCCGATCCCGCGCCCCCCGTAGAGGACGCGCTCAAGGCGTCGTCCTACCCGCCGCAGTCCACGCTGCTCGCCCAGGACGCCGGGCAGCGGCTGGAGACGGCCAAGAGGACCCGGCCGGTGGCGCCGGGCATCTCGCTCACCTCCTTCGACACCTACGACGCGCTCGGCTGGCTGCGCGCGGACGCGGTCACCGCCGACCTCGGCGGCGCGAAGGCCGACTACCTGTACTCCGGCGAGGTGTCCAAGACCGAGCCGCTGTCCGGGCCCGCCAAGCGCGCGCACGCCGTCGCGGCCGTCAACGGCGACTTCTTCGACATCAACAACTCCGGCGCCGCCCAGGGCATCGGCGTGCAGGACGGCTCGCTGGTGCAGTCGCCCGTCACCGGCCACGAGAACGCGGTCGCGATCAGCGGCGACGGCCTCGGCCGCGTGCTCAAGATGTACTTCGAGGGCACCGCCACCCCGGCCGGCGGCACGCCCATCGCGCTCACCCAGTTCAACCAGGTCGTGCGCAGCGGCGGCGTCGGGCTGTTCACGCCGCTGTGGGGCTCCTACAACCGGGCCCGCGCCGTCGAGGGCGCCACGTCCGTCGCCGAGGTCGTCCTGGTGGACGGGGTGGTCTCCGAGGTACGCACGTCCGCCGGCACCGGCCCCATCCCCGCCGGGACGACGATCCTGCTGGGCCGCGACGCCGGGGCCACCGCCCTGTCCGCCCTCAAGGCCGGCGACCGCGTGGACGTGGGATACCAGCCGAAGCCGTCGGACGGCGGCCAGGTCAAGGCCGCCGTGGGCGGCAACTGGGTGCTGGTCAAGGACGGGGTCGTGCAGAACTCCACCGACCCCGCCGCGCACCCCCGCACCGCCGTCGGGTTCTCGGCCGACGGCAGGAAGATGTACCTGCTGACCGTGGACGGCCGCCAGGTCGACAGCCGCGGCGTCACGCTCAACGAGCTCGCCGCCATGATGGTGGACCTCGGCGCCGCCAACGCGCTCAACCTCGACGGCGGCGGCTCCTCCACCATGCTCGCCCGCGAGCCCGGCTCCGCCGACGTCCAGGTGGAGAACAGCCCCTCCGACGGCGGCGAGCGCCACGTGCCCAACGGTCTCGCGCTCTACGCGCCCGAGGGCAGCGGCAAGCTCAAGGGCTTCTGGCTGGAGACCGCGAGCGACCCCGCCAAGGCGCCCGGCGTCGGCCCGGTCGCCGGTGGCCGCCCCGACCGCGTCTTCCCCGGCCTCACCCGGCGGCTGACCGCCGCCGGATACGACGAGACGTACGGCCCCGCCGCCGGCACGCCGTCGTGGCGGGCCAACCCGGCCGTGCACGGCGTCGTCCGCGACGGGAAGTTCCACGCGCTGGTGCCCGGCCAGACCACCGTCACCGCCTCGCGCGGCGGCGCCAAGGGCACTATCGACCTGACCGTCCTGCAGCCGCTCCAGCGGCTCGGCACCACGGCCGACCGGCTCGGCCTGGCGGGCGCGGACGGTGCGGCCACGTTCGGCGTGGTCGGCTACGACCGCAACGGCAACTCCGCGCCCATCGAGCCCTCCGACCTGACGCTCGACTACGACAAGAGCCTGTTCGAGGTGACCGCGGCCGAGCACGGCTACTTCACCGTCAAGGCCAGGAAGGCCAACGGGTCCGGCCTGATCACCGCCAAGGTCGGCAAGATCGGCACGGCGGTGCCGGTGACGGTCGGGTTCGAGGAGAAGCCGGTCGCCGACTTCGAGAACGCGGCCACGTGGACGTTCGCCGCCGCCCGCGCCACCGGCTCGCTGTCGGCCGCGCCCGGTCAGAGCGGGGGCGGGCTCAAGCTCTCGTACGACTTCACCACCTCGACCGCGACCCGGGCCGCGTACGCCAGCCCGCCGCAGCAGATCGTGGTGGACGGCCAGCCGCAGGCGTTCGGGCTCTGGATCAACTCCACCGGCAAGGGCGAGTGGCCCAGCCTGGAGTTCTACGACGCGCTCGGCCAGTCGCAGATCCTGCGCGGGCCGTACCTGACGTGGACCGGGTGGAAGTACGTCGAGTTCGCCGTGCCCCCGGGCGTCAACTACCCGCTCAAGCTGCGGCGCTTCTACGTGGCCGAGACCAAGGCGGACGCCAAGTACACCGACGAGATCCTCATCGACGGCCTGGTGGCCAAGGTGCCGCCGTCGATCTCCGCGCCCGCCGCGCCGAAGGTCGCCGATCCGGTGGTCAAGGCCGACGTGGGCCGGATGCCGTGGCGGTTCGCGGTCATGTCGGACGCGCAGTTCGTGGCCCGGGACCCCGACAGCGACATCGTCAAGAACGCGCGCCGCACGCTGCGGGAGATCAAGGCGGCCAAGCCGGACTTCCTGCTGATCAACGGTGACCTGGTGGACGAGGCGTCGCCCGAGGACTTCGCGCTGGCCAAGAAGATCCTCGACGAGGAACTCGGCGGAACCCTGGAATATCACTACATTCCCGGCAACCACGAGGTCATGGGCGGGAAGATCGACAACTTCAGGACCGTCTTCGGCGACACGTACAGCACCTTCGACCACAAGGGCACGCGCTTCGTCACCCTGGACACCTCCCGCTTGAACCTGCGGGGCGGCGGCTACGACCAGGTGGCCATGCTCCGGTCCCAGCTGGACAAGGCCGCCGGCGACGCGTCGGTGGGCTCGGTCGCGGTGCTGTTCCACGTGCCGCCGCGCGACCCGACGCCCGGCAAGGGCAGCCAGCTCGGCGACCGCAAGGAGGCGGCCCTGGTGGAGGGGTGGCTGGCGGACTTCCAGCGCACCACCGGCAAGGGGGCCGCGTACATCGGGGCGCACGTGGGGACGTTCCACGCCTCGCACGTGGACGCGGTGCCGTACTTCATCAACGGCAACTCCGGCAAGAACCCGGCCACCGCGCCCGACGACGGCGGGTTCACCGGGTGGTCGCTGTGGGGTGTCGACCCGGTGACGGCGGCCGAGGCCGAGCACGTGCGGCGGAACTGGTTCGCCGACGCGCCCGACTGGATCGGCACGCAGGTCCGGCCGCACGTGGACGACCTCGTGCTCACCGCCCCCGCGACGGTCGCGATCGGCGCTCCCGGCGCGGTGACGGCGGCGCTCAAGCAGGGCAGCCGTACGGTCCCCGCGGCCTACCCGGTCTCGGCGGCGTGGTCCGGCTCCCCCAACCTGCACGTCGGCGGCCGTGACGGCGTCAAGCCGTGGCACGTGGCCTCCTTCGACCCCGCCACGGGGACGCTGACGGCGCTGCGGCGGGGGCAGGTGACGCTCGCCGTCACGGTGAGCGGCGTCACCCGCCAGGCCACCGTGGCGCTGACCGCCAAGGCCGCCGCCTGACCGCCGGGCGGGCCGCCGCGGCGATGACCGCGAGGGCCTCTGTGGGGGCCGCCGCGGCGTGCTGCGGTGGCCCGCCCGCACACCGGACCCTATGGGCTGATCCGCAGTGGTCATGCGCGGGCCCGCCACGAGGAGCCCAGAGGGTCCGGTCGTAGTATCGAGACAAACGCACTCATGGCAGCGAGTCGCCGTCTCCTCCCGGGCGATCACGTCGCAAGGCGCTCATAGGAGACTGGAGACGCTGATGGCGCTCTTTGACACTGATGTGGTGATCGTCGGAGCCGGGCCGACGGGCTTGCTGCTCGCGGGTGACCTGGCCGCGAGAGGCGTCGCGTGCATGATCGTCGAACGGGAGCTTCGAGGTTCGAAGCTGTCCCGGGCCTTCGTCGTGCACGCCAGGACGCTGGAACAGCTCGACGCCCGGGGCGTGGCCGACGAGCTGATCGAGACCGGCGCGATCTTCCGGACGATGTCGCTGTTCGGCACCCTGGAACTCGACATGTCCCTGCTGCGGTCGCGGTTCCCGTTCCTGCTGTGCACCCCGCAGTACAACACCGAACACGTGCTGGAGAACCGTGCCTCCAGGCTCGGCGTGGAGGTCATGCGGGGGGTCGAGGTCGTCGGCCTGCGCCAGGACGACGACGGCGTGGACGTGAGCATGCGGATCGACGGCACCATACACGCGCGGCGGGCGAAATTCGTGGTGGGCGCCGACGGTGTGCGCAGCGTCGTGCGGGACGCGCTCGGCGTTCCGTTCCTCGGGCGTTCCGCCGTGGAGTCGGTGATGCTGGCCGACGTCCACCTCAGGCGGCCCCCGGCGCGTGAACTGGCCCTCAACACCGGCGCCGACGGCTTCTGCTTCATCGCCCCCTTCGGAGACGGGCGGTACCGGATCATCGCCTGGGACCGGCGGCGGCAGCTCCCCAGCAGCGCGCCGGTCACCCTCCAGGAGGTCAGCGACATCACCAGCAGCGTCATGGGCAGCGACCTCGGCCTGCACGACGTGCGCTGGCTGACGAGGTTCCACAGCGACGAGCGGCAGGTGCCCAGCTACCGCGTGGGCCGGGTGTTCCTGGCGGGCGATGCCGCGCACGCGCATTCCCCCGCGGGCGGGCAGGGGATGAACACCGGCCTGCAGGATGCGGCCAACCTCGGGTGGAAGCTCGCCGCGGCGGTCCAGGGCTGGGCCCCGGACGGCCTGCTCGACACCTACCACGCCGAACGCCATCCGGTGGGCGGCATGATCGTACGACTCAGCGGCCGCCTGCTCACCACGGCCCTGGCCCGTACCCGGCGTGACCGGGCCATGCGCGCGACGCTCCCGGTCATCGTGAACCGGTTCCCGCCGGCCGCCCGCCGGCTGCGGGAGGCCATCTCCGGCCTCGCGATCTCCTACTCCGCGCCTCTGGGATCGCACCCGCTGGCCGGCCGGCGGGTCCCCGACGTCCTCCTGACGGGCGACGCGACGCGGCTGTACGAGGCGCTGCGCGACGGGCGGTTCGTGCTCGTGGCTCCCGCCGACGAGCCCGGCGTGACGGAGAGCTTTCCGCTGGCGCGCGTCAGGCACGCCACGCCGAGAAGCGCCCGCCTGCCCTCCATGCTGGTCCGTCCGGACGGTTACATCGCCTGGGCGAGCACCGCCACCGATCCCGCCACGCGTGTCTTCGGCCTGCGTTCCGCCCTGGCGACCTGGTGCGGCTCGCCGCCGGAGCCGTCCGTGCCCGGTCCGGTCCGGACGAGGCTGCCCCGGTGACGGCCGAAGTCCACCTGCTCTGTGCTCTCATACCGGCCTGACCTGCGCGTATGTGGGTACACAGGTCGGTACACCGGGTGGCCGACACGAGATCGTCCGTTCCGGGCAGGACCAGGGAGGCGTACTACCGTGTCGAACCAGGACTCAGCGGCGGATGGCGGATTCAACATCCTGGCGGACGTCAAGCCGCCCTTCGTTCCCGACGGTGCTTCGGGGATGACCATCCTCGTCGAGTGGCCTCCCGGTCACCCCGGCCTTGCCCCGCACCGCCACGCGGGGCCGGCGTTCGGCTACGTGATCGAGGGCGCGATCCGGTTCGAGCTCGAGGGCGAGCCGGAGCGCGTGGTCGAGGCCGGTGAGACGTTCTGGGAGCCGGGCGGGGACGTGATCCACTACCAGGACGGCAACGCCCTGCCGGACGCGCCGGCCAAGTTCGTCGTGTTCATGCTGTGCGCGCCGGGTCAGCCGATGCTCACGTTCGTCGAGGAGGCGGAGCTGGCACAGCGCGCCCACCTGCGCGCCCCGCGCCCCACCGCCGGCTGATCCGCCCGGCCGGGCCCGGACACGTGCGCGCCCCGCGGGGCATATCCGCCCCGCCGGGCCCGGACCCGCACGGGGCGCCGGCCGGCCGCCGCCGCCCGTTCCGCAAGGTGCTTGAAAGTGGACGTCGGTCCGGCGGCAAGTCACCTGAAATCGGTGCATCGCACATTGTCGTCATCTCGCCACGAAAGGACGACCCCTGATGACGATCTCCCGCACCCTCGCCGGCCTGGCCGTCGCCGCCACCGCCACCATCGCCGCCGTCACGACCGTCGCCCCCGCCGCCCAGGCCGCGACCGCGTCGGGCTCGGCCGCCACCGCGTGGGGCCCGTACTACGCGCCGGGGCGCTCCGCCCACGCCGTGGGCACCCTGACGGCCACGGGGGAGGACCACGCCGACCTGCCGACGGCCGACGTCGTCCGGGTCTCGGGCAAGGTGTACGACCACACCCGGCGCACCGCCGCCTGCGGCTGGGCGGTCTTCCGCATCACGTACCGCTCCGGGAACAACCTGCCGTCCCGCCAGCACGCGGTGCGCGACTGCTCCTACCGCGCCCCGAAGCACTTCTCGTTCTCCTACCGGGACGTCTACCAGGTCGAGCTCAAGGTCTGCTCCGAGGCCAAGTCCGCCAAGCCGTCCCTCGTCTGCCTGTACGCGGGCACCTGGAAGACCCTCTACCTGTCGAAGTGAGCGTCCTCAGATCTCGGAGATGATCTGCCGCCGTTTGACGGCGTACTCGTCGTCCGTGATCGCCCCCGTCGCGCGCAGCGCCTCCAGCTCCTCCAGGCGGTGGGCGGCGGGCCGCTCGACCGGTGAGGCGGCGCCGGCCGCCGGTCGATCGGCGGCCCGGCGCACCACCACCCGGATCTGCTGACGCAGCTCCGGCCTGGAGCGCACGTCCATCATGCCCGTCAGCGGGATGCCGTTGGCCTTGAGGAGCTGCAGGATCTCCATCAGCGGGCCGGCCTGCCCGCTCAGGTCGTAGGTCCTGCCGTCCTCGGCCAGGTTGAACTTCGCCGGCATCAGCCCGTTCACCAGAGCGCTGCGCTCCCAGTCGATCTGATGCTCCTGCGTGGCCGGATCGACGAGTACGACGACCCGGCGCGCGTTGAAGTTGCCCGCCCGCGTCATGTTGGCGAGCACGCGGTCCTGGGTGTCGAACGCGAATCCCGGGCCCTCGACGCGCAGGCCGAGCTTGACCAGCGGCTGGCCGTTGATCCTGGTGCCGGTCTCCGACATGCCCGTGATGTGGGCGAGCGTCAGAACCCCGTTCCGCTCAAGGGCGGCGGTCTTGGCGGCCGCCTTCGCCCCGTGGCGGGCGATGAGCAGGGCGACCAGCACGTTGGACACCGTGAGCGCCAGCCCGACGTACAGCATCCACTGGATCTCCGCGCGTTCGGCCGGTTCGAGCGCGAAGTAGACGATCACGAAGATCGGCCCGACCAGCCCTCCGCAGAGCAGGACGATTAGTTGCGACCTCAGATAACGCCCGAACATCGGCTTGCTCCAGTCAGTGGGGCGGTGGATCGGGTGCCACAGTAACGATCGGTGATCTCGGTCGGGAATCCGTTTGAGGAAGAATCGGACCGTTCCATCGAGGCTTGAGGCGGCTCTGGACGGGAAAATATGCGGATTGTTGGCCTTTCAGGAGGTTCTCCTGGTGCTCGAGAGACTCAATGGACAAACTCTCTGACGACGACCTGGCGCTGTTACTGCTGATCCGGTTCTTCGAGCTCAAGCTGCTCGCGCTCTTCGAACGCGGCGAGCTCAACGGCACCACCCACACCTGCCTCGGCCAGGAGTACGTCCCCGTCTCCCTGCGAACGCTGCTGCGCGAGAGCGACTGGGTCTTCAGCAACCACCGGGGACACGGCCACTACCTGGCCAGGTTCGAGGACCCGGAGGGCCTGCTGGCCGAGATCATGGGGCGGAAAGGGGCGATCTGCGACGGCGTCGGCGGCAGCCAGCACCTGAAGCGCGACCGCTACCTGTCCACCGGCGTGCAGGGCCAGAGCCTGCCCGTGGCGGCCGGGGTCGCGTTACGGCTGAAGCGGCACGAGCCGGGCGCGCTCGCCTGCGCCTACATCGGCGACGGCACCTGGGGCGAGGGCGCCGTGTACGAGGCGCTCAACCTGGCCCAGCTCTGGCGGCTCCCGCTCCTGGTGGTGGTCGAGCACAACGGCATCGCCCAGTCCACGCCGACGGGGCTGCAGATGGCGGGCACGGTGGAGGGGCGGGCGCGGGCGTTCGGCGTGGCGCACCACCGGGTGGACATCGCGGAAATCCGCGAAATCCGGGCCCGGCTGGCGCCTCTCGTCGACCGGGTGCGGACGGAGTCGCGGCCGCTGGTCGTGGAGTTCGCCACCCATCGCCTCGGCCCTCACAGCAAGGGCGACGACACCCGCCCGCCGGACTTCCCGCGCGTCGACTGGTACGCCGCCTACCGGGCCGCGCATCCCGTACAGTCGGCCGGGATCGAGGCGGAGGCCCGTACGCGGATCGACCGGATCGCGGCCGAGGTCGCCGCCCGGCCGCCGTCCGTCTGGACGGCGGCGTGACGGTCGGCGGGGCGCCCGCAGGCGGCGCGCGGGCCGGTGGGGCGCGAGTAGGTGAGAACCTCAACCGCGCGCTGCACGGCCTCCTCGAGGACGACCCCTCCGTCTACGTCCTGGGCGAGGACCTCCTCGACCCCTACGGCGGCGCCTTCAAGATCACCAAGGGCCTGTCCGCCCGCTTCCCCGGCCGCGTGCTCACCACCCCGCTCAGCGAGGGCGCCATCGTCGGTGCGGCCTCGGGGCTGGCGCTGGCGGGCGGCAAGGCGGTCGTCGAGATCATGTTCGCCGACTTCGTCGCGCTCGCCTTCGACCAGATCCTCAACTTCGCCAGTAAATCCGTCTCCATGTACGGGACCCGCGTGCCCCTCCCGCTGGTGATCCGATGCCCGTCCGGCGGCCACCGCGGCTACGGCCCCACCCACAGCCAGAGCCCGCAGAAGCACTTCATCGGGATCCCCGGGCTGTCGCTGTTCGAGCTGTCGCCCTTCCACGACAACCGGGCGGTGCTCGACCGCATGCTGGCGCTGGGGGAGCCGTGCCTGCTGTTCGAGGACAAGGTGCTCTACACGCGGCGGATGTACGAGGTGGACGAGCTGTTCACGTGGGAGCTGGTGGGCGACGTGGCGGTGGTCCGCCTCGACACGGGGGGACCCGGCGGCCTGGAGATCCCCTCGGGCGATCTCGACTACGTGCTGATCACCCCCGGCGGGGTCACCCACCGCGCGCTGGCCGCCATGCGGACCCTGCTGCTCGACCACGACCTGGCCGGGGTCCTGATGGTCCCCTCGCGCCTTTACCCCTTCGACCCGTCGGAGCTGCTGCCGCTGCTCGGGCGGGCGCCGCTGGTGTGCGTGGCCGAGGACGGCAGCGCGGGCGGCACCTGGGGCGACCACGTGGCCGCCGACCTGCACACCCGCCTCTGGGGCCGCCTGCGGCGCCCGGTCCGGCTGGTCAGCTCGGCGGACAGCGTGATCCCCACGGCCGCCCACCTGGAGCGCGAGGTGCTCGTCCAGGACTCCACGATCCGCCGTGCCGTGCTGGAGGGACTGGATGGCTGAGATCAGGGTGCCGAAGCTGAACACCAACGACTCGGCGTACGTGCTGCTGGAATGGCTGGTGGCGGACGGGGCGCCGGTGCGCGGGGACGACGTGGTGGCCTCGGTGGAGACGTCCAAGACGGTGGAGGAGCTGGTCAGCGGACACGACGGGATCCTGGTCCAGCTGGTCCCGGCCGGCGCCGACTGCACCCCGGGCCAGCCCATCGCCCACGTCACCCCCCAGACCGCACAACCCCCCGCCCTGCCCGCCCCGGCCCCGCCCGCCCCGGCCCCGCCCGCGCCGGTCTCCGGTGGTCCTCCGGCTCTGCAAGCGCCCGCGACGGGCTCCGGGGACGCCCTGCCCTCTGAGGTGCCGCTGATCACGGCGCCCGCTCAGGCGCTCATGGACGAGCTGGGCATCGACCCCGCCCGCGTGCGCGCCCTGCCCGTGAAGGTGGTGCGGCGCGCCGACGTCGAGCGCCTGGCCGCAGCGGGCGCACCCCCGCCGCCTGCCGTCGCGCCCACGGTCGCGTCCACCTCCGCCGGGGCGGATGGGGAGGCCGCGGTCGGGGGGAGCGTGCGGGGGTTGAGCGGTAATCAGCGGGCCGTCGGGAGGACGGTGAGCCTTTCGCATCAGACGATCCCCGCCGCCTACACCGCCATAAAGGTGGACGTCGGCAAGGCCACCGCGGCCGCACGCGACCTCACCAAGCGCCTGCGCAAGCTCGTCGGCCTGCCCGACCTCCTCATCGCCGCCGTCGCCCGCCTCCACCAGGACTTCCCGCTGTGCTTCGCCACGCTCATGGACGAGGGCACGGCCGCCGTCCCCGACGCCCCCAACGTGGGCGTCACGATCGACCTCGGCACCGGCCTGTACGTGCCCGTCATCCGGGACGCGCACGGCAAGGGGATCGAGGAGATCGCCGGGGAGCTGGCCGGGTTCCGGAGGGCGGCCCAGCGGGGCGAGTTCAGGCAGGAGCAGTTCGACGGCGGCAACATCGTCGTCACCCTGCACCACGACCGCGACATCGTCATGGCCGTCCCCATCGTCTTCCCGGGCCAGGCGTGCGCCCTCGCGCTCACCTCACCGCAGCGGGAGGGCGAGCGCACGGTGGCGGTGATCGGGCTGGCCTACGACCACCGGCTGGTCAACGGCAGGGACGCCGTCCTGTTCCTCCAGGCGCTCAAGGAAGCCCTAGAGGCGGCGTCGTTCGAGGGACCGTAGGCCGACCAGGTCGTCGGGGGCGGCGTCGGCGGCGTCGTCCACCAGGGACGGCAGCCGGGACCGGAGCGCCACGACCGCCAGCACCGCCATCGCGACCGCGAACAGGACGTACATCAGTCCCACACCCCGCCCAGCCCCGGTCCCGATCATCTCGCCGACGGTCGAGGCGAGCGGCCCGTCCTGGGCGAGCAGCGGGTCGAACACCGCCGCCCCGTACGGCGCCACGAGCCCGAACCCCAGCGGCAGCGTCGACCAGGCGATCAGCGTGTTCAGCGCGAACACCCGCCCGTGGAAGCGCTGCGGCACCTTCACCTGCACGATCGTGGCGTAGACCCCGTTGAGCAGCGTCACCCACAACGACATCCCGAACGCCCCGAGCCCGATCGTCACCAGATCCGCCCGCAACCCCGTGACCAGGCAGAAGGCGGCCAGCGCGAGCGTGCACCAGAGCACCGCCCGCATCCGGCCGCGCCCGGGCCCGCCCCACACCGTCATGGCCAGGCCGCCGAGCAGCACCCCGAGCCCCGACAGGAAGGAGATCCGCCCCACGTCCTGCAGCCCCGCGAACGACAGCACCAGCGGCGAGATCATCAGGAAGAGCGGCGACAGGAACACGTTCAGGACCGCGAAGAACAGCAGCATCCGCCGGAACCCGAGCTGCCCCCACGAATACCGGAACCCGGCCACCAGCTCCGTCATGACCGGCTCCTTGCGCCGCCAGGCCATCGTCCTGGGGAAGCGCACCAGCAGTGTCACGGCGATCGCGAACACGTAGCTGACCACGTCCAGGACCAGGATGCCCCCGAGCCCGACGACCGCCATCAGCCCGGCGGCCGCCAGCGGCACGATGAGCTGGGTCATCCCTCCGGCCATCTGCACGATGCCGTTCGCGTGGCCGAGATGCCGCTTGGGCACGAGCTGCGGCACGGCCGAGCTGTAGGCCAGGCGCTGGAACGTGAGCGCCACCGACAGCAGCGCGAGCAGCGGGTAGACGTGCCAGGTCTGCAGGTTGCCGGTCCACAGCAGCACGCCGAGCAGGAGCTGCGTCCCGAGGGCGGCGAAGTCGCCGCCGAGCATCACGGCACGGCGGTCGCTGCGGTCCACGATGGCGCCCGCCAGCGGGGCCACCACCATGCCCGGCACCAGGCCGAGGACGGCGAGCAGGGCGAACTGGGCCAGGGAGCCCGTGGTGAGATAGATCCAGATGGGAATGGCGAACTCGGTCAGCGCCGAGCCCGTGATCGACAGCAGCTGGCCCCCGGCCACGACGAGGAACCGCCGCATGCTGGGCTGCGGCCCGGGGAGCGGGATCCGAGACAGGGGAGCGGAGGGGGCTGGCGCGGGGCCCGGGGGAGTGGCGGGGACCGAGCGTGCGGCCGGGGAGGGAGCTGGGGGCGGTTGGGTGAGGTGGGAGGTTTCGTGCAGGCGCCAGTTCGGGCCTGAGACCGGCTCGGCCGCGTCCAGGGCGAGGTGGGTGCGGGTGACGATCTCGGCCAGCTCCTGCGCCCGATATTTCAGGAAAAAGTGTCCGGCCTCATCCAGCTCCACCACTGCGGCCGTCGGACTCAGGAAGTGCCACTCGCGATACCGCTCCTCGAAATACTCGGTCGCCGGATCCCGCTCGCCCGCCACACTGATCACCGGCGCCCGCAACGGCTCCACCGCGCTCTCGAAGAGCCCGGTGAAATACTCTTCCGCGGCCTCCGTGTCCTCGCGCATGTTCCTGATGATGTGCCGCGCCTGCCCGGGATCGAGCTCGCTCATGTCGAGCCCCATCGAGGTCAGCCAGTTGGCGTAACTGCGGTCGCTGCGCAGGTACTCCCGCCGCGCCAGCCGGGACAGCGCCGCCAGCGCCCGGTTCCCCGGCCGAGCGAACGGGAAGATCGCCCCGATGTAGACCGCTTCGAGCCGCCGCCCGGCCGCCTCCAGCCGCCGCGCGATGGCGACCGTCAGCGCCGACCCGACCCCGCAGTGCCCGTACAGCGCGAGCGGCCCCCGTACCTTCTCCAGGATCTCCCGCACGCACCGGTCGGCCACCTCCTCCAGGGGCAGCCGGTCCTCCTCCAGTCCCACGTCGTGCCCCGGGATCGCCACCGCCCACAGCGCGTGCGTGGCGGGCAGCGCGTCGGCCAGCGGCTGGTAGGCCACCGCGGCGCCCCCGCCGTACGGGACGCACACGTACGTGAGCTCGGCGTGGGGGCGGCGCGGCGTCAGCTCGTGCAGCAGCCCGCGCGGCCCGTCGGCGGCGCCGTCGGCGAACGCGGCCAGCGCGCGCACGGTCGGATGCTTGAACAGGTCCACGACCGCGACCGGCGACGGGAGCTGCCTGCGCAGGCGCGCCACGACCTTGATGGCCAGCAGCGAGTGCCCGCCGACGTCGAAGAAGTCGTCGTCGATGCCGAACTCCGCCCCGTCGAGCACCTCCGCCCAGACGGCGCTCACCAGACGTTCGGTGTCCGTCTCCGGCGGGGTGCGCGTCCCGGCCGGGGCGGCGGAGGGGGCGGGCAGGCGGCGGCGGTCCACCTTGCCGTTGGGCGTGAGCGGCAGGCTCGGGAGGGCGACGAAACGGGCGGGGATCATGTACGCGGGCAGCGTCCCGGCGAGGTGGGCGCGCAGGCGCACCGGGTCCAGGCGCGGCGTGACCACGTACGCGACGAGCTGCGCCCCCGTGCCCTGCCCGTCGGTCGTGACCACGCACTCGGTCACGTCGGGGTGGCGGGCGAGGTGGGTCTCGATCTCGCCCGGTTCGATCCGGTAGCCGCGGATCTTGACCTGGGCGTCGGCCCGGCCGAGGAACTCGATCACGCCGTCGGCGGCGTACCGGCCGAGGTCGCCCGTGCGGTAGAGGCGCTCGCCGGTGCGGGGATGGGTGCGGAAGGAGGCGGCCGTCCGCTCGGGGTCGCGCCAGTAGCCGGTGGCCACGCCCGCGCCGCCGATGTACAGGTCGCCGGGGACGCCCGCGGGGGTGTCCCGCAGGCCGGGGCCGAGGATGTGGAACGTCTGGTTGGCGAGGGGGCGTCCGTACGGGATGGAGGTCCAGGACGGGTCCACCCGGCTGATCGGGTACGAGATGGACCAGATCGAGCCCTCGGTGGCGCCGCCCAGGCTGATGACCTCGGCGTCCGGGGCGAGGGCGCGGATGCGGTCGGGGAGCGTCAGCGGGATCCAGTCGCCCGACAGCAGGACCAGGCGCAGGGAGCCGAGGTCGGTGCCCTCGTGCTCGGCGTGGTCCACCAGGAGCTCCATGAGGGCGGGCACGGAGTTCCAGACGGTGACGCGTTCCTGCTCCACGAGGCGGGCCCAGGCGGCCGGGTCCTTGTCGGCGGCCGGGTCGCCCATGACGAGGGTCGCTCCGACGGCCAGCGCGCCGTAGACGTCGTACACGGACAGGTCGAAGCTCAGGGCCGACAGCGCCAGGAAGCGGTCGGCGGGGCCGACACGGAAGCGCTGGTTGAGGTCGCGGACGGTGTTCAGGGCGGCCCGGTGCTCGATCATCACCCCCTTGGGGGCGCCGGTGGAGCCGGAGGTGAAGATCACGTACGCGAGGTCGGCGGGGGAGGCGGGGCAGCCGGAGGGCGGGGCGTCCGCGTCCGGGTTCACCGCGAGCCGGGTCACCCCGGCGGGCCAGGTCAGGTCCAGCCAGGGCTGGGTGACGGCGATCGCGCATCCGCCGCGCTCGATCAGCTCGAAGCGCCGCTGGTCGGGCAGGTCGGCGTCGATCGGCAGGTACGCCGCCCCGGCCGCGTTGATCGCCAGCACCGCGACGACCTGCTCCCAGCCCCGCTCCATCACGACGGCGATCAAGTGGCCCGGCCCGGCCCCGGCCGCCCTGAGCTCGGCGGCCAGCGCCCGCACCCGGCGGCGCAGCTCGCCGTACGTGATCTCGCCCCCGGGATGCCGCACCGCCACGGACCCGCTCTCCGCGGCCGCCATGACCGGCTCGTGCAGCAGGCCCGGCGGGCCGAGGTCGGCGGTGGTGTCGTTCCAGCGCCGCCGCTCGTCAAGCTCCGGCGGCGTGAGCAGCTCCAGCTCCGACACCGGCGCCGCCGGGTCGGCCGCCACCCCCTCCAGCAGCGTGGCCAGATGCCCGGCCATGCGCTCGATCCGCCCGGCGGAGAACAGCGCGGTGTTGTAGACGAACAGGAACGACCCGCCGCCCCCGGTGTAGAGCTCCAGGTCGAACCGGGTCGCCCACACCCCCGGCTCGAACCCCTCCAGCGTCAGCGGTCCCGGCTCCGGCTCGCCGCCGTAGTTCTGCATGGCGAGGATGACCTGGAACACCGGCGACCTGGACGGCTCCCGCGCCACGTTCAGCTCCGACACCAGCCGCTCGAACGGCACCTCCTGGTGCGAGTACGCGTCCGCGGCCAGCTCACGCACCCGGCCCAGCAGCTCCGCGAACGACGGATCCCCGGCCAGGTCCACCCGCATCGCCAGCAGGTTGACGAAGCACCCGACCAGGTTGTCCAGCTCGGGCAGCGTCCGCCCGGCCACCGGCGAGCCGATCGCCACGTCGTCCTGCCCCGCGTACCGGCCGAGCAGCACCGCGAAGGCCGCCAGCAGCACCATGTACGGCGTCGCGCCGTGCTCCCTGCCCAGCCGGTCCAGCCGCTCGGCCAGCTCGGGGGCGATCGCGAAGTGGTGCGCCGCCCCGGCGTAGGTCAGCTCGGGCGGCCGCGGCGCGTCGGCCGGCAGCTCCAGGGGCTCCAGCCCGGCCAGCCGGTCACGCCAGTAGCCGACGTCGCCGTCCGCGCGTTCGCGCTGCCAGGCGGCGAAGTCCCCGTACGTGACGGGCAGCTCGGGCGCCGTCCCGCCGGTGCAGAACGTCAGGATCTCGCGCAGCAGGATGTTCGCCGACCAGCCGTCGGCCGCGATGTGGTGCACGGCCAGCGCCAGCACGTGGTCATCGGGCGCCAGCCGGACCAGCAGGGCTCTCATGACCGGGCCCGACACCAGGTCGAACGGCTCCGCCAGGAACGGCCCCACCAGCTCTCTCGCCGCTTCCGCCGACCCGGCCGCGGCGACGGTCAGCGGGATCTCGGTCTCGTCCGACACCAGCACGTCCGGCTGCCCGTCGGCGCCGGCGGGGAAGCGGGCGCGCAGCGGCTGGTGCCGTTCGCAGACCCTGCGCAGCGCCGCCGCCAGGGCGTCGGCCCGGAGCGGCCCGCGGACCCGCCGCACCAGCGGGATCGTGTAGGCGGCGTTCCCGGGGGCGTACTGCTCCATGAACCACAGCCGCTCCTGCGCGTACGACAGGGGCGGGGGCCGGTCGGCGGGCAGCGCGGGGATGGCCGGCCGCGACCCGCCGCGCCTGCGCAGCCGCTGGGTGAGCAGCGCCCGCTGCGCCTGAGTCAGCTCCGTCATGAGCCCTCCTCCGTCAGTCTCATGACCTGCTCGTCGGACAGCCCCGCCACCTCGGCCACCAGCGCCTCCTCGACGGCCTGCGCCAGCGCCGCGACGGTACGGCGGTCGAACAGCGTACGGATCGGCAGGTCCACCCCCGCCAGGGCGCGCAACCGGGCGGCCACCCTGATGGCGAGCAGCGAGTGGCCGCCGAGGGCGAAGAAGTCGTCGAACGCGCCGATCTTGTCCGCGCCCAGCACCTCCGCCCAGACGTCGGCCACCAGCTCCTCGGCGTCGGTCCTGGGCGGCGTGTCGTCGCTCCCGACGGGGGCGTCCGGCTCGGGGAGCGCGGCCCGGTCGAGCTTGCCGTTGCGGGTGAGGGGCAGCGCGTCGAGCAGCACCCAGTGCGCGGGGACGAGGTACGGCGGCAGCGCCCGCGCGACGTGCTCGGCCAGGCCCGCCACGCTGGTCTCCCCACGCGGGACCACATAGGCCACCAGATCGCCCGCACGCGCGAGCACGGCCGCCTGCCGGACGTCGGGGTGGGTGAGCAGGCGGTGCTCGATCTCGCCCGGCTCGACGCGGAACCCGCGCACCTTCACCTGGGCGTCCAGGCGGCCGAGGAACTCCAGCTGTCCGTCGCGCCGCAGCCGCACCCGGTCGCCCGTCCGGAAGTAGCGGCCCTCCGGCAGGGTCACGAACGGCGTGCCGGGGGCGTTGAGGTAGCCGCGGGCCACGCCGGGGCCGCCGACGTACAGCTCGCCCGGCGCGCCCGGCGGGGTGGGCGCGCCGTGGTGGTCCAGGACCTGGACCGGGGTCGCTCCCACCGGGCGGCCGATCGGCGGGTGCGGGTCCCCGCCCGCCAGCTCCGCGCACGTGGCGATGATCGTCGCCTCCGTGGGGCCGTACGTGTTGACCAGCCGCACCCGGTCGCCGAAGCGTTCGCGCCAGCGGTCCACGGCCTGCGCGCGCACCTGCTCGCCGCCGAGGACCACCAGGCGGAGCCGCTCCGGCCAGGGGATCTCGTCGATCAGGTCCACCAAGTGGTGGAAGTAGGCGGTGGGCAGGTCGAGCACGGTGATGTCGGGCCGCCGGGCGAGCAGGTCGGGCAGGGTGGCGCCGCCGCCGGGCAGCAGCTCGACCGTGGCGCCCGCGGCCAGCGCGGGGAAGATCTCCTCGGCGTGGGTGTCGAAGCTCAGCGAGGCGAGCTGGACGACGCGGTCGCCGGGGCGCAGATCGTACGCGGAGCGCATCCACCGGACCCGCTCGGCCAGCCCGGCGTGCTCGACGGCGACACCCTTGGGGGTGCCGGTGGAGCCCGAGGTGTAGATCACGTACGCCAGGCCGGGCCTGCGCTCCGCGGCGCCCGCCCCCGGCCCGATCCCGGCCGCGACGACGAGGGACGTTCCCGCGGCCATGGCGCGCAGGCGCTCCGGCGGGTACTCGGGGTCCAGGGGCACGTAGGCGGCGCCCACCCGCCAGATCGCCAGCATGGCCACCACGGCGTCGATCGAGCGGCCCGTCCGGAGCCCGACCAGGTCCCCTTCGCCCGCGCCCCGTTCGGCCAGCTCCCCGGCCAGCCGCGCGACCCGCCGCTCCAGCTCGGCGTACGTCACGGCCTCGGCGCCGCAGCTCACGGCCACCTCGCCGGCATGCGCCGCCACCGACTCGGCGATGAGCCCTCCGACGGTCCCCACCGCCCCCGCCGGAGGGCGGTCCAGCGACGCGAGCAGGGCCTCGTCGGACGGCGTCAGGACGGGCAGGCGCGACAGGGGCACCCGCCGGTTGCCCAGGTCGGCCACCCCCCGCAGCACCACCGCGAACCGCTCCGCCAGCTCCGCCACCGTCTCGGCGTCGAACAACCCCGCGTCGTACCCGAACGCCACCCGCAGCCGCCCCGGCGACCGCCACGCCTCCACGGTCAGGTCGAACTTGGCCTGCCGGTACCCGTCGTCGAAGAACGACATCCGCACCGGGCCGAGGCGGTCGCGTTCGCCGTCGGCGGTCTGGCTGTTCAGGGTGAACAGGGTCTGGAACATCGGCTTCCTGGCCAGGTCCCGTTCCACGTCCAGCTCGGCCAGCAGCTGCTCGAACGGCACGTCGTGATGGGCCATCGCGTCCAGGACGGTCCTGCGCGTCCTGGCCAGCAGCTCCTCCGGCGTCGGGTCACCTGACAGGTCGCCGCGCAGGACGAGAGTGGTGCTGAGGTAGCCGATGAGGGGCTCCAGCTCCACCCGGTCCCGTCCCGCCGTCGGCGACCCGACCAGCACGTCGTCCTGCCCCGTGTGCCGGGACAGCAGGATCTGGTACGCCGCCAGCAGCACCATGAAGAGCGTCACGCGATGCCGGCGCGCCGTCGACTCCAGCTGGGCGAGCAGCTCGCCCGGCACCTCCAGCAGGTGGAAGTCGCCGCGCGTCGCCCCGGCGCGGTGCGGCCGGTCCGGGTGCAGGTCCAGGGTGGGCGGGTCGGCGAGCTGCGCGCGCCAGTAGTCGAGGGCCGCGCCGCGGTCCTGTTCCCGCCGCCAGCCGGCGACGTCCCCGTGCTGCACGGCCAGCGGCGCGAGCTCGGCGGAGCCGTACAGGGCGGCCAGGTCGTCCAGGAAGACGGTGATCGACCAGCCGTCGGCCACGATGTGGTGCAGGACGACGCAGAGCACCTGATCGCCGGGGGAGAGCCGGACCAGCGTGACGCGCAGCGGCGGCGCGGCGCCCAGGTCGAGCGAGGCGTTCGTGCGGGCGGCGACGAGGGCCCGCGCCTCGGCCTCGTCGCGGGCTTCCAGCCGCTCGATCTGGACGGGTGCGGGCCGCTCCACCACGGCCACCGGCCGCCCGTCCACCTCGGGGAAGCGGGTTCGCAACGACTCGTGCCTGGCGATCAGCCCGGTCAGCGCCCGCTCCAGCGCCGCCTCGTCGAGGGGGCCCTGGAGCCTGCGCACGATGTACATGTTGTACGAGGCGTCGGAGGGATCAAGGCGGTGCAGGAACCACAGGCGTTCCTGGGCGGGGGAGAGCGGCGGCAGCGTGCCGGCCGGGCGCGGCACGAGAGGGCTGCCCGGCTCGCCCGCGAGCTCGTCCAGCGCCGCGGCGAACCCGGCGACCGTGGGATGGGTGAACAGCTCCCGCAGGGGCGCCGCCGTGCCGGCCGCCGCCAGCCGGGCGATGACCCGGGTGGCCAGCAGCGAGTGGCCGCCGAGCGCGAAGAAGTCGTCGTCCGCGCCGAGGTCGCCGGTGCCCAGCACCTCGGCGAAGATCCGCGCCACCTGCCGCTCCCTGGCGGTGGCCGGCGCGCCGCCCCGGCCCGCCGCCGGTCGCGCGGGCTCGGGCAGCGCCCGCCGGTCCACCTTCCCGTTGGGGGTCAGCGGCAGGGCCTCGAGGGGCACGACGACCGAGGGCACCATGTACGGGGGCAGCCACTCGGCCGCCCGCTCCAGCAGATCATCCGGGCACGCCGCCCCGTCAGAGTCGACGTAGGCGACCAGGTCGCCGCCACGCACCACCACGGCGGCCCGGCGCACCCCGGGATGCCGCTCCAGGGTGGCCTCGATCTCGCCCGGCTCGACCCGGTGCCCCCGCAGCTTGACCTGGCCGTCCTCGCGCCCCAGGAACTCCAGCGTGCCGTCGGCCAGCCAGCGCACCCGGTCGCCCGTGCGGTAGCACCCATCCGGGAACGCCTCTGGCGGCTCCCCCGGCGAGCGCAGGTAGCCGAGGGCCACCCCGGCGCCGCCGATGACCAGCTCCCCGGGGACACCGATGGGCGCCGGCGAGCCGGAGCGGTCGAGCACCCGTACCGTGGTGTTCGCCAGCGGCCGCCCGATGCTCACCCGGTCGGGGGAGGGCGGCACCTCCCAGGCGGTGGACCAGATCGTGGTCTCCGTCGGGCCGTACATGTTGAGCAGCCGCGCCACCCGCCGGCGCAGCCGCCTGGCCGTCGCGAGCGGCAGCGCCTCGCCCCCGGCCAGCGCCACCAGCCCCGACGGGTCCAGCCCGGCGGACAGCAGCATGCTCCACCCCGACGGCGTGGCCTGCACGTGGGTCACCCCGGACGCGCCGATCAGCCGGGCCAGCGCCACCCCGTCGCGCACGGCGTCGTCGCCGGCCAGCACCAGCCGCCCGCCCGTCACCAGCGGCAGGTACAGCTCCAGTCCGGCGATGTCGAACGACAGCGCCGTGCTGCCCAGCCACACGTCCTGCGGACGGGACCCGAGCAGCCGCTCCATCCCGGCCAGCAGGTTGACCAGCGCCGAGTGCGGCACCGCCACCCCCTTGGGCGTGCCGGTGGAGCCCGAGGTGTGCAGCACGTACGCCGGGGCACCGGCCGCCGCCTGCGATGTGGCGAAGGACGCCTCGGGCGCGGGTTCGATCCGTTCGACTGGTTCGGCGAAGGACGCCTCGGGCTCGATCCGTTCGACGTGCCCGGGCAGGGGCGCGGACGGGCCGGCCAGCGCGACCCGCACGCCCGCCCGGGCGAGCATGGCCGCGACACGCCCGGCCGGCAGCGCCGGGTCCACCGGCAGGTACGCGGCCCCCGCCATCATGACGCCCAGCAGCGTCCCCGGCAGCTCGGCCGAGCGCGGCAGGCACACCGCCACCACCGACCCGGGCCCCGCCCCACGCGCACGCAGGCCGGCCGCGACGAGCCGGGCCCGGCCGGCCACCTCGGCATAGGTGCGCGCCTCCCCGCGGCACTCCACCGCCACGGCGTCCGGCCGCAGCTCCGCCTGCCGCAGGAACAGGTCCACGACCGTGCCGGACGGGACGTCGGCCGCGGTGTCGTTCCAGGAGTCCAGCAGCCGGCGCTCCTCGGGCGGCAGCACCTCCAGCTCGGACACCCGCGCCCCGGGACGGCGGACGACGGAGCCCAGCAGGGCGAGGAACCGCGCCGCCAGCCGCTCCACCGTGGCCCGTGAGAACAGCTCGGCGCTGTGGACGAACGCGCCGCGCAGCCCGCCGCCGTCCGGCCACAGGTCCACCCGGAGGTCCACCATCGCGGGCGGCGTCCCGTGCGGGAACGGTTCGCTCCTCAGCCCGGCGAACGTGGCGGCCTCGCCGTACCCGACCGCCGCGTTGTGCAGCCCGAACATGGTCTGGAACAGCGGCGTGCGGCTGAGGTCGCGTTCGATGTCGAGCGCCGACAGCACCCGCTCGACGGGCGTCTCGCCGTGCGCCATCGCCTCCAGCACGCTACGGCGGGTCCGCCGCAGCAACTCCGTGAACGCCGGATCGCCCGACAGGTCGCCCCGCAGCACCAGCGTTGAGGCGAACAGCCCGATCATCGGCTCCAGCTCGGGCCGGTTCCGCCCGGCCGTGGGCGTGCCGACCACGATGTCGTCCTGCCCGGTGTGGCGGGCCAGCAGCGCCTGGTACGCGGCCAGCAGCACCATGAACAGCGTGCACCGCTCCGCCCGGGCGAGCCGCGCCAGCGCGGCCACCAGCTCGGGGTCGAGGTCGAACCAGGTCTCCCCGCCCGCGCTGCCCCGCCGGGCCGGGCGCGGCCGGTCGACCGGCAGGTCCAGCGGCGCGGCCCCGCCGAGCCTGGCCGTCCAGTGGTCCACGTCCGCGTCGGCCTCGCGCTGCGCGTCGGCGTACTCGGCGTAGGTCGTGGCCAGCTCCGGCAGCTCGGCCGGGGTGCCGTCCAGGCGGGCCGCGTAGCACCTGGCCAGGTCGTCCATGAGCACGTTCAGCGACCAGCCGTCGCCGATGATGTGGTGCAGCACGACGCACAGCACGTGGTCGCCGGGGGAGAGCCGGACCAGCGTGACGCGCAAAGGCGGGGCGGAGCCCAGCTCGAAGGGGGTGTTCGCGCGCTCTTCGAGCAGCCGCTCGGCCTGCTCGGGCGTGTCGAGGTCGACGCGCTCGACCGGTACGGGGCCCGGCGGCTCCACGATCGCGACCGGCTGGCCGTCGTGGTCGGGGAAGCGGGTGCGCAGCGACTCGTGCCGCGCCACCACGTCGCCGAACGCGCCGGTCAGCGCGTCGGGGTCGAGCGGACCGGAGATCCGCCGCACGACGGCCACCCGGTAGGCGGGGTCGGCCGGGTCGAGCCGGTGCAGGAACCAGAGCCGTTCCTGGCCGAGGGAGATCATGGGCGCAGCTCGCTGACCGCCGCGGCCACCCCGGCGA
Source organism: Nonomuraea sp. JJY05 (assembly GCF_043496855.1). Lineage (NCBI taxonomy): Bacteria > Bacillati > Actinomycetota > Actinomycetes > Streptosporangiales > Streptosporangiaceae > Nonomuraea > Nonomuraea sp. JJY05. The sequence goes on from NZ_JBIEIS010000004.1 coordinate 295,127, forward strand.
CCGTCGGATCGTCGAGGAACACGTCGAACGGCACCTCGACGCCGAGCCGTTTCCTGATCCGGGCGCTGATCTGGGTGATGGTCAGCGAGTGGCCGCCGAGGTCGTACAGGTCCTCGTCGGGGGCGAGCTCCTCGATCCGCAGGACCTCCATCCAGATCTGGCGTACCTGCTCGACCAGCTCGCCGTCCACCGTCCCAGCGGCGGAGCCCGGCACGGGGGCCTCGACCGGCGCGGGCGCCGGCACGGGCGCGGCGCCTGGTATGGAGGCGGGCAGGGGCAGGTCGGCGAGCCGGAGGCCGGGGTCGGCGGCCAGCACGGCCCTCAGGTGCTCGCCGGCCCGCTCGACGTGCTCGCGCCCGATGAGGTCGGGGCTGTGGTGCAGGGTGAGCCGGAGCCCGTCGTCGCCGTCCACGGCCTGCAGGTGCAGGACGTTCCTGACCATGTGGTTGGACATCTTCCACTCGGCCACCACGTCCAGCCCGGCGAAGGCCACGTCGGCCGCGCGCCGCCGGAAGCTGATCGACACCGGCGCCAGCGCGGGGCGCGGCCGGATGCCGCCGGCCGCCCGGGCCGCGGGGATGTCGCGGAAGCGGTTCAGCTCGCGCAGCCGCGCCCGCAGGTCGTGGGCCAGCTCCGCGAGCGTGGTGTCCGGCGTGGGCGCGGAGTAGAGGGGTAACTCGGTGGCGAACAGGCCGATGTGCTCCCTGGTCTCGGGCCGCCGGGTCGACATGGCGACCGCGACCGCCGGCTCGGCGTTGCCGTACCGGAAGAGCAGGGCGTGCACGGCCGAGAGGAACAGCTCGAACCGCGTGACCCCGGCCCTCTCCCACCCGGACATCTCGCCCGTCAGGTCGAGCAGGACCGTCTCGCCGCGGCCGGCCGTCCGCGCGGTCCCGGCCACCCCGTCGATGACCACCGTCGACCGGTCGCGCCAGTGCTCGTGCCAGTACGCCGCGGCCTCGGGCGGGATCGCGGCGTCGGCCCCGTACGGCATGGGCAGCGGCGGCAGGGGCCCGCCCGAGTACGCCGCGGCCAGATCGCGCACCAGCAGGTCCTTCGACATGCCGTCGAACACCAGGTGGTGCCCCACGAACAGCAGCAGATGCCGCGACGGCCCCACCTCGGCCAGCGTGAAGCGCGCCAGCGGGCCCCGCCCCAGGTCGAACGGCCGCGCGATCTCCTCGCGCAGCAGGTCGTCCGCGTCCGCCGCCCGGACGAACGCGATCGGCGGCCGGTCGGCGGCGGGCACCAGGTGCAGCTCCCCGTCGCGGTCCTCGAACGCGCACCCCAGCACCGGGTGGCGGGCGAGCACCGACTCGCACGCCTTCAGCATCGCCCCCCGGTCCAGCGGGCCGTCGAACCACATGGCGAACGGCATGTGGTAGGCCGTGCCGCCGCCGTGCATCATCTCGGTGATCCACATGCCGTGCTGGGCCTGCGATGCCAGGACCATCGTCACTCCTCTGCCATACGGCGCAGTTCCCGCTTGATGACCTTGCCCGCGGCGTTCCTGGGCAGGGCGTCCAGGGTGAGCAGCACCGTGGGCAGCTCGTGCCCGGCCAGCCGGGCACTCAGGAAGGCCCGTACGTCGCTGAGCGTCAGCGGCGCGCCGGCCACCACCGCGGCGGCCACCGCCATGCCCATCACCGGATGCGGCACCCCGAACACCGATGCGTCCGCCACGGCCGGGTGCTCGTGCAGCGCCGACTCGACCTGGATCGTCGAGACCTTGAACGCGCCCGACTTGATCACGTCGCTCTCCCGGTCGACGAGGTACAGGTAGCCCTCGTCGTCGAGGCGGCCGAGGTCGCCCATGCGCACCCAGCCGTCCTGGAACGCGCTGTCCTGGTCGGTGTCGTAGTAGGCGCGAGGATGGGCGGCAGCCCTCAGCCACACCTCGCCCGTCTCGCCGGGCGCCACGGGGGTGCCGTTCGCGTTCGCGATCTTGAGCCGGGAGCCGCCGGCCGCGCGGCCGAGCGAGCCGGGCCGGTCCGGGTCGTAGATCATGATGGTCTGCGCCGGGGCGGCCTCGGTGGAGGTGTAGTAGTTCGCGACGGTCGCGTTCGGGAACGCGGCGGTCAGGCCGGCGGCGACCGGCGGGGGCAGCGCGGCGGCGGCCGAGCCGAGCAGCAGCACGCTGGACAGGTCGTGGCGGTCCTGCACGCGGGCGTTGAGCAGCTCGGCGGCCATCGCGGGGACGACGAAGACGGTGCCGGCCGCGTACTCCTCGATCAGGGCGGCGAAGCGGGCCGGGGTGAAGAGCGGGAGCGTCACCACCGCCGGGGCGGCGGTCAGGGCGTGGAGCAGCATCACCTGGCCGGCGTTCGTGCCGATGGGGAAGGCGTGCACCAGGTGCCGGGAATGGGCGAACGGGCGGCGCTTGGGGTGGACGGGCGGGGAGGTCAGGTTCGCGTGGGTGGCGGCCACGCCCTTGGGGCGGCCCGTCGTGCCGGAGGTGTAGAGGATCTGGGCGAGCGAGAGCGGATCCGGGCCCGCCGTCACCTCGCCGGCTGCCGGTCCCGACAGGAGCTCTGTCAACGGGACGGCCCGCTCTGTGGGGAGCGCCGTGTCCCCGCCGCCGTGGACGACCGCCGTCGCCCCGCAGTCCTCGATCATGTACGCCAGCTCCGGCGCGGCCAGCCGGTCCGAGAGCGGGACCGCCACGCCGCCCGCCTTCAGCACGGCCATCCAGCTCACCGCGTAGTCGAGCCACTCGCGGGCGCCGAAGACCAGCGCGACCCGATCGCCCTTGAGCGGCCCCGGGAGCGCGCGGGCGGCGGCGGTGGAGCGCTCGTCCCACTCCGCCAGGGTCAGGCTGCCCTGGCCGGCGACGATCAGCGCGGTGTGGTCGGGATCGGTGGCGGCTCGGGACTTCAGGAGATCGGGCACTGGAAGGGCCGACGGAACCACCCCCAGAATTTTTTTCGTCGTGCCGCTTGACGCTAGAAAAAATGCACACATGCGTCAAGCCCTTACCTACAGGCGCTTGCCGACGTCTGGCACCGCGTGACACACTCGCCCCGGATTCCCCGACGAGGGAGGGTTCACCAGGTGCTGATGGATGGGGAGCTTCACGAACGGCTCGCCGGCATGATCGCCAAGGCCGCCGACGGGGCGGTCGATCCGGCCGAGGTGCTGTCCGGGCAGACCCGGCTGAGCGATCTCGGCGTCACCTCACTGGCCTACTTACGACTGATCGACGCGGTGGAGGCCGAGTTCGGGGTCGAACTCGACCCCACGGCCATCGAGAGCCTGGACGCGCTGGTGGACTACGTCCGGCTCCATGGCTGACCCCGGTGAGCCGGCGGTCCGGGACGGGCCGCTGACCTGGGGGCAGCAGGACATCTGGCGGGCGGTGGTGGCCGCCGCGCCGCAGGAGCGCTACCTCAACATCGCCCGGGTCTTCGCGGCGCCCAGGCGTCCGGTGACCGTGGAGCGCGCCGCTCTGGCCCTCGAACGGCTGGTCGCCAGGCACGACTCGCTCCGCACCCGGCTCACGGGGTCGCGTGAGGCGCCGCTCCAGCGGGTCTGGGCGGCGGCGTGTCCTCCGTACGAGGTGGTCGAGTCAGAGCCGGTGGAGCCGGGGTCGGCTGGTTCGGGTGTGGCCGGTTCGGGTGTGGCCGGTTCCGGGGCCGTCGGCCTGGGGGCGGTCGGCTCGGGGCTGGCCGATGAGGTGGGTGAGCGGCTGGCGGCCGAGCCGTTCGCGTACTGGGAGGAGTGGCCGCTGCGGGTGGCGTTCGTGGTGGCCGGGGGATATGTCCGGCATATCGTCTTGGTTCTCTGCCATCTCGCCGCCGACGGCCACGCGGCCGAACTCGTGGTCAAGGACTTCCGCCTGCTCCTGCTCCGGGACTCCCTGCCACCCCTGCGCAGCGCCACCCCCCGCGAGCTCGCCGCCTGGCAGCACTCGCCCGAGGGGAGGCGCGTGTCGGGGGAGGCGATCGGGTTCTGGCTGGAGGAGTACGCCCGGATGGACCCCGTGCCGCCGTCCTCGCACGTGCCGGGGGAGCCGCGTTTCGTGGAGGCCACGATGCGCTCGCCCGCGCTGGCCGCCGCCGCGCAGGCGGTCGCCGCCCGCAACGGGGTCAGCTCCTCGACGGTGCTGCTGGCGGGCGCGATGCGGCTGGCCGGAGGGCTGACCGGGCAGCGGTTCTGCGGGATGCGGGTGATCGTCGGCAACCGCTTCGCGGCCGGACGGCGCGACGTGGTGTCCACGATCTCGCAGGAGGCGCTGGTGGTGCTGGACCTGCGTACGGAGTCCTTCGACGCGCTGGTGCGGCAGGCGTGGGGGACGGCGCTGCGGGCGTACCGGCAGGCGCAGTACGACCCGTACGCGATGGAGGGGGCGGTCACGCGGGTGGGGCCGGGGATCCGGTCGTTCGGCTGCTTCAACGACCAGCGGCTCGTCCAGGAGGACGGCCGGGCCGCCGTCCTGGAGGGCAAGACCGAGGTGGCCCGGACGGACGCGATGGACCGCAACATCTGCGACTTCCGCCTGCACGTCGGCGGCGAGCCGGGCCGCATGGAGGTCTCCTGCTACGCCGACACCGCCCTGCTGCCCCCGCCGGGGATCGAACAGTACCTGCTGGACCTGGAAGGCCTGATCGTGGAGGCGGCCCGTACATGAGCCTGTACGCGGAGGCGACGTCGTGCGCGCAGGGGGAGGAGCTTCGCTTCCGGCTCCTCGACGCCGGCGGCGGCCCGATCGTGGTGGAGGACGTGCCGTCGGGCCGGGTCGTCATGGAGGAGGATTCCTCCGGCGGGCCCTCCTGGACCCTGAAGATCGGCGACGACTGGCCCAGCTCCCTCTATCGAGCCATTTACCGTGACACCAGCGCATATTTCGTCGTACGCAGCTCTGTGCCCGCTTCGCCCATCCTCGTCTCGATCCCGTTCCCGACCTGGGAGGCGTACAACCGGCCCGGCGTCCCGGGCGAGGGCCTCTACCAGTCGGAGCAGCCCGACCGGGCCGTCAGGGTCACCTTCGACCGGCCGGGCGCGGGGCCGCAGATCGAGGAGTGGGAGCTCGGTCTGCTGCGCTGGCTCGGCCCGGCGGGCTACGCGGTCGACTACTGCTCGGGCCTTGACCTGCACGGCGGTCTGGATCTGCTCTCCCGCTACCGTCTCCTGCTCATCAACGGCCATGACGAGTACTGGTCGTGGGAGATGCGGGACGCGGTGGAGGCCTTTGCCCGCCATGGCGGAAATATCGCCATATTCTCCGGCAACACCTGCTGGTGGCAGGTCCGCTTCGAGGACGATCTCCGTACCATGGTCTGCTACCGCGACGCCACCGCCGACCCCATGGCCGCCACCGACCCCGGCAGGGTCACGGTCGAATGGCCGAGCGACCCCGTCAACCGCCCCGAGAACACCCTCACCGGCCTCACCTTCAGGAACGGCGCCGGCTGCTGGGTGGACTCGCGCGTCATGTCCCACGAGTCATACACCGCCAGATTCGCCGATCACTGGGTCTTCGAGGGGACGGGGCTCGCGGACGGCGACACGTTCGGAAGTGGAGCGCTCGGCTACGAGACGGACGCGGCCGACCTGGAATGGGTGGCCGGCGTCCCCCGGGCGACCGGCCGCGACGGCACGCCACCGTCGTTCGTCGTCCTCGCCACGGCCGACCTGTCGCACTGGCGCCGCTACGGCAAGGGCGGAGCCGCCACGATGGGCCTCCACCGCCTAGGCGCGGGCACCGTCTTCAACGCCGGCACCATCAACTGGGGCAACACCCTCGCCGACCCGGTCCTGGCCACCATCACCCGCAACGTCCTCAACCGCCTCTCCCACCCACCCACCACCCCCACCTGGGACCCGATCGGCCCCACCCCCCACCGGACCCCGGCGCCGGCTTCCCCACCTCCGGCCACCGCGCCGGCTTCGGCACCCTCGGTTTCCACCTCACTCCGAGCCACTGACCCCGCCTCACCGCCCCCGGCTCCGAGCCCACATCCAATCCCCGCGTCACCTTCGGCCACCACGTCCGCTTCGCCGCCCCTTGCCTCCGCCCACCTCGCGCCGCTCTCCGCCGCCTCCACCTCGCCGGCCGGCGGTCTCGCCCCGGAGGAGGGCGTCGAGCCGGACGGCGCCGCAGTCGTGCGGGCGCTCGTGTGCTGCGAGAACCGCCTCTACGCCGCCTGCTCGGACGGGACCCTCGCCGTAAGGGACGTGTGCGGCCAGAACCTCCCGTGGCAGACGATCGACGAGACCGACGCGATCGCGCTAGCCGCACCCCGGGAGGCGCACGGCGGCCCGCCCGCCGGGCTGTACGGGGTCGCCCCCGACGGCACCGTCCGTTACCGCGACCCCGTGAAGGCCCCGGAGCCGTGGCGGGACGTCAGCCGGGCACCCGAGGGCACCATCGCCCTGGCCGCCGTGGACGAAGGGCTGTTCGCCGTCACCTGCGCGGACGAGCTGTGGCACCTGCCCGTCAGGCGGCTCGGCACCCACGACTGGAGGAGCGTCGGCCCGGCCGCCGGCGCGGTGAGCCTGACCGCGATGAACGGCCGGCTGTTCGCCGTCTCCGCCGACCGGATCCTCGTGCGGACGGTCGAGCGGCACGAGGCCCGCTGGAGCGACCTGGGCCCGGCCGGAGGGCACACCGTACTGGCCGCCACCGCCGGACGGCTCATCGGCGCCGCACCCGACGGCGCCCTCCGCTGGCGGTCACTGCCGTAGAGCAGACCCCGGCCATCGTCATTGAGCCCGCCCACCAGCGGCCCCTCTCGCGCAGCGGCTCAGCCCGCCTACCAAGCCGCCGTCGGCCAGCCGCTCAGGCAGGCCGCGCCCGGACGAGCGCCGGAAGCGGCGTGACTCGAGCCCGGCACCAAGCCCCTTCGCCAGCAGGCGCTCAGCGCTCGGCGCTCAGCACGACCGCGCCGAACGGGGGCAGTCGCAGACGGTCCGCGACGGCGGCCTGGCCGTTCAGCAGGTCGACGGACCACGGCAGGGCAGGGTCGAGGTCGACGGTCGCCTCCTCTGTGGTGTGATTGAGCAGGAAGAGGTGGTCGGTGCCGTCGGCGGCGCGGCGGCGGACGGCTTCGACGCCGTCGGGGGTGTCCATGACGGGGGTGACGCCGGCGCCGGTGGCGCAGTCCAGGACGAGGCGGCGCATGGTGCCGGGGTCGGGTGAGGTGCCGAGGTAGGTGGCGGTGCCGGTGCCGAAGCGGTGCCGGGTGGCGGCCGGTTGTCCCTTCTGCTCGCCGGCGGTGTAGGCGGCCAGCTGCTCGGCGCCGTTGAGCAGGATGACGTCCTGCCAGTCGGTGGCCGTCCCGGCATGCCCGGCGTGGTGCAGCTCGTAGGCTTCGCCGATCTGGAGGGGATTGAGCTCGTCGATGTCGATGCCGAGCAGGTCGCGGAAGGCGCCGGGGTGGCCGCCGGGCCGTACCCGGTCATGCTGGTCGACGATGCCGGAGAAGTACGACATCAGCAGGTGCCCGCCGCCGCGCACGTACGCCGTGAGGTTGTCGGCGCCGGCGTCGTCCACAAGGTAGAGGTTGGGCACGATCACCAGGCGGTAGCGGCTCAGGTCGGCGTGCGGGTGGGCGAAGTCGACGGGGATGTTCGCGTGCCAGAGCGGCCGGTAGTGGTCGAGGATCCGTGCGGTGAACCTCAGGTCGCCGGATGGGTGGTCGGGCGCCTCCAACGCCCACCAGTTCTCCCAGTCCCACAGCATGGCCACGTCGGCGGGGTCGCAGGAGCCGCCGACCAGGTCAGCCAGGCGCGCCACGTCGCGGCCCAGGGCGACCACTTCGCGCCAGGTGCGGGTACGGGTGCCGCCGTGGGGGACCATCGCGGAGTGGAAGCGCTCGGCACCGGCGCGGGAGGCGCGCCACTGGAAGAACATCACCGAGTCCGCGCCCCGGGCCACGGCCTGCAGGGAGCGCACCCGCAGCTGGCCGGCGGGGCGGGCGGAGTTGCGGCCGCCCGTGAGGTTGTTGCCGGTGGCCGATTCCAGCATCAGCCATGGCCTGCCGCCGCGTAGCGACCGCATGAGGTCGAAGTTGTAGGCGGCCAGCAGCTGGCCTTCCGGGTCATACGGTTTGGCGTAGATGTCCAGGGATACGACGTCTTCCGCGGCGGCCCAGCGCCAGTAGTCCAGGTGCTTGAAGGAGCCCATGAAGTTGGTGGTCACCGGCAGGCCGGGAGTGTGGCGGCGGATGATGTCGCGTTCGGCGGTGAAGCACTCCAGCGACGCGGTGTCGGAGAAGCGGGCGAAGTCGAGGAGCTGGCCGGGGTTGGGCCCGGACACGAGCCTGCTGCGGGCGGCGGGGGTGCCGACGTGGTCGAAGGAGTCGTACCGCTGGCCCCAGAACGCGGTGCCCCACGCGTCGTTGAGGGCGTCGACGGTGCCGTAACGGTCGGCGAGCCAGCGGCGGAAGTGCGCGACGGAGACCGGGCAGTGGCAGCCGAACCCGACATACTCGTTGCCGACGTGCCACATGGCCAGCGCGGGATGGCCGGCGTAGCGCTCGGCCAGCCGTTCGGTGATCCGCGCCGCGTGGTACCGGTACACCGGCGAGGACGGGCAGAAGTGCAGGCGCGCGCCGAAGGCGATCTTGCGGCCCTCCGCGTCCACCGGCAGCGTTTGCGGATGTTCGTGGGCCAGCCAGGAGGGCGGCGCGGCGGTGGGGGTGGCCAGGTCGACGCCCACCCCTGCCTCGGCCAGGAGGTCCATGACCTCGTCCAGCCGGCCGAAGTCGAAGACGCCCGGGCGGGGCTCCAGCAGGCCCCAGGAGAACACGCCGACGGTGACCAGGTTCACCCCGGCCTCGCGCATCAGACGGACGTCCTCCCGCCAGGTGCCGGCCGGCCACTGCTCGGGGTTGTAGTCGCCGCCGTAGGCCAGGCCCTGCAGGCGCTGCCGCAGCCCGGCCAGGCGTTCGCCGGCGGGGTCGGTGCGGGACACGGATCGCTCCTTGGTGGTGTCGTGGCTCACTTCTGTGTTCCCCTCAGCAGGGCCATGGCGTCGCGGCCCAGCAACTCCGCTGCAGCGGCGGCCAGTCCTGGCGCATGGTCCGGTCCCGCGTCGGCCACGGCGACGCCGTAGCGGAACCGGACCGTCCCCGAGGCTGGCACGGTGTACTCCTCGCTGAAGAACGGCGCCGGGTTGAGGCAGCCGAACGCCTCGGTGCGGGCGAACCACTGTGGCGGGTGCCGGGGGTTGTCCGCGGCGTCGGCGATCAGCACCAGCGACTGTGCGTCGTCCTCGTCGTGCCGGCCCGCGAACGCCATCCAGGGGTGGCGCTGTCCGCGTAGTTCGTCACCGCCCGTGCCGGACGGGGTGACGAGCGTGCCGTCCGTGAAGGAGCGCGGGCCGCGCCAGAACAGGCCCCCGTACCCGGCGTTGTCCCGGCCCCGTGTGGTGGGGGAGCCCAGTGCGAGGTCCGCGCCGGAGACGTTGGTCAGCTCGGTGCCGTAGACCAGCCCCCAGGCGGTGGGGGACAGCAGCGTGACGCTGAGGGTACGCCGCTCCGTGAACATACGGCTGCCACCCTGAGTGATCCAGTCCAGTTCGTGGCCGATCATCGCCGTTCCGTCGGTGGTGCCGACGCCTGTGAAGCGGCGGTGCAGCTGCGCGCCGTTGTTGTCCAGCTGCACGTAGTCCTTGCCGTGGACGTACGTGGGGCCGCCCCAGAAGTTCTCCTCGCCGACCACGGGGAGCGCCCAGGACAGGCCCTTGTGCCAGACGTGGTCCCACGGCCGGAACAGGCTGACCAGGCGGCCGGAGCGGGTCCGCATCGGGTGCAGATACGGCTTCGGGGACTCCAGGCCGGGTGTGTCGGGCCGGTAGACGTAGCGAAGCAGCTCCGTCCCGCCGCCTTCGTCGGTGCGGTCGAGGACGGTGACCTCCGTGCCGCTGTCGTGGACCGTGAGCCCCGCCCCGGTGCCGGGACGGCCGTCCAGCGCGGTCATCCGGCGTCCTTGACGCGCGGCCACGGCACGGCGCCGCCGTCCATGGCGCGTACGAAAGGATCGTCGCCGGTCAGCTCGCCGGCGGCGACGGGGCGGCGGCGGAACGCGGAGGCGTAGGTCGCGGCGGCGAACTCCAGGGTGCGGCGCGCCTCGGCGAGGCTCACCGCGGGCTCGGTGCCGTGCCGCAGCGCGTCCAGGACCGCCGCGATCTGCAGCAGGTGCCCGCTCTCGGCGTCGTCCGCGCCGTCGCCGCGCCACAGGTCGGCCAGGTGCTCGTGGCCGGGGGCGGGAGTGAAGCGCCAGTGCTTCTCGCGGTAGCCGTAGAGGTGCTCCAGCTCGACGGTGGCGTGCTCGAAATCGAAGCGCAGGCGTGAGGTTTCGCGCGGGGCGAGCAGCGAATTGACGACGCTGGCCATGGCCCCGTTCTCGAACCGGGCGAGGGCCATCGAGACGTCCTCGGTGTCGGTGGGCCGCGCGAGACGGCCGGCCACGGCGGTGACCTCGCTCCACGGGCCGAGGACGGAGAGCAACAGGTCGAACTGGTGGATGCCGTGGCCCATGGTCGGGCCGCCGCCCTCCACCTCCCAGCGCCCGCGCCAGGGCACGTCGAAGTACGCGTCGGTGCGGTACCAGAGGGTCTCGCAGACCGCGGTGAGCGGCCGGCCGAGCGCTCCGGAGGAGACCAGCCGGCGCAGCCGGACGGCGGCCGGGCCGAAGCGGTGCTGGAAGACGGTGAGGACGGGCGTGCCGGTGGCCTGCTGCACCGCGGCGAGTTCGTCCAGCTCGGCGAGGCTCAGCGCGGTCGGCTTCTCCACCAGCACCGGCACCCCGGCGCGCAGGGCGGCGACGGCCAGCGGCGTGTGGCTGTGCGGCGGGGTGCAGATGTGCACCAGGTCGAGGCGCTCCGCTGCGAGCAGCTCCTCCGCGTGGGTGTACACGCCCGGCACGGAGAAGCGCCGGGCGAAGGCCTCGGCGCGGTCGCGGTCGGTGTCGGCGACGGCCACCAGGCCCGCCCGGTCGGACAGTTCGGCCAGGGCACCCGCGTGGGCGTGAGCGATGCCGCCGGCGCCGACGATGGCGACGCGGGCGGACGGGGACGGGTCCGGCATGGACGAGCTCCCTCGATAGGCATAATAGTGAACGTTCACTTTTGCTTGGAGGGAAACCGTAGTGAACTTTCTCCCGCAGGGCAATAGGGTGCGTTCAGCACAGGGGGTTCCATCCATGACCGAACGATCCGCACCGATCAGGCGGCCCACCATCAAAGAGGTGGCACGCCTGGCGGGCGTCTCGCACCAGACCGTGTCGCGATATCTGAAGTCCCGACAGGGCCTGCGTCCGGCCACGCTCGAGCGCATCGACGGCGCCGTCGAGAAACTCGGTTACCGCCCCAACCTCATGGCTCGCTCCATGCGCACCCGGCGCACCGGCCGCCTGGCCGTCGTCATGCCCCTCAACACCTTCAACCACGCGCGCCTGCTCGCCGGTGCCCTGGCCGCGGCCCACGAGGCGGGACACGTGGTCGAGGTGGTCAGCGTCGAGGGCTCCACCGCGACCCGGACCGAGCGAGTCCTCGAACTCACCCACGCCGGACAGGTGGACGGGGTGCTGTCCCTGACGCCCATGACGGCCGGCTTCGAGGAGGCCCTGCCCAAGGGGGCGGCCGTCGTCGTCTCCCCGGACTTCGACGACGGCATGCGCAGCATCGGCGAACTCACCGACGCCTCGCCCGTCAGCGAGCTGATGGAACGCCTGGCCGCCCTCGGCCACCGGCGTTTCCTGCACGTCGCCGGCGATCAGGAGTTCGCCTCGGCACGGGCGCGCAAGGCCGCCTACCTGGAGGCGATCGAGCGGCTCGGACTCGAGTCGGTCGGGGTGGCGGAGGGCGACTGGTCCGGCGAGTCGGGGGTGGAAGCCATCCGGCAGATGGACCCCGACCGGCTGGCCACCGCCGTGATCGCCGCCAACGACGTGGTCGCCTCCGGGGTGTTGCGCGGCGCCCGTGACCGCGGCCTGGACGTGCCCGGTGACCTGAGCGTCACCGGGTGGGACGACAACGAGCTGTGCCGGTTCCTCCCCCCGTCGCTCACCACCGTCCGCATCAACTGGGAAGGAGCCGGGCGCAACGCGGTGCGGCGGCTGATCAAGGCGGTCGGTGGGCCCGAGCTCGAACCATGGAGCGGACCGGTGGCGCAGGTCATCTGGCGAGAGTCGACGGCACCCCCGCGCCGTCACCCCGCGTCCGCGCCCGGCGGGAGGCGTTGACACCGGCGGGCCGCCGCGCACCCCGCCGCGGCGCCGCACGGCGGGGTGGCGTTCCGGCCCGGTCTCACGCCACCTGATCCGGTACACCCGGCTCCGCGGCCGTCCGGGGCGTTCCGGGCGCGGCCCGGCCCAGCTCCGGATCCGCGCCGTACCAGATCTCCTCGGCGAGCTGGAGCGTGGCCCAGCAGTAGTTGCCCATCGCCAGCCAGTACGCGTACTCCCGCCGCGTCGCGCCTTGATACACGAAGACCAGCTGCGTCCGGCCCGCGTACAGCGTGCGGATGCGGCGCTGCCGGAGGTGTTCCCCCTCGCGGAAGGTGACGGTGCGCTCCATCTCCACCGCCCCGCCCACCGTGCCCTCGCGCGCCTCCAGGACCTCCCGTTCCGGCAGGGTGGCCAGGCCGGCGTCGAAGCCGTCACGCAGCTCGGGCAGGTCGCCGGCGGTCACGTCGGCCGGGAGGGTGCTCACCCAGGCGGCCACATAGGTGTCCGGATCGTCCGCGCCGGGCCTGAGCATCACCCCCTCGCGGTCCTGGTCGAGGCGGCCGGCGTACCAGTCCCAGGGGTAGCGGAAGGAGAACCGGCCCCGCGGGTCGCGGTAGCGGGTGATGCCGGTGAACTGCGGCACGTCGTCGGTCATGGCACTCCTGTCGTACGCCCGGTGGCGCGAGAACTGGTCAAGAGGCGGGCGCTGCCGTGGCGGCGCCCGCGAGCGGCAGCGCGCCGGCGAAGTGGCAGGCCGAGAGGTGGCCCTCGCCCACCTGGCGCACCGGCGGGGTCTCCGTGGCGCAGACCGGCTGGGCGTAGGGGCAGCGCGGGTGGAAGTAGCAGCCGCCGGGCGGGTTCGCGGGGCTCGGCACGTCGCCGGTCAGCAGCTTCGGACGGGTTCGCACCCGCGGATCGGGCTGCGGCACGGCGGCCAGCAGCGCCTCGGTGTACGGGTGCTTCGGCGCGGTGTAGAGCTGCTCGACCGGTCCGCTCTCGACGATCCGCCCCACGTACATCACCACCACCCGGTCGGCGATGTGCTCGACGGCCGCCAGGTCGTGGCTGATGAAGAGATAGGCGAGGCCCAGCCGGCGCTGCAGCTCCTCCAGCAGGTTGAGGATCTGCGCCTGCACGGACACGTCCAGGGCGGAGACCGCCTCGTCGCACACGATCAGGTCCGGGTTGAGGGCGATCGCCCGCGCGATGCCGATGCGCTGGCGCTGGCCGCCGGAGAAGGCGTGCGGGTAGCGGTTCGCGTGCTCGGGGCGCAGGCCGACCAGGGTGAGCAGTTCCGCGACGCGGTCCTTCAGCGCCCGCCCGGCCGCCGCCTTGTTGATGACGAGTGGTTCCTCGATGATGCTGCCGACGGTCATCCGGGAGTCCAGGGAGGCGAACGGATCCTGGAAGATCATCTGGAGGTGGGGGCGGACCGCGCGCAGAGTGCGGGCGTCGGCGGACTCGAGGTGGACGGGGCCGCGTCCGGGGCGGTGGAAGACGACCTCGCCGGCGCTCGGCTCTTCCAGCCGGACGATCGTGCGCCCGGTCGTGGACTTGCCGCAGCCGGACTCGCCGACCAGGGCGACGGTCTCGCCCCGGTGGACCGTCAGATCGACGCCGTCCACCGCCTTGACGTCCCCGATGCGGCGGCGCAGGAAGCCGCCGCGGACGGGGAAGTGCTTGCGCAGACCGGCTACTTCGAGCAGTGGTTCGTTCATGCGTCCTCTCCCGGCTCGGGCCGGCCGGCCTCATCGTCGCCCTGGTGGAGATGGCAGTGCACGGTGTGTCCCGGTCCGGCGGTGCTCAGGGCCGGGACGGCCGTGTCGCAGCGGCCCGGGAGCGCCTCCGGGCACCGGGGGTGGAACGGGCAGCCGGCCACCCGGGTGTGCGGATCGGGCACCGAGCCCTCGATCACCTCCAGCGGCACCTTGCGGTTGCCGCCGATGCGGGGTATCGAGCGGAGCAGCGCCCGGGTGTAGGGGTGTTTGGGGTCGTGGAAGAGGTCGTCGACGCTGCCGCGCTCCACGATCCGCCCCAGATACATCACGATCACCTCGTCGCAGAGCTGGGCGACCACGCCCATGCTGTGGGTGATGAACATGATCGACATGCCGGTCCGGTCGCGCACGTTACGGATCAGTTCGAGGATCTGCGCCTCGGTGGTGACGTCGAGCGCGGTGGTGGGCTCGTCGGCGATGAGCACCGTCGGGTTGCAGGAGAGCGCCATGGCGATCATGGCGCGCTGCCGCATGCCACCGGAGAGCTGGTGCGGGTAGGACGCGGCGACCGCCTCCGGGTGTGGCATGCCCACCTGGCGCAGCATCTCCACCGCGCGCTCGTGCGCCTCCTTGCGGTTCCGCGTCTGATGGATGAGGACGGCTTCGGCGATCTGGGCGCCGATGGTGTACACCGGGTTGAGCGAGCTCATCGGCTCCTGGAAGATCATCGCGATCTCGCCGCCACGCAGCGCGCGCATCCCCGCGCTGTCCGGGGCGAGCCCGGTGATCTCGGTCTCCCCGTCCGCACCGCGCAGCGTGATGCTGCCGCCGGTGATGCGCCCCGGCCTCTCGACGATCTGCAGGATCGCCCGGGCCGTCACGCTCTTGCCGCAGCCGGACTCGCCGACGATCCCCAGCACCTTGCCCCGCGGGACGTCGAAGGTCACGCCGTTCAGCGCGCGTACCATGCCCAGCGGGGTCGGGAACTCCACCTCCAGGTCGCGGACGGACAGCACGGGGTCTCCGGCGCCGCGCGGCACCTCCGCCGGGGCGGCGGCAGGTGCTCCTTCCTCTGCCGCGTATGACTGGCTCATCGTGCGGTTCTCCGGCTTGGTCGGGGGTCGGTCGGGTCCTGTCACGTGGGTTGCCACGGCGCCCTCATCCGTAGGGGTCGACGGCGTCGCGCAGCCCGTCGCCGATCAGCTGGAAGCAGGTCACCGCGAGCACCACCAGGGCCGCCGGGATCAGGAGCCACGGGTGCTGCTGGACGGCCGAGACGTTCTGCGCGTCCGAGAGCAGGACGCCCCAGCTCACGGCGGGCGGCAGCATGCCGACGCCGAGGAACGACAGCGACGTCTCGGCGATGATCGTGGCCGGCACTGCCAGCATCGACGTGGCGACGATGTGGCTGGAGGCGTTCGGGATCAGGTGCCTGAAGACGATGCGGGCGCTGGAGGCGCCGGCGATCCGGGCGGCGGCGACGTAGTCGCCGGCCGCGTACGACATCACCTTGCCGCGGATCTGCCGCGCCAGGCTCGCCCAGCCGACCAGCGACAGGATGAGAGTGATCAGGAAGTAACGGCTGGTGACGGACATCTCCTGTGGCAGGATCGCGGCCAGCGCCAGCCACAGCGGCAGTGTCGGCAGCGACATCAGCAGTTCGATGAAGCGCTGCAGCACCGTGTCGACGGCTCCCCGGAAGTACCCCGAGACCGTGCCGATCGTCGCGCCGAGGAAGGTGCCGACGGCCACGCCGAACAGGCCGATGGTGAGCGACACCCGCGCGCCCTGCATGGAGCGGGCGAACACGTCCCGGCCGGCGCTGTCGGCGCCCCAGAGCAGCAGGGTGTGCGGCGCGTCCACCGTCACCAGGTGCCGGTCGGTCGGGATCAGGCCGAACAGCTTGTACTCCTGCCCCTTGCCGAAGAACCGCAGCGGTACGGGCTTGCTGCAGTCGCTGCGGTACTCGTAGGAGAAGGTCTCGGTGTCGAGCTGCTGCTCGCGGCTGCAGATCGCCGGTCCGCCGGACCAGACGACGGCCGTCGGGGGCGCGTTCTTCAGGTCGGCGTCCTGGCGGTCGTACGGGTTGGGGGACAGGAACGGGGCCAGGATCGCGCACAGGTAGAGCACCGCGAGCACGACCGCGCCGGCCACCGCGAGGCGGCTCTTGAGGAAGCGGCGCAGCATGAGCCGCCACTGCGGCAGGGTGGCCGTCCCGTTGCCGGCCTCGGCGGGCGCGGAGGGGGCGGGTGGCTCCATGACGGGAGCCGGTGGCGTTGTCGTCATCTCCGATCACTCTCCGAGCCGGATGCGGGGGTCGATCACGGTGAGCAGGAGGTCGGCGACGAAATTGCCGATCACCAGCAGGGCCGAGAGGATGAGCAGGATGGTGCCCGCGACGTACATGTCCTTGTTGAGCAGCGAGTTGACCAGCAGCGGCCCGATGGTCGGCAGGTTGAGGACGATCGAGACGATCGCCTCGCCGGAGATCAGCACCGGGAAGGTGGTCCCGAAGGTCATCACCAGCGGGTGCAGCGAGTTGCGCACCGCGTGCTTCCAGATCACCTTGCGCTCCGACACCCCCTTGGCCCGCGCGGTCTGCACGTACTGGTTGTTGAGGACGTCGAGCAGGTTGGCGCGCACGACGCGGGTCAGCCAGGCGGTCGAGCCGGCCGCGATCACGACCAGCGGGACCCACAGATGTCCGAGCAGATCGGTGAACTTGGCCCAGCTCCACGGGGCGTTCTCGTACTGGTTGGAGAAGAGCCCGCCGACGTCCGCGCCGAGGTGGTCGGCGGCGAACGTCATGACCACGAGCGCGAACAGGAATTCCGGGATGGCGACCCCGATGAACTGGATCACCGTGATGACGCTGTCGGGCAGCGAGCGCCGATGGGTGGCGGAGTAGACCCCGATGGGGATCGACAGGCCCCAGGCGATGAGCAGGGCCCCGATGCTGAGCAGCAGCGAGAGTCCGAGCCGGCTCCAGATGAGAGAGCCGACGGGTTCGTTGAGAGTGAAGGAGAAGCCGAAGTCGCCGTGCCAGAAGCCGGATATCCACTTGCCGTACTGGGTGAGCCAGGACTGGTCGACGCCGTACTGCTCCTTCAGCGCGGCGATCTGCGCGTCGGTCACCTCGCCGCCCTGCGACTGCAGCTGGGAGATCTTCTGCGAGAGAGCGCTGCCGGGCGGGGCGGCGATGATGGCGAAACTGAGCATGGACACGACGGCGAGGGTCACGATCATGTAGACGGCCCGGCGGGCGATCACGATCAGCATGCGGCTCTCCCCGGGATGACGGCCGGCCGGTCCGCGCTGGATGCGCTCACGAGTGCTTGTCCGGGTTGGTCCAGTACCAGCACTCGGGGTCGTAGGTGGCCGGGGCGGGGATGTGCCAGGGGCCGGTGATGCCGCCGAGGGCGAGGTTCTTCGGGCCGGGGACGTTGGCGAGGTCCCGGTTCTTGACGATCGGCTCGGGGAAGTTGGCCGTGGAGCCCATGAAGAACGGCCCGTCCTCAATGTGGATCTTGAACATCTGCCAGACCAGCTGGTTGCGCTTGACCGGGTCTGCTTCGGTCTTGGCCTGTTTGTACAGACTGGTGAGCCTCTCGACTGGGTCGCCCGGCTCGGGCTCCATACGCGGGGGGTGCCGCTTGATCGGCTCGAGGTCCAGCTCCTCCTTGTTCTTGCCGCTCGCGCTGTTGGCGTACCAGGCGGCCTCCAGCGGGGCCCAGTACTGGGTGTTCACCGGGACCAGCCAGTTCGGCACCACCATGATCGAGGTGCCGTTGGCGTTGCCCCAGTTGGTGTGGGACATCAGCTGCCCCGCCGTCCACTGCTCGCCGAAGGCGGCCGGCGACATCGGGACGCGCTTCATGCGCAGCCCGATCTTCTGCATGTCGGCGACGAGCTGCTCGTCCTTGTCGGCCTCCGGCTTGGAGATGTCGGCCGAGTAGGGGACCTGGATCGTCAGGGGCGCGCCGTCGGGGAACTCCACGTAGCCGTCGCCGTCGGCGTCCTTCAGGCCGATCTCCGCCAGCAGTGCCTTGGCCTTGGCGATGTCGGGGCCGAGGAAGGAGTCGCGCCACTGCTGGTACAACTTCGGGCCGTCCGGCTCCGCGTGGAACTCGGCAGTGCCGGGCCCGATGGTCCCGGTGGTGAGCTCGCCCTGGTTGAAGTACAGGCTCTTGCGGGTGGCCTTGCGGTCCCAGCCGAGCGAGACGGCCTGGCGGAAGCGCTTGTCGCGGATGAGCTTGCCGTACTTCTCGTCCTTGGCGATGTAGTCGTAGTTGAAGAAGAAGATCGAGCCGGTGCCGTCCCCGCTGTTCCACAGCAGGATGTCGTAGTGGCCTCTGTCCTTGTACTGGGAGAGCGTGGACACGTCGGCGAGGCTGACCTGGTTGAAGAAGCCCTGGCAGTAGTCGACCGCACCCTGCTGGATCTTGAGCTTGAGCGCCTCGGCGTTGGTCTGCATCGAGAAGCTGATCTCGTCGATGTAGGGCAGCTGGTCGCCGTTGGTGTTGACGACCCAGTAGTACGGGTTGCGCTCGAGGACGATGCCGGTGTTGTTGTCGAAGGACTTGCACCGGTAGCCGGTGAGCGTGGGGCAGTCGGGGTTGCGCTTCCAGTCGGCCTTCTGCTCCCACAGGCCGCCCGGGGTGTCCCAGTCCTTGGGGACCTTCTTGTTGTACTCGGGGTGGAACTGCTTCAGGTAGTGCTTGGGCAGCACCCAGGTCGGGCCGTTCCTGCCCAGGCCGCCGTTGACATAAGTGGCCAGTTGCTCGGGGAAGAGCGGCTGCGGGGTGTCCCAGGTGAACTTCAGCGTATGGTCGTCCACCTTGGTCATCTTCACCGCGGTGCCCTTGCCGGAGATGTTCGACGGCGGTGGCGTCTGCGCGTTGTGGCCGGGCAGGACCATGTCCTCCCACCAGAACAGGATGTCGTCCACGGTGAAGGGTTCGCCGTCGGACCACTTGAGGCCCTCGCGGAAGTGGACGGTCCACTCGGACGCGTCGTTGTTGGGGCTCCAGCGGTCGGCGAGACCCGGGCCGACGTCCAGGCCGTCGTTGAGGAAGCGCAGGGGCGAGTTGCCGTAGAAGAATTCGGCGATCGAGTTGGCGTTGGCGGCGCCCGTGGCGCCGAAGGCGAGCATCTTCAGCTTCCCTCCGTACTTCCCCTCACCGGTCCAGCGGTGCGGGATGACGTACGGGTTCGCGGGGATGCGCTGCTCGACGGGCGGCAGACCCTTGCCCTTCAGCGCGGGCGACTCCTGGATCTTCGCCGGCCGCGCCAGAGCCTTGGTCACGTCGCCCTTCTTGTCCGAGCCACCGCTCGGGGAGGTCGCTTCGGGCTTTTCGGAGCGATCGGTGGTGCACGCGGCGAGCATCACGCCGCCGGCGGCGGCCGCGGCAGTGCGCAGCAAGTGGCGTCGGCTGATTTGGCTCATGGTCCAACTCCCTGGACTTGGAGGCGTCGGGACGAGGAGAAGTGGCGGCAGCGTGCGCGTGCCGGTGCGGGTGAGCTGCGCGAAAGCGGCCCCGCTAACCTGTGGCGACGCGGTTGCGTTGAGGCTAGTGAACGTTCACCTTTGGGTCAATACACCTGACGTGATCGATCACTTTTAAGTGGGCGGGGAGTGAGAGCCGTGCTCAACCCGGCCCGCGAATGGTCGAGCGGACCGTCCGCAGGCTCGACGGGGTCGACATCCTGCAGGCCAACGCGGCGTGGCGTGCTCCTGGCCGGCGGCCCCTCTCCCGCCGTGGCTCAGTCCGCCTGAGGGCGGTCGCTTTCGTAGGCCAGCCATTGCGCGAACGTATGCAGCCCGTAGTCCAGCGTCACACCGGCTCGCCACCCCAGCTCGGTCCCCGCCCGCTCGACGTTCACCAGCGGGCCGGGAGGCTCGTCGGACGTCTTGACGTCCATCGGCCGCACCGCCTTGGCCACCGCCTCGGCCAGCTCGCCCGTGCGCAGCCGCTTCCGGTTGGCGACGTTGTAGACGCGCCCCGCAACCCCGCGTTCCAGCGCGGCCAGCACCGCCCCGGCGACGTCCTGTACGTGCACCAGCTGCACCGGGGGCCCCGAAACAGGCGCGGGACGGTTGAGCGACGACCGCAGCACCAGGTCGGCCACCGGCCCCCGCTGCGGCATGCCGGGCCCGTACGGCTCGCCCAGCCGCAGCACCGCCGCTCCCGGCGCGGCCGCCTCCACCTCCAGCAGGGCGCGCGACAACGGCGTGGCGGCGGGTGACACGGGCGTCTGCTCGTCCACCCACTTCCGCCGCGGGTAGACGTGGACCGAGCTGAGCAGCACCCCGCCCCGCCCGCCCGCGAAGGCCGCCCGCGCCAGTCGCAGCTCCTCCTCCGGGTCGGCGGCCGGGGACCAGCCGAGGGCGCACACGTGCACCACCGGCGCGCCGGAGTCCACGGCGGCGAGACGGAGGCCCCGGTCGGCGAGGGCATGGGCCAGGTGCTCCCGGACGAAGGTCTCGGCACCGCTCACGGCCACCACCGCGCCCGGCCCCGGGGCCACGGTCGAGGGGAGTGGGGACGGCACGGCGCGCGGCGCGCGATCGGCCAGGGGCGGCGAGGGAGCGGAGCGCGGCGCGCGATCCGCCGGGTCCGCCGCGAGGCCTGCCGCCAGGCCCGCCCGCGCCACCTCGTGCAGCTCCGCCGACAGCCGCCCCAGCTCCCGCCCCGAGAGCTCGTGGCACAACCCGCCCGGCCCCATCGTGGCCAGCGCCTCGTCCACGACCCGGGCGTCCCCCAGCCCCCGCCCCCCGTGCACGACCCCCATCGTGTACGCCGTCAGCCACAGCGCCCCGTGCGCCCCCGCGCCCGCCCGCGCCGACAGTGCGCCCGCGTCGATCCCCAGCCCCGCCAGATAGTCCTCGCACCGCAGGTCCCGCCACCGCCCCGACCCCGGCACCCGCACGGCACACTGCGCGACCCCCCGCTTGAAGAACGGGATCACCGGCAGATCATCGAGCAAGGAGTCCTCGCCCAGGCCCGCCAGCGGGTCGTCGGTGAAGAAGCACGGCGCGCGGCGCACCCCCTGGAAGTCGTTGTCCACCAGGCTCGCCAGGTCCTCGTGCTCGGCCAGGCTGGGCACCGCCACGAACACCGGCACCCCTGCCTGCCGCAGGTAGCGCCCCATGAGCACGTCGTCGGGCCACGTGTCGCCCCGGCCCGCGGCCCACTCCACGTACCCCTCGGCGACCTCCTTGGGCAGCAGCAGGGCGGCCACTGGCGTGTACTCGCCCGCCCCCGCCACCCACCGCGCCCCCGCCAGCGCCCCCTGGCGTACGGCGGCGCCGTTGCGCGAGTTCCAGAACGCGAACAGGGCGAGCGCGGCGTGCGGCATGGCGCGGGCGGCGCGCTCGGCCCGTTCGAAGAACGTGCTCGACAGCACCATGTCGTCGTGCAGGACGAAGTGGTGGGTGGAGTCGCCGGGGATGCTCGACCAGGCCAGCAGCGAGGTGCGGAACGCCGAGGGCCGCCCGCCCGGATCGGGGTCGGTGACGACGTCCAGCATGCCCCCCGCCAGCCGCGCCGCCGCCTCCCTGCGCCGGGGATGCGCCATCACGGCCCCGCTCAGCCGCACGCTCCGATTCACGCCCCCAGGCATGCGCCTACCGTGAGCTCGCCCGACTCGACGAGGTCCAGGGCGTCACGCCGGTCCCCGCCCTCCCACTGCACCTCGCGTACCACCAGGAGCCCCGACCCGCAGGCCACCAGCACCCCGCCGGTCCCCGTGGACCACACGGGGGCGAGCACGGTCCCGGCCGGCTCCGTGCCGCCGTGCTCGATGAGATCTGCGCTGTGCACGTACAGCCGCCGCCCGGAGACGGACGTGAACGCCCCCGGATAGGGCGAGGTCAGCGCCCGTACCCAGTCGTAGAGGTCGGAGGCGGGCCGCGACCAGTCGATCAGCCCGTCCTCGGGCCGCCGCTTCTCCCACCATGACCCGCCGGGCCCCTGCAGGCGCGCCACCACGCGGCCCTCCAGCAGCAGCGGGATGTACGTCGCCAGCAGGTCCACGTTGATCTCGGTGACCTTGCGGTAGACCGCGCCGACGTCGTCACGCCGGGTGATCGTGAACTCCCGCTGCGCGATCAGGTCCCCGGTATCGGCCCCCTCGTCCAGGAAGAACAGGCTGACCGCGCTCGTCTCCAGCCGCTTGATGATCGTCCACGGCAGCGCGGCCCGCCCCCGCCCCTCGGGCAGCCGCGTGGGATGCAGCCCGATGGACCCCAGGGGGCACACCGACAGCAGGGGGTCGCGCACGAGCTGCGACCATCCCGCGATCACGAACAGGTCCATGCCCTTGACCAGCTCGTACGCCTGCCCGTCGTTGATGTCGGCCGTCTCCAGCAGCGGGATGCCGTGCTTCTCGGACGCCTCCCGCAGCGGCGCGAACCCGGAGCGGTGCTGCAGCTTCGGCGGGTAGCCGATCAGCAGCGACGGCGGGGTGCCCTGAGCCACCAGCACGTCCACCGCCGGCGCGGCGAACTCCATCCCGGTGGCGAACGCGAACGTCTTCACAGGACCTCCCTCAGCACCCCGAACGCCTCCGCATGAGTGACGCCGATCTCCGCTCCGCGTAACGTGGCCAGCGCCGTCACCGAGTCCTCGCTCCTGATGTGGGGCGAGGGCCGGTGCTGGCTCTTGTACGCCCGCAGCGCCTCCAGCTTCCGCCCCATATAAGTGGATATGTCGCAGTACGCCGTCGAGCGGGGCATCGGCTCGGACGCCCACTGGATCTTCGACATCTCGTACATGAAGACGTTCGGCACCAGCCACTTGCCGAACTGCTGCGCGATCGGGCGGGCGGCGGCGAACCCGGCGTCGAAGACCGCGCAGTGGTCCTGGTCGTAGTCGGCGAAGCTGGGCAGCAGCAGCAGGTCGGGCCGGCGCTCGTTCAGGGCCTGCTCGAACAGGTCCACCAGCTCCCGGCGCGGCAGCGTGTCGAGCCGCTCGGTCAGCCCGCGGTCCCCGTACGCGATCTCGAAGGTGAAGCCGAGCAGGCCCCGCACGGCCTCGAGCTCCTCCAGCCGCTGCGGGTAGGTCGTGGCGCCGGCCAGCCCGTAGTGGCGCATGCCGTCCACCGCCAGATACAGGACGTGCACCTCGGCGCCGAGCTCGGCCTGCGCGGCCATCAGACCGGCGCAGCCCAGGAC
This sequence comes from Nonomuraea sp. JJY05, assembly GCF_043496855.1. Classification (NCBI taxonomy): domain Bacteria; kingdom Bacillati; phylum Actinomycetota; class Actinomycetes; order Streptosporangiales; family Streptosporangiaceae; genus Nonomuraea; species Nonomuraea sp. JJY05. The sequence goes on from NZ_JBIEIS010000004.1 coordinate 318,191, forward strand.
CTCGTCGTCGGCGTGGGGGGAGATCACCAGGACGCGGTCAAAGCGGCGCATTCACTGCCCTTCGGTCCTCGCGGGCGCGGTAGTAGTCGGCGGTGGCCATGATCAGCTCGTCGAGGGTGACGCGGGGCCGCCAGCCCAGGTCGGTGGCCGTCCTGAGCGCCGGGATCTTGTGGAAGGACTCCGCCTCGGCGTAGTCCGGCCCGTGCACGGTGCGGCCGTCCACGCCGACGATGGGGGAGGAGCTGCCGAGCAGGGCCTTGACGCGTTCGGCGAGCTCCATGACGGTGACGGCGTTGGCCGGGTTGCCGACGTTGATGATGACGTCGTCGCCGTCCAGCGCCGCGTCCATGAAGCCGAGGAGGAACGCCGTCAGGTCGCCGGCCGCGATGAACGCCCTGACCTGCTCCCCGCCCGCGAACACCGTGATCGGCCGCCCGGCCAGGGCCTGCTGCACGAACGTGGGCATCACGAACCCGCCCGCCCGCGACTGCCGCGCGCCCGCCACGTTGAAGGGCCGGATGACGATGCCGCGTAACCCGTGCCGGCGGCTGTTGCAGACCATGGCCTCGGCCAGCGTCTTGGCGACGGCGTACTCGATGCGCGTGTTGTACTGGGCCGGCACGACGATGTCGTCCTTCTCGTCGAGCACGCCGCTGCGCCCGTACACCTCGGCCGAGCTGAACATGCACAGCGGCACCCCGGCGGCGGCGCACGCCTCGATGACCGGCGCTGTGCTGCCGATGATGTCGTGCCCGAGCCGCCCCGAGCGCGACAGGATGCTGGCCGGGCCCACGTAGGAGGCCGCGTGGATGACGCGGTCCACGCCCGTGAAGTCGCCGCCGGAGGCCAGGTGGTCCTCCACGCGCTGCCTGATGACCGTGCAGCGCGGGTCGGTGTCGTAGTCCTCGCCGTCGACGACCGCTCCGGCGTTCGAGTCGATGATCCGTACGCGGTGGCCCGCCGCGAGGTAGGCGTCCACCAGATGTGAGCCGATGAAACCGAGACCGCCGGTGATGACTACTTCGCCACCTGGTGCTCGCACGGACCCGCCTTTCCTGCTCGAGGAAAACGGTCATACTGGGACCTAGGCGGGATTAAAACAGTTTTCGTCTGTCTTGTCACCCATGGCCACAACTTTTCACCGCGGCGCGTGAACCCCTCCCGGCACGGGTAGCTGCCTATCCTGACCGGGTACGCAGACCTGGGGAGACGCGGCCGATGTCCAGTGAGCTCGACCTCATGCCCGCCGGCTTCGTGCGCGCCATCGAGGAGATGGCGCTGGTGGACCACCACGTGCACGGCGTCACGTCCCACGACCTGTCGCGCCGGGCGTTCGAGGAGCTGATCACCGAGTCGGACCGGCCGGTGCCGTCGTGGATGACCCCGTTCGACTCCCAGGTCGGCCATGCCATCCTGCGGCACTGCGCGCCGGTGCTCGGGCTCGACCCGCACTGCACGCCGGAGGAGTACCTGGCCAGGCGCGCCCGGCTCGGCGCCCACGAGGCCAACCGGCTGCTGCTCGGCGCGAGCGGCATCGGGCACTTCCTGGTCGAGACCGGTTACCGCGGCGAGGAGCTGCTCGGGCCCTCCGGCATGGCGGAGGTCACCGGCGTGCCCGCCGACGAGGTGGTGCGGCTGGAGACCGTGGCCGAGCAGGTGGCCGCCGGCGGGTGCGGGGCGGGGGCGTTCGCCGACCGGTTCGCCGAGGCGCTGTGGGAGCGCACGCGTACGGCGCGCGGGCTCAAGAGCATCGCCGCCTACCGCTGCGGTCTCGACTTCGACCCGGCGCCGCCCGCTCGCGAGGAGGTCACGGAGGCCGCCGGGCGCTGGTTGTCCGAAGGGGGCGGGCGGCTGTCCGATCCCGTGCTGCTGCGCCACCTCATCTGGACGGGGCTGGAGCGGGGCCTGCCGCTGCAGTTCCACGTCGGGTTCGGGGACCCGGACGTGGACCTGCGCCGCTCGGACCCGCTGCTGCTGCGCGGGCTCATCGAGCTGGCCGAGCCGACCGGGGTGCCGCTGCTGTTGCTGCACTGCTACCCGTACCAGCGGCACGCGGGGCTGCTGGCGCACGCGTACCCAAACGTGTACTTCGACGTGGGCCTCGGCGTGAGCTACACCGGCGCGCGCAGCGTGGCGCTGGTGGCCGAGAGCCTGGAGGTGGCGCCGTTCGCGAAGCTGCTCTTCTCCTCCGACGGCTTCGGCCCGGCCGAGCTGCACCACCTCGGGGCGCTGCTGTGGCGGCGGGCGATGGCGCGGGTGCTCGGCGGGTTCGTGGCCGAGGGGGAGTGGTCGGTGGAGCAGGCGATGCGGGTGGCCTGGATGGTGGGCGCGGAGAACGCGCACCGCGTCTACGAGCTCGGAGGGTGAGGCCGAATCATGTTCCGCCCAAGTGAGGACAGAAAACTCATCGATGACGAAACCATCTCTAACCTCTAGGCTCGACCGCGATGGATCTCGAAACTTTCTCCCCCGGTTCGGGTCTGCTCGAACCCCGGGCAGCACTCCGCTCTGACGCGCCCGCCCTCGACCTCAACGGCACGTGGCGCTTCCGCCTCTCACCCACCGCGAACGTCCCGGACGACTTCGCCCAGCCGGCCTTCGACGACGCCGGCTGGGACGAGCTCCCGGTCCCGTCCCACTGGAACCTGCACGGGCACGGCGCGCCCGCCTACACCAACGTCGACTTCCCGATCCCCGTCGACCCGCCCCACGTCCCGAACGAGAACCCGACGGGTGACTACCGCCGCGTGTTCGACCTGCCGGAGGGATGGACGGGCGGCCGGCTGCGGTTCGAGGGCGCCGACTCCTTCGCCAGGGTCTGGCTCAACGGCCACGAGCTGGGCTTCTGGACCGGCAGCAGGCTGCCCGCCGAGTTCGACGCGGGGCCGTACCTGCGGCCGGGGCGCAACGTGCTGGCCGTCCGCGTGCACCAGTGGTCGGCCGCCAGCTACCTCGAGGACCAGGACATGTGGTGGCTGCCGGGCATCTTCCGCGACGTCACCCTCACCCGCTCCACCGCCGACGTCTTCGTCCGCGCCTCCTACGCGGACGGGCGCGGCACGCTGAGCTTCGAGGGCTCGGGCACGCTGAGCGTCCCCGAACTGGGGGTCGCGGACCTCGCGCCCGGGGCGGAGGTGACGCTGGAGGCGGAGCCGTGGACGGCCGAGACGCCCCGCCTGTACGACGCCGTCCTCACCCTCCCCGAGGAGACGGTACGGCTGCGCGTCGGCTTCCGCACGATCTCCATCGTGGACGGCGTGCTCCTGGCCAACGGCCGCCCGCTGCTGTTCAAGGGCGTGAACCGGCACGAGTTCCATCCGGAGAGCGGCCGTGCGGTGACGTACGAGACGATGCGCGAGGACGTGCTGCTGATGAAGCGGCACAACGTCAACGCCGTCAGGACCAGCCACTACCCGCCCCACCCCGACTTCCTCGACCTGTGCGACGAGCTGGGCCTGTGGGTCGTCGACGAGTGCGACCTCGAGACCCACGGCTTCGGCGAGGTCGGCTGGCGCGGCAACCCCACCGACGACCCCCGCTACGCCGACGCGCTGCTCGACCGCATGCGCCGCATGGTCGAACGCGACAAGAACCACCCCAGCGTCATCATGTGGTCGCTCGGCAACGAGGCGGGCGTCGGCAGGAACCTGGCCGTGATGTCCGACTGGACCCGCGAACGCGACCCGTCCCGCCCGATCCACTACGAGGGCGACCGCTCCTGCGCGCACACCGACGTCTACTCCCGCATGTACGCCTCGCACGCCGAGGTCGAGCTCATCGGGCGGCGCGAGGAGGCGCCGCTGGACGACCCCGAGCTGGACGCGCGGCGGCGGGGCATGCCGTTCATGCAGTGCGAGTACGCCCACGCCATGGGCAACGGGCCCGGCGGGCTGGCCGAGTACCAGGAGCTGTTCGAGAAGTATCCGCGGCTGGCCGGCGGGTTCATCTGGGAGTGGATCGACCACGGGCTGGCGCATCCGGAGTACGAGTACGCCTACGGCGGCGACTACGGCGAGCCCGTGCACGACTCGAACTTCGTCATCGACGGCCTCGTGTTCCCCGACCGCACGCCGTCGCCGGGCCTGATCGACCTGAAGAAGGTCTTCGAGCCGGTGCGGTTCGAGTTCGGGGACGGCGTGGTGCGCGTCGTCAACGGCCACGGCTTCGCGGACCTGTCCCACCTGGAGTTCCTGGCCACGGTGGAGGCGGACGGGAAGACGGTCGCCGAGCACCGGCTGACCGTGCCCGCCGAGGGCGGCGAGGTCAAGCTGCCCGCCGCGACCGGCCCGGACCCGGGCTCCGAGGTGTGGCTGATCGTACGCGCGGTGCTGGCGGCCGACCAGCCGTGGGCCGGGGCGGGCCACGAGGTGGCGTGGGGCCAGGCGCTCCTGTCACCGCTCGTCGGCGAGGCCGTCGAGGGCGCGCCCGCGACGTGGACCGCTGGACTGGTCCGCGACGGCGGTGAGATCTCCGTGGGCGAGTCGGCCTTCGACCTGGAGACCGGGCGCCTGGTCAGGCTGTTCGGCGTGGAGGTGGAGGGGCCGCGGCTCGGGCTGTGGCGGGCGCCCACCGACAACGACACCTACGGCGGGCTGGCCGGCAAGTGGCGCGGGCTCGGCCTGCACCGCCTCACCCACCGCGTGGACGAGGTCGAGATCGGCGACGCGCTGACCGTGCGCACCCGGGTGGCCCCGGCCGCGACCGACCTCGGCCTGCGCGCCACCTACACCTGGACGGCCGCGGGCGCTGGCCTGGAGCTGACGGTGGACGTCGAGCCGGAGGGCGACTGGGCCGATCCGATCCCGCGCCTCGGGCTGGACATGACGCTGCCCGCGGGCGCGGTCGAGAATGTCACCTGGTTCGGCAGGGGGCCGGGCGAGGCGTACCCGGACACCGGCATGGCCGCCAGGGTCGGCCGCTGGCGGGCGAGCCTCGACGAGTTCCAGACGCCGTACGTGTTCCCGCAGGAGAACGGCCACCGGGCGGACGTGCGCTGGGCCGACTTCGGCGCCTTCACGGTGCGCGGGTTCCCGGTGTTCGGGCTGACCGCGCGGCCGTGGAGCGCCTTCGACCTGGACCGGGCGCGGCACCGGCCGGACCTGGTGCCGGGAGAGCGCGTGCATCTCGGCCTGGACCTGGCCCAGCAGGGCATCGGCACCGCCACCTGCGGGCCCGGCGCCCTTCCCGCCTACGACCTCAGGGCCGGGCGGGTGACGTTCAGGCTCCGCTTCGAGCCCAGCTGACCGACGGATCTGATCATGCGCGGTCCCCTTCCCGGGGGCCGCGCAGCCTTCGTGCTGACCGTTCACCGACGTTCAACGGGAGGAATGTGATGGATGCCAAGGAATACCTGGCCGGTGTGTTCGACCGCGCGTCCGGGACGTACGAGCAGGTGGGGGTGCCGTTCTTCGCGCCCGTGGCCGCCGAGCTGGTACGCCAGGCCGCGCCCGGGCCGGGCGACCGCGTCCTGGACGCCGGCTGCGGGACGGGCGCCTCGCTCGTGCCCGCGGCCCAGGCCGTCGGCCCCACGGGGCGGGTGGTCGGGCTCGACCTCGCGCCCGGCATGGTCGCCGCCGCCACGGCCGAGATCGAGCGGCACGGCCTGAGCCACGCGACCGTCCTGCTGGGCGACGCGGAGCGGGCCGAGGAACTGCTGCCGGGCGAGCGGTTCGACGTCGTGCTGGCCGGGATGATGCTGTACTTCCTGCCCGACCCGCTGGCCGCCGTACGCTCGATGACCGGGCTGCTACGGTCCGGGGGCCGGCTGTCCGCCAGCCTGCTGGTCCGGTCGAGCCCGGTCGAGGTCGAGCTGCTCGGCCTGGTGGGGCGGGCGCTGGAGCCGTACACCGCGGGGGCGGGCGGCGCCCCGTTCAGCCACACGCTGGGCTCGGCCGAGGAGCTGACCGGGCTGTTCGAGGCGGGCGGGCTGGGCGGGGTCCGGCACGAGGACGTGGTGTTCGAGGTGGTCGTCGAGGCGGGACAGGTGTGGGACTGGCTCTGGTCGGCCGCCCGCAGGGCCCCGCTGGAGGCGATCCCGGAGCACCTGCGCGAGGAGGCCCGGGCGGCCCTGGAGGCGGCGCTCCCCCAGGACCGCTTCGTGCTTCCCCGCACGGTCCGCTTCGCGACGGGCTCCCGCCCCTGACCGGACCGAGAGCGGGTCAGGCGTCGGGCACGGTGAGGATCGTGCCCGCGCCGACCGTCAGCCCGCCCTCGCGGATGGCGAAGCCGAGCCCGGGCTCCAGCGCGACCGCCTTGCCCAGCTCGACCGACACGTCCACCGTGTCACCCGGCCGGGCGGCGACGGCGTCGGCGCCGAGCGTCAGCTCCCCGGGCACGTCGGTCGTCCGCAGGTAGAACTGCGGCCGGTACCCGGACGCGATGGGCTTGCGCCGCCCGCCCTCCTCCGCGGTCAGGAGGTACACGCGGGCGGTGAAGGACCGGTGGGCCCGCTGGCTGCCGGACGCCGCCAGCACCATGCCGCGCCGTACCTGCTCGCGGCGGACCCCGCGCAGCAGCACGGCCGCGTTGTCACCGGCCTCGCCCCGCTCCATCGTCTTGCCGAACGTCTCCACTCCCGTGACGACGGCGCCGAACGCGTCACCGAACCCGACCGCCTCCACCGTGTCACCGACCCGGACGGTGCCGCGCTCGATGGCCCCGGTGACGACCGTGCCCCGGCCGGTGACCGTGAGCACGTTCTCGACCGGCATGAGGAACGGCGCGTCCACGTACCGCACCGGCACGGGGATGTGCTCGTCCACCGCCTGGAGCAGCGCCTCGATCGACGCGATCCAGACCGGGTCGCCCTCCAGCGCCCGCAGCCCGGACACCCGCACCATCGGGACGCCGTCGTAGCCGTGCTCGGCCAGCAGCTCCTGCAGCTCCAGCTCGACCAGGTCGGTCAGCTCCGGGTCCGCGCCGTCGGCCTTGTTGACGGCCACGACCAGGTGCTCGACGCCGACCCGCTTGGCGAGCAGCACGTGCTCCCTGGTCTGCGGCATGATCCCGTCGTGCGCGGACACGACGAGGATCGCGCCGTCCAGCTGCGCCGCCCCCGTGATCATGTTCTTCACGTAGTCGGCGTGCCCGGGCATGTCCACGTGCGCGTAGTGGCGGGTGGCGGTCTCGTACTCGACGTGCGAGATGTTGATCGTGATCCCGCGCCGCGCCTCCTCGGGCGTGCGGTCGATCCGCTCGAACGGCGTGTACGTGGCCTGCCCGCGCTGCGCCAGCACCTTCGTGATGGCGGCGGTCAGCGTGGTCTTGCCGTGGTCGACGTGCCCCATCGTGCCGATGTTGAGATGCGGCTTGTTCCGTACGTAGGCCTGCTTGGCCATGGTTCCTTCCTTGAGACCTGGTTTCCGTGTGACCCGTGCTCGGGGCCGACAACCTCCCCCCGCCGGGTCACCTCAGGACTCACGGGAGGAGGTCAACGCTCCAGGCCGTCGCAGGCACGCTCGAGCACGCCCGGCACCGCGGGCGTCGCAAGGAGAGCGTGCAGGAACATGAGGAACATAGTGCGATCCTCAGCACACGACCGCAACCGAATATTCCCAGGCCTGGGCGAACCGATGCCACCCTCCCGTCGCCCATCTGGGTGGCCGGCCGCATTCCTGTCCTGCGCCCCTCATCGGACCCTGAGCAGCTCGTATACGGCGGCGAAGCTGTCGTCGCCATGCCCGTCGGCCGACCGCCTGTCGAGCAGCTCCTTCAGCGGCCGGTGCAGGGCCGGGTCGACGCCGCGCTCGCCGCTGACGGCGATCAGGGTGTCCACCGCGGGCCTGTTCAGGTCGATGGTCGAGGCCGCGCCCCCGTACCGGCCCGATCCCGCCTCCCCGGCCAGCTCGGGCAGGAACGCGGCCATGCCCCGCAGCCAGGCGGCCGCCGCCGGCGCCAGCGTCTCGGGATCGGTGCCGAAGGTCTCCAGCAGCGCCGCGGCGTGCAGGAACCCGGTGAGCGCGGCGTACCCGGTGCCGAGCACGGCCAGGCTGTGGACCTCCGCCGCGGCCGGGTCGGCGCCCACGTAGTGGGCGGCGGCCATCACCTCCAGCGCCGTGCGATGCTCGGCATACGCGCGCTCCGGCCCGCTGTAGAAGAAGAACGCCTCCGGCGTGGCGACCGTGTGCGGCAGGGCCATCATGGCGCCGTCCAGGTAGTCGGCGCCGTGCCCCGCCGCCCAGGCCGCCAGGTCCCCGGCCTGCTGCGGGGTGCCGTTGGCGAGGCCGACCACCGTACGACCGGCCAGGCGGGGCGCGGCCTGTTCCAGAGCCTGCCGGACCGCGCCGGGGTCGAGCAGCGGCACGATCACCAGGGGGCCGGCCTCGACGGCCGCGGTCACGTCGCCGGCGGGTACGGCTCCCTCAGCGGTCAGGACACCGGCCTTGGCGGCGGTGCGGTTCCACACGGTGGTGCGGTAACCGGCGGCCAGGAAGGCGCGGGCGATGGCCGTACCCATCCGGCCCAGGCCGAGGACCGTCACGCGCGGCGCGTCGCGCTCAGTCACGCCGCGACTCCTTGGACAGGGCCTGGGCGGTGCTCGCGATGCCGTCCGCGCTGTGGCCGCCGGTGGCGGCCACCTCCAGCAGACCCCTGAAGAGGTCCGGCACGTCCGTGCGCACGCCTGCGGCGGCGCTCGCATGGATGAGGTGGTCCATCGCGGCGGCGTGCACGTCCACCGTGCCGTCGTCGTCCGGATAGCGGCCCTCCTCGATCTGGCGGGCGTGCTCGGTCAGGAGCGAGGTCACGAACGGCATGTGGCCCACCGCCGCCTGCGCGAACGCGGTGGGGGCGACTCCTTCCGCGGAGACCAGGGCCACCGCGTGGTAGAAGCCCGCCAGCGTGCCCCACGCCAGGCCGAACAGCGCACCGTCGTACACCGAGGCCAGCGCCGGGTCCGCGCCCAGATGCACGGCGTTGCCCAGACTCGCCAGCGCCGCCCGGTGCGCGGCGAAGGCGTCCGCGTCACCGCTCAGCACGAACAGTGCCTCGGGCCGGCCGACCAGCCGCGTGCCGCTCATCGCCGCGCCGTCCAGGTAGCCCACGCCGTGCCCGCCCAGCCAGGCGGACATCTCGCGGGCGGTGCCGGGAGTGCCGGAGGTGAGGTTCACCACGGTCTTGCCGCGCAGCTCGTCCCGTACGGGATCCAGCACCTCGCGGACGGCGTCGTAGGAGGTCAGGCAGACCACCACCAGCGGGGCGGCGGCCACCTCCGTGACCGTCGCCGCAGCCGTCGCCCCCTGCGCGACCAGCGCGTCCGCCTTGGCCCGCGTCCTGTTCCACACCACCGTCCGATACCCGGCCGCCAGGAACGCCTGAGCCAGCCGGGTGCCCATCTGCCCCAGGCCGACCACCGATACGTCCATGCGAGAACTCCTTACCCTGTGCTCTGTCTTTCGGCGACCACTCTGCGCGGCGACGCTGTCGGGATGCTGTCGATCTCCTGTCGGCCGCTGGGTAGCGTTGCGGCATGCACTTCGCGTATCTGGGGCCGCTGGCCGTCACCACGTCCGATGGGCGGCCGGTCGCGATTCCGGAGGCGAAGGTCCGCGCTCTGCTGGCGGACCTGCTCGTCCACGCCGGGCGGCCGGTGGCGGCCGACCGGCTGGTGGACGACCTGTGGGGCGAACGCCTGCCGGGCGATCCGTCCGGGGCGCTGCAGACCAAGGTCTCCCGGTTGCGCGGCGCGCTGGGCCGGGCCGAACCCGGGGCCGAGGCGCTGGTGGTGTCCCAGGCGCCGGGATACGCGCTGCGGGTCGGACCTGAGGACGTGGACGCCGGGCGCTTCGCCCGCATGACGGCCGCCGCGTACGCGAGCGACGATCCGCGCGCCCGCGCGGACCTGCTGGCGGACGCGCTGGCGTTGTGGCGGGGACAGGCGTTCGCCGACCTGGCCGACGCCGAGTTCGTCGCCGTCGCCGCCACCCGGCTGCGGGAGCAGCGGCTGATCGCGCTGGAGACGCTGGCCGAGGCCCGGCTCGAACTGGGGCAACACCTCGAGCTGCTAGGAGAGCTGGGCGAGCTGGTGGCGCTCCACCCGTTGCGCGAACGGCTGCGCGCGGTGCAGCTTCGTGCGTTGTACCAGGCGGGGCGGCAGGCCGAGGCACTGGCCGCCTACGCCGAGCTGCGGGAGCGGCTGGCCGACGAGCTCGGCGCCGATCCCGGCCCCGAGCTGACCGCCCTCCATCAGGCGATCCTGACCCACGATCCGGAACTGAGCCCGCCCCGGTTCCCGACGACAGTCCCGGCCTCCTCCACACCGGCGCCGCTGACCGAGCTCGTCGGGCGCGACCCGGCCGTGGCCGCCGTACGCGAGCTGCTGGCCGGGAACCGGCTGGTGACCTTGACCGGGCTCGGCGGCGTGGGCAAGACCCGGCTGGCGGAGGAGGTGGCCAGGCTCGAAGGAGGGGACGGCCGGCTCGGCGAGGTGCGCGTCGTGGGGCTGGCCGAGGCGGTCGGCGCGGACGAGCAGGTGAGTGCCGCCCTGGGCGTGCGCGAGGATGCGGCAGTGCGGCTGGAGGACCTGCTGCGGTCGCGCCGGCTGCTGCTGGTGCTCGACAACTGCGAGCAGGTGATCGACTCGGCGGCCGATCTCGTACGCCGGCTGCTGCGCGCCGCCACGGGCCTGCGCGTCCTGGCCACCAGCAGAGAGCCGCTCGGACTGGCCGGAGAGGCGGTGTGGACGGTGCCGCCGCTGTCGCAGGACGACGCCGAGCGCCTGTTCACGACCCGCGCGCAGGCGCTCGCGACCGGGGCGGACCTGGATCCGGAGGCCGTCGCGTCCATCTGCCGCCGCCTCGACCGCCTCCCCCTCGCCCTGGAGCTGGCCGCCACCCGGGTGCGGGCGTTCGGAGTGCGGGGGGTGGCCGCCCGGCTGGACGACCGGTTCCGGCTGCTGGCGAACGGCCCGCGCGCCCTGCCGCCCCACCAGCGGAGCCTGCGCGCCGTGATCGACTGGAGCTGGGACCTGCTGGGCGAGGACGACCGCCGGGTCCTGCGCCGCCTGGCCGTCTTCTCCGGCGGCTGCACGCCGGCGGCCGCAGAGGCGGTGGGCGGCCCGGACCTGGACGTCCTCGACCCGCTCGTACGGCTGGTTGACCACTCGCTGGTCACCGTCACCGGCGGCCCGCGCTACCACCTGCCCGAGTCGGTCGGCGCCTACGCCCTCGAACGGCTGGCCGAGTCGGGCGAGACCGAATCCGCCGAGGCCCGGCACGGCGCGTACTATGCCGGACTCGCCGAGCAGGCCGACCTGCGCGGCCCCGAGCAGCCGCGGCGGCTGGCCCGCCTGGACCTGGAGCTCCCCAATCTGCGTGCCGCGCTCCACCGCGCCGTGCGACGGGGCGACGCAAGCGGTGCGACGCGGCTGGCCCTGGCACTGACCTGGTACTGGCTGCTGCGCGGCCGGTTCACCGAGGCCCGGCGGTCGCTGGAGGAGACGCTGACGCCGGCAGGCGACGTTCCGGCGGACCTGCGCGACGCAGCCGCTGTCTGGCATGCCGGCTTCACGCTCCTGGCCGGAGGCGACGCTCCGGCCGACGTGCCCGAGAGCGACGACGCGCCGGCCACCTGGTTCCTCGGGTACGCCCTGTTCACCAGCGGCAAGGACCTCGCCAGGAGCGAGGACTCGATGGCGCGGGCCATGGCCTGCTTCCAGGCCGCCGGCGACCGATGGGGAGTCGCGGCCACGCGCAGCGTCCAGACCCGGCAGGCCTTCATGCGCGGTGACCTGAGAGCGGCGCGGGAGTACGGAGAGTCGGCCCACGCCTTGTTCGAGGAGCTGGACGACCGCTGGGGGCGGCTGCAGACGACGTACCCGCTCGCGGCCCTGGCCGAGACCAGCGGCGACTACGAGCGCGCGGCGCGGCTGCACCGAGACGGTCACCAGTTGGCCGAGGAGCTCGGCTTCTGGACCGAGGCCGCGGACCGGCTCACCGGACTCGGCCGGATCGCCCTGCTCAACGGCGACTTCCGGGGGGCGGAGGAGCTGCACGGGCAGGCCGTGCGGATGGCGGCCGAGCACGGGTACGCGGCCGGGGAGGTCCATGCCGAGATCGGGCTCGCGCTCGGCGCCCGCAGGGAGGGCCACCTCGACGAAGCCGAGGTGCGCCTGAGGAGGCTGCTCGCCTGGCATCGCGCGCGCGACTTCGACCCGGGGCCGGCGCTGCTGCTGGCCGAACTCGGCTTCGTGGCCGAGCGCCACGGCGACGCCCGTGCCGCGCTGGAGCTGCACCGCCAAGGGCTGGACGTGGCACGTTCCGGTGGCGATCCGCGGGCACGCGCCCTCGCACTGGAGGGGCTGGCGGGTGCATACGCGCTGGCAGGAGAGCCGGCACGGGCCGCTCGCCTGCTGGGGACGGCGGCCCGGCTTCGCGAATCCGCGGGAGCCCCGATGCCGCCGGCCGAACGCGGCGACGTGGACCGCATCACCGCCAGGATCCGCGCCGCCTTGGACGAGGAGGATTTCGCCACCGAGTTCGCCACCGATGCGCCCGACGGGGATGGCGAGCTCGACGCGCAGACCGGCAACACTCACTGAGGACCACTCAGACGGGACCGGAGCCAGTGCCGGTAGGTGGCCAGCGTGGATCTCATGCGTGCGACGACTGTTCCACGCGGTCGCCGAGGCCGCGCAGCCAGCCCGCCAGCGCGGAGCCGATTCGAGACCAGCACCAGGTTGCCGGAGAACGCGAGCAGCACCCACAGCGCGGCCGGCGATCACGGTGTGGAACGCAGGTTCTCGCGGGCGGCCCGGCGGCCGGTGGCGAGCAGGAGGAGGTCGGCCGCCGGTCCGCGCACCTCGCGCGGTCCCTCGCCCGCCGACCAGCCGGCGTCCGTGGCGATCAACCGCGTGGTGCGCAGCAGCTCCCGGCCACCGTAGAACCGGCTGGCCGCCACGTGGTCGAGCGCCGCGACCGCCGGCTCGGCGGGCATCTCGCGCGTACGGCCCAGCGGGCGGGCCATGTCCTGACCGTGGACGAGCGCGTCGACCAGCGGGTCGAGCGGGCTCGCCCCCGGAGCGCGGCGGGCCGAGCCGGCCGTTTCGCGCAGCTGCGCGATGAGCTCCCGCGGCTGGAACCGGGCCGCACGCTCCCGGGCGAGGTCGGCGACCATGCGGTTGAAGTCGCCCCGCGCCCGGATCGCGCCCTTGATCGCCACGAACAGGGTGGTACGCGTCGAGAGCGTCAAATGGGCGGCCACGTCCCGGACCGTCCAGCCGTCACACAGCGAGGCGGCGTCCCACTCGTGGTCGTCCAGGTCTTCCAGGAAGGCGGCGAGGCCGAGCCGCTCCGCCTTCGTCCAGGCGAGTATGTCGTCGTGTCGCATGTCGGATCCCCTCGATCGATGGTTTTCGAGCCGCGGCCGGTACGGCATGACCACGAACGGGACCCGGCCGGATGGACCGCCGCCCGCGAAATTCCTCAGGATTCTTCGACGGCGGCCAGGCGGCGCAGGAGGTGGACGCGCTCCGGCTCGCTCCCGGCCACTTCCAGGGCCGCGCGATAGGCCGCGGCGGCCTCGGGGAGGCGGCCGAGCCGGTGCAGCAGGTCGGCGCGCGCCACCAGGTACGGGTGGTAGCCGCGCAGCCGTGGCTCGCCGGCCAGGTCGTCCAGCAGGGCCAGCCCCGCCTCCGGCCCGTCGCGCATGGCCACGGCCGCCGCCCGGTTCAGCGCGACCACCGGGGACGGGTCGAGTGCGAGCAGCACGTCGTACAGGGCCACGACCTGCGGCCAGTCGGTCGTGGCCAGGTCCGCCGCCTCGTCGTGGAGGGCCGCGATGGCGGCCTGCACGCCGTACACGCCGGGCGGGCCGCCGCTCAGCGCGGTCACCACCAGCGCCGAGCCCTCCTGGATCAGGTCCCGGTCCCAGCGGCCGCGGTCCTGCTCGTCCAGCAGCACCGGCTCGCCGCCGGGGCCGGTACGGGCATCGCGGCGCGCGTGGACCAGCAGCAACAGCGCCAGCAGCCCGGCGACCTCCCGCTCCGAGGGCAGCAGCCGGCGCAGGATGCGCGCCAGCCGGATCGCCTCCTCGGCCAGGTCCAGGCGCTGCAGGTCGGGGCCGGAGCTGGCGGCGTACCCCTCGGTGAAGATCGAGTAGATCACCTGGAGCACCCCGGGCAGCCGCTCCGGCAGCTCGTCCGCGCCGGGCACGCGGAACGGGATGCGGGCCTCGCGGATCTTCTTCTTCGCCCGGACGATCCGCTTGGCCATGGTCTGCACCGGCACCAGGTAGGCCCGCGCCACCTCCGGCGTGGTCAGCCCCGCCAGGCAGCGCAACGTCAGCGCCCCGCGGTCCTCGGCGGGCAGCGCGGGGTGGGCGCAGGTGAAGAACAGCTGCAGCCGCTCGTCCGGCAGCTCGCCGTCCGCGTCGGCCGGCGGGGCGTGCTCCGCCCGCTCCGCCTCCACCTGCAGGATGGCCAGCCGCGCGGCGAAGGCCTGGTCGCGCCTGAGCCGGTCGACCGCCTTGCGCCGCGCCGTCGTCATCAGCCACGCGCCCGGCTTGGGCGGCACGCCCTCGACCGGCCAGTGCTTCAGCGCCGCCTCGATGGCGTCCGAGGTCACCTCCTCGGCGAGGTCGAGGTCGCCGAACCGGCGCACGAGCGCGGCCAGCAGCCTGCCGCGCTCCTCCCGGAAGACCGCCTCGACCTCACGCACCTCAGAGACCTCAGACACCGAAGTCGGCGACCGGGCGCACGACCACCGACCCGCCGCCGCGCGCTCCCGGGCAGCGGGCGGCCCAGTCGAGCGCCACGTCGAGGTCCGGCACGTCGATCACATAGAAACCGCCCAGAACCTCCCGGGTCTCGGCATACGGCCCGTCGGTCACGGTCCGCACGCCGTCCCTGTCCACGCGCACGCTCGTGGCGGTCACCAGATCGGCCAGCGACTCGCCGGAGACCCAGATTCCCGCCTCGCGCACCTCCTTGTCGTAGGCCATCCAGTCCTCGACGGTGCAGGGGTCGTCCTGGTCGTCGGAGGTAGCGGCGTTGATCAGCATCATGTACTTCACGGTGTTCCCCTTCATGGGTGAGGCCGGTGTACGGCAGGCCCGCCGCACACCATCACCACGAACGGCCCCCCGCCAAATGGACAACTGCTTCTCACGAAGTTGCGGTCTCCAGAGAACGGGTCAGCCGCACTCCTTCTTCCAGGTACCCCAGCGCGGCGTAGAACCGCCGGGCGGCCGGGTTGGCCGCCCCCGTCTCCAGCGTCAGGTGGCGCAGACCCTGCTGCCGGGCCCAGTCCTCGGCGGCGGCCATCAACCGCCGGCCCACTCCCGTTCGGACGGCTCGCGGATGGACGGCCAACTCGCCGACATAGGCGTCCACCGCACCGGTGAAGTGCTGCTGCCGCTGGACGGACACCACGCCGACCACCTGCGAGTCCCCGCCGTCCACCGCGACGAACACCGCTCCCCGCCCGCTCTTGGCCGCGGCAAGGGACCCGGCGAGCCACTCCCGCGCCGCCCGCATGGCACCCTCGGGATCACGCCACGCCGCCACACCTTCGGCGAGCCGGGGAGCCAGCGCCATGACGGCTTCCAGGTCCTCATCGCTGACAGGCCGGATTGGAACAAGCCCCTGATCCTCGTTCACGAATGGCAGCATGCCAGCCGGAAGCCCGCCGAAAAAACCCCTGTCACGTGCGAGACCACGGTCCGCGGCAGCGGCATGCCGCCGGAGTTCTGCGTCAAAGCCGGGCGTCGCCTTCCGTCACCCCGTCGAGGAGGAGGCCGAGCAGCACCGTCCGACGTTCGGTGTCGTCGGCGATCGCGGTGAACACGATGCTCCAGCCCAGGTCGGGTAACCGAGCCTGCATGGCCCGCAGCCCCGGCCAGCCGCCCCCGTGCCGGTAGACGCGATGCCCGGCGTGCGAGCGGACGCCGATGCCCCAGGCGTAGTCGATCGGCGTCCCGTCATCGAGGCGGCCCGGGGTTTGCATGATGGTGGAGACGCCGAGCTCGTCGGCATTGAGCGCCTGGCTCCACCGCAGCAGGTCGCCGGCGGTGGCCCAAACGCCACCGTCACCCAGGGACAGCGGGGCGGGGTGCTCAGGAGTCAGCGGTGCCGCGCCGGGAGGCGCGGGAGCGGGGCCGGCCCAGAAAAGCGTCTCGCTCATCGACAGCGGGGCGAAGAGCCGGTCCCGCGCGAAATCCGGAAGCGGTTGACCTGCTGCTCGTGCGGCCGCAGCGGCGAGGCAGACATATCCCGCGTTCGAATAGGCGTAATTGCCGCCAGGGCTGCCCTGGAGGGCGGGAAATCGAGTGAGAGCCTGGATGACGCCTTCGCTGGTCCGGTCGGCATCTCCGGCCAGGATGGCGTCGATGTCTCGATCGGCGGGCAGCGCCGCGGTGTGATGGAGAAGCTGCCGGAGCCGGATGTCGTCGGCCCATGGAGGCAGCTGCGGCAGCCAGCGCGACAGAGCGGATTCAAGGTCCAGCGCACCCTGCTGGACGAGCAAGGCCACGCATGCGGCGGTCATTTGTTTGGAAAGGGAGGCCGCGTAGACCGGCGTCGTGGCGGACAACGGCTCCCCCCTGGCCGTCATCCCCTGCGCGTGAAAAGCCGGCGCCTCGTCGCGTTGCTGCAGCCCGACCACGATCGGCTCGTCAATCCGGTAGCCGGCTTCGGCGACCATGGCTTCTATTCGATTCTCAGGATGGGGCACGGAAGTAATTTTTCATCAGCGGGGCCTGGCGAGCGACCACAGAGCCGCCGCCATGAGGAGGGCGGTCAGCCCGCCGCAGATCATCGTCGTGGAGACCGAGAAGGCGTCCACGACCTGGCCGCCGGCAAGCGCTCCGAGGGCGAAGGTGGCCTGGAAGGAGGAGGTGAAGACGACCGTGGCGGCCTCCGGCGTCCGAGGGGCGGCGTTCATGAACCAGGCCTGGGAGCAGACGGGAACGCCCCCGTAGGCCAGTCCCCACAAGACCACCAGCGCGATGGCCCCGGCGGTGGAGGTGCCGGCTACGGGCAGCAGGAGCGTGGTGAGGGCGATCAGGGCGCCGCAGGCCAGGAAGGCCGCTCGTGGGGCGGTCGCGACCGCCTTGCTCGCCAGGAAGTTCCCGGCCGTCCCGGCGATGCCGTACGCCAGGAGCGTGGCGCTGACGGCGGCCGGGCCCAGGTGGGTGACGTTCTGGAGGAAGGGGGTGACGTAGGTGTAGGTGCCGAAGTGCGCCAGGACGATGAGGAACGTGGCCAGCAGGGCGATCCTGGTGCCCCGTTCGCGCAGGAGGCCGAGCAGGACGCGGCCGCTGGTGACCTCGCGGGCGGGGAGCGGCGGCAGCAGCATCAGCAGGGCGATCAGGACGAGGACCGACAACGCGGCCAGGGCGAGGAAGGCGGTTCGCCAGCCGGCGAGGTGGCCGATGAACGTGCCGGCCGGGACGCCGAGCACCGAGCCCAGCGGGACGGCCGAGAAGATCAGCGCGGTGGCGGCGCCGACCGAGCGCGGCGGCACGAGGCGGGCGGCCAGCCCGGCCCCGATCGACCAGAATCCGCCGATGGTCAGGCCGACCAGCACCCTGGAGACCAGCATGATCCAGTACGAGGTCGCCACCGCCGCCAGGACGTCGGCGATCGCGAGCACCGCCATGAGCGCGCACAGCATCACCCGGCGGTCCAGGCGGGCGGTGGCGAGCGTGACGGCGGGCGCGGCGACGGCGGCGACGATGCCGGGCAGGGTCATGGTCAGCCCGGTGGTGCCGTCGGAGATGCCGAAATCGGCGCCGATGTCGGTCAGCAGGCCGATGGGCAGGATCTCGCTGGTGACGATGGCGAAGATGCCCAGCGTGAGCGAGGTGACGGCCAGCCAGCTGACGAGGGGTGAGCGGGGCCGGGCATGGGTGATCGTGGACATGGTTCCGTTCGGGTTGGGACCGTGGGGTAACGGAACCAGCCAAGCAGCGGCGGTAGGGCGGATACCGGCAGGTTTCAGACCACACCATGCCGTGACGACACCCTTCGAGGAATGCGGCACCAGTCGGTGAGACACGAGGAAGCTGAGGTCACCTACGGCTGGAAGGCGCCGATCATCGCCGTCTTGCGACGAAAGCATGCTCGTGGTCGGTGTCCTCGCCGACGGAGCCCACGGCCCACAAGTTGGAGGTGCCGGGGATGGCCGCGATGGCGGCGTGACCACTGTTACCGGCGCTGATGTCCTCGCGCCTCCACGACGTGCCGTCGTAGTGGAGGAGGAGCGCGACACCTGGCTGACGGGGGTCGGTACCGGTCGCCCACAGGTTGTTCTTGCCGAAGGCGGTCAGGCCGTGCAGAGCACCCTTCAACGGTGGCAGTTCCACCCGCTGCCAGGCCGACCCGTTCCAGTGCATGACGAGCGGCGTGGGGAGGGATCCCGGGGTCTCCGCCCCCTCCCCGCCATCTGAGGTTGGGCGGCAGTTCGCCGGGGGATACATCTCCGGGTCGTAGCCTCCGATCGCGCCGACGGCCCAGACGTCTGTCGGCGTGATCGCCAGCACGCTGTCCAGGCGACCTCCGGGGACCTCCGGAACGGACATGTCCTGGTTGTAGCTCCACCTTCCGTACGGAGACATGTGGGCGACCGTCGGCCTGGTGCCCTGGCAATCCTTCAGCGGGCCGTGACGGGCAGGGCTTGGTGACGGGCGCGCATCGGGCCTGCCGCAACGGGATGGCGCGGGTCACCTGTTCATCCAGGTACGGCCGTCCGTCGCGCCGGCTCGAACCCGGCGGAAGCATGGCGAAACGATCGATTCGCCAACAGCGGACCTCAGCAGGTGTCGGCTCCGTCGAAGGTCCGGACGCCCCTTGCGACCTGGGAGGAGATGGTCCCGCCGGGCCGGACGGTGGAGCACTCGCCGTCGGTCCCGCGTGCCCACACGATGTTCAGCCGGAGAGTCCTGCCGCAGTCGTTGCGCGCGTATCCGGTCTTGGTGATCCTGCCCGTGGTCTGCCAGACGGTTACGCAGGTGGGTGCGTTGCCTGCTGGGGCCGCGGCTTGGGCCGGACGGCTCGAGGCGAGAGCACAGCAGGTGAGGGTGAGGGTGGCGAGGGCTGCTCCGGCGGCTGGACGCACGGGGCTCCTTTCTGCGGCGAACACGCTCCACAGCGATTAGTAGTCAAACGGACGCGGAAAGTCAACAGCCTCCGCCGCGACCCACGCCGGAGCCGCGGGGAGGCCGTCGTGACGACGCTCAGAGCGTGATCCACTCCGTGCTCGTGGTCACCGCGTCGAGCACCTCCGGGATCGGGTCCACGCCCAGGCCCGGCCCCGCGGGCACCTCCAGGTGGCCGTCGGACAGCTCGAACGGCCGGGTGATGTCGGTGGAGTAGTAGCGCCGAGACCCCGAGGTGTCGCCGGGCAGCGTGAAGCCCGGCAGGGCGGCCAGGGCCACGTTCGCCGCCCGGCCGAGGCCGGTCTCCAGCATGCCGCCGCACCACACCGCGATCCCGTTCGCCCGGCACAGGTCGTGGATGCGCCGCGCCTCCAAGTAGCCGCCGATCCGGCCGGGCTTGATGTTGACGATCGAGCACGAGCCGAGCGCGATGGCGGCGGCCGCGTGCTCGGCCGACTCGATCGACTCGTCCAGGCAGATCGGCGTCTTGAGCTGTTCGGCCAGCCTGGCGTGCTGGACGAGGTCGTCGTTGGCCAGCGGCTGCTCGATCAGCAGCAGGTCGAACGCGTCGAGCCGGGCCAGGCGGCGGGCGTCGCTCAGCGAGTAGGCGGCGTTCGCGTCGACCTGGAGGAGCAGGTCGTCGCCGAACCGTTCGCGCACGGCCCGGACCGGCTCGACGTCCCAGCCGGGCTCGATCTTGAGCTTGATGCGGACGTACCCCTCGTCGAGGTAGCCCCCGACGGCGTCGAGCAGCTGCGGGATCGAGTCCATGATGCCGACCGACACCCCGCACGGCACCCGCGTGCGGGAGGCGCCGAGGAAGCGGGCGAACGACTCGCCCGCCGTCCTGAGCTGCGCGTCCAGCACCGCCGTCTCCAACGCGGCCTTCGCCATGCGGTGGCCCTTGACGGGCTCCAGCGCGCGCCCGACGTCGTGCACGTCCAGCGTCTTCGGCAGCGCGGGCAGCAGGAAGCGCCGGATCACCTCGGCCGCGCCGTCGGTGTACTCGGAGGAGTAGAGCGGCTCGCCCATGGCCACGCACTCGCCCCACCCCTCGGCGTCCGGCGTCACCACCCTGACCAACAGGACGTCGCGGGCCGTCTCCGTGCCGAACGACGTGCGGAACGGCGCCACCAGCGGCATCGCGATCCGCCGCAGCTCAACTCCAGTGATCTTCACTTTGTCTCCACCACGTAGTAGGACTTCCCCGAGAACCCCGTGACCGCGCGGCCCTCGGCCATCAGAGCGCCCAGCACGTCGCGTACGGCGTGCCGCCACGTCTTGGCCGTTCCCGGGTCGGCGCGGCGCAACCCCGCGATGTCCGCGGGCACGGCCACCAGCACCGTGCCCGCGTCCACCGGGCCGGGCACCGGCCGCCCGCCCACGTCGGCGAGCGCGACCACGGCACCCGGCGGCGACGCGTCCAGCCCCGGCGGCTTTGGTAGCGCCGGAGCATCCACCCGCGGGCCCGGCTCGACGCGCGGATCCCGCCGTGCCAGGGCCTCCACGCGCGGCTCCCGCCGTGCTAGGGCCTCCACGCGCGGATCCGACAGCGGCCAGGCGGTCAGGAGCCGGTCGGACTCGTCGCCCTGGTTGATCGCGTCGTCCATGACCCCGTAGAAGCAGGGCAGGTACTCGCGGGGCCGGGCGCCCAGCTTGGCCAGGTTGAAGTGGGCGTTGCGGCGCATCAGCGGGTCGTACGTCCAGGTGATCCGCTCCAGGCCGCGTTCCAGGGCCCAGCGGCGCTGGTGCAGCTTGAGCGCGAACCCGATGCCGCGCCCGGCCGCCGTCCCCGTGACGTGGGAGTGCAGGGCGTCGCCGCCGGCCAGGAACCCGACCGAGCCGCCCACCAGGCGGCCGCCGTCGAAGGCGCCCGCCACGTGGCCGCCCGCGTGCGACAGGGCCCGCATCAGCTCGACCGTGATGGGCGGGGCGCCGGTCCCGAAGTGCCAGATGCCGTCGAACAGCGCGTTCACCTGCTCGAACTCCGCCATCTCATGGAGCTCCCTGACCTCGACCAACCTGCCGCTCCTCGTCTCGGACGTTCACAGGCGACGGTATTCGACGGCGGGGCCGCCGCGATTCGTCCGGGTTCACCAAGCCGGGGCCGGGCTTTGGTGGAAGCGGCTAAAAGGGCGTGATGAGGAGCCTGCTGGGGGCCTCCTGGCTGAGGCGTACCGACTCCAGGGGGACGCTTCCGGCCAGGCAGGCGCGTACGGCCTCCGCCCGCACGTCCCCGTCGAGCGAGCTGCGCCCGTCGCGGCGGACCTCCACCGCGCACGGCCCCGGCTGCGCGGCCATGACGAGGCCCGCGGCGGTCGCCCCGGCCAGCGCGCCCAGATCGCTCCCGGTCCAGCCGTAGTGCCACATGCCCGCCGCCACCACCGGCGCCGAGGGGCAGCAGTCCGGCGCGGTGGCCACCACGTCGATCCCCTGGGACAGGGCCTCGGCGATCTCCTGCGCGGACGTCGCCACGAGGGAGCCCACGCGCAGCCCGGGAAAGTCGGGCATCGGGCCGCCCACCCCGTAGATGAGCTTGATGCCCGTTTCGAGAGGCCCTGGGCCGCCGTCGTGCCAGCCGCAGACCACCACGTCGAGCGACCCGGCGGACCTCCACGTGCCGATGCGCAGCATGATTCTGGACTACCCTTCGCCGTGGATCATCACACACCGTCACGGGTGCTCGGTGGCGCCGACACCCGTCGTCGAGCCGCTCACGCACCACCCGCCGAACGCGGTGACCGGCGGCGTCTGGCGGGTGCGCAGGGGGTCGGCGGTGCTCAAGGTGCTGACCCGCCGCAAGGAAGGCGGCGAAGGGGTGGGGGCACGGCCCGCCGGTTCAGGGAGCGGGGTGAGGCGCTGACGTTCCTGGCGGGGTGGGCCGATGAGGCTCGCAGGCTGGCCGAGGCGGTCGAGCTGCCTCAGCGGTCGAGGACGTGCAGGGTGTGCGGGTACGCGCCCAGCGGCACCGGCCCGTCGTCCGCGCACACCACCACGTCCGCGACCCGGGCCCCGAACAGGTCGGGCACGTAGATGGCGGGCTCCAGGCAGAACACCATCCCCGGCTCGAACACGGCGTCCTCGCCCGGCCACGGCCCCTCGTCGTGCCCCAGCCCGACGCCCCGGCCCACGTGCGCCGCCGCGAAGTGCCCGTACCCGCTGCCGTCGATCACCTCGCCCACGGCCCTGGCCACCTCGTCCACCGGCACGCCGGGCCGCACGGCCGCGAGCCCGGCCCGGTGGGCGGCCAGCACCACCGAGTACATCGCCTCGAAGTCATCCGGCGGCTCGGCCACGGCGAACGCCCTGGACACCTCGGCGCAGTAGCCGCCCCACCGCCCGCACACCGACACGCCCAGCGCGTCCCCGGGGTTGATGACGCGCTCGCCGGGCACGTGCGCGGGCCGCGCCGTGTGCTCCCCGGCCGCCACCCGCAGCGACAGCAGCTCCTCGCACCCCGACTCGGCCAGCAGCACCCGCAGCCGGTAGGCCATCGCCCGCTCGGTCACACCGAACCAGGCCAGCTCCAGCGCCTGCTTCAGCACCCCTTCCGCCGCCGCCACCGCGCGCCCGACGGCCTCGACCTCGTACGGCTCCTTGCGCAGCCGCAGCGGCCACAGCACCGAGGAGGCGGGCACGAGCTCGGCCTCGATCGCCAGCCCGAACAGCTCCCGCACCCGCATCTCCGGATCCACCCCGACCCGGCGCGCCCCCGAGGGCACCACCCCGGCCGGATCGGCGGTCTCGGCCACCACGTCCTGCGTGACCACCAGAAACGTGCCCTGGCCGGCTCCAGGAAAGCTCCCGAGAAAGCTCCCGAGGAAGCGGGAGTCCGGCGAGGGCCGCAGCACGAGAGCGTCCACCCCGGCCTCGCCCATGGCCGCCCGCACCGCCGCCAGCCGCGCCGCGGCGGCCTGCGGCCCCGGGGCGGCCTGCGGCCCCACGGCGGCGTCGGGGACGGGGGTCACTTCGGCTCGTGCAGCCAGCAGGCGACCGGCCCGAACTCCGGCTCCTTCACGCGGCACACGTCCATCACGGACGGGCAGCGCGGGTTGAACCGGCACCCTCCCGGCGGGTTCGCCGGGTCCGGCACGTCACCGGCCAGCTCGGCGGGCAGCACACCCATCCCGTCCGGCTTGGGGATGGCCTGGAGCAGCGCCTTCGTGTACGGGTGCTGCGGATCCGCCCACACCTCTGCCGTGTCGCCCACCTCGACGATCTTGCCGAGATACATGACGGCGATCCGGTCGGCGATCAGCCGCACCACGGACAGGTCGTGGCTGATGAACAGCAGCCCCGCGCCCGAGTCCACCGCCAGGTCCCGCATCAGCCTGGCCACCTGCGACTGCGCGGAGGCGTCCAGCGCCGAGATGGGCTCGTCCCCGATCAGCAGCCGCGGCCGGGCCGCGAGCGCCCTGGCGATGGCGATGCGCTGCCGCTGCCCGCCGGAGAACTCGTGCGGGTGCCTCCCGGCGAAGTCCCGCGGCAGGCCGACGCGTTCCAGCAGGTCGGCGGGCGAGGAGGCGGTGTCGGCCGAGGTGCGCAGCCCGTCGGCGATCTGGTCGCCGATCCGCCGCCGGGGGTTGAGGGAGGCGTACGGGTCCTGGAAGACCATCTGGATCCCGGTCAGCTTCCTGCGCCGCAGGCCGAGCGGCGTGACCGGCTGCCCGTCGAACGCGATGGAGCCCGCGGTGATCGGGTTCAGCCCGCAGACGGCGCGGGCCAGCGTCGACTTGCCGCATCCGGACTCGCCGACCAGCCCGACGACCTCGCCGGGGTTGACCGTCAGGCTGGCCCCCGCCACGGCCCGCACGGCGGGACGCCCGGGGGAGCGGTGCTCGACGACCAGGTCGTCGATGGCCAACAGAGTCATTGCGCCTCCGCGTCGGGTAGGGACTCCAGCAGGGAACGCGTGTAGGCGTGCTCGGGCTCCCGCAGCACCCGCCCGCGCGGCCCCGACTCCACGACGAGGCCGTCCTTCATCACGCTCACCTCGTCCGCCACCGCCGACATCACGCCCAGGTCGTGGGTGACCAGCAGCACCGCCAGCCCCAGCTCGTCGCAGAGCCCGCGCAGCAGCCGCAGCACGCCGGCCTGCACGGTCACGTCGAGCGCGGTGGTCGGCTCGTCGGCGATCAGCACCTTGGGGGAGCAGGCCAGCGCGATCGCGATGGCGATGCGCTGGCGCATCCCGCCGGAGAACTGGTGCGGATAGCGCCCGTACGCCTCCTCGGCCCCCGGGATGCGCACCTTGCCCAGCAGCTCCACCGCCCGGGCCCGCGCCTCGCGCTTGTCCAGCCCCAGGTGGTGGCGCATGTGCTCGGTGAGCTGCTTGCCGATGGTCAGCATCGGGTGCAGGCTGGTCGCCGGGTCCTGGAACACCATGGCGACCTCGCCGCCGCGCACCCGGTTCAGCTCCTTGGGCGGCAGGGTGAGCAGGTCACGCTCGCCGAGCCGGATCTCGCCCGACACGCGGGCGCCGTGCGGCAGCAGCCCGAGCACGGCCAGCCCCGTCATGGTCTTGCCCGAGCCGCTCTCCCCGGCCAGCCCGTGCACCCGCCCGGGCTCCAGCGCGAGATCGACGCCGCGCAGGATCTCCTTGCCGCCGATCGACATCCTCAACCCGGTGATCTCAAGCGTCGTCACAGGGCACGCTCCTTGATCGCGCGGGCCGTACGGGGGTCGAGCGCGTCCCGCAGGGTGTCGCCGAGGAAGTTGAACGCCAGCACCACCGTCAGGATCGCCAGCCCCGGGAACGTCGCCACCCACCAGCTGTCGAACACCTCCACGCCCGAGGCCACCATCGCCCCCCACTCGGGGGAGGGTGGCTTGGCCCCGAGGCCCAGGAACGACAGCCCGGACAGCAGCAGCAGCGCGGTGCCGATGTCCAGCGTCGCGAGCACGAGGACGGGGCCGGTCACGTTCGGCAGCACGTCCACGCGCAACGACCGCCACACCGAGAAGCCCAGCAGCCGCCCGCTCAGCACGAACTCCCGCTCGCGCACCCCCAGCACCAGCCCCCGGGTGACGCGGGCGTAGGCGGGCCAGGCCACCACCAGCACGGCCAGCACCGCGTTCGTCAGGCTCGCGCCCAGCGCGGCGGCCACCACCATGGCCAGGATCACGGTCGGGAACGCGAACACCAGGTCCGCCAGCCGCATGATCGTCTCATCGACCCACCGGCCGAAGTACCCGGCGCAGGCGCCGAGCAGCCCGCCGATCAGCACCGAGAGCACGACCAGCAGCAACGTCAGCGGGATCGACACCCGCGCCCCGTACATCACGCGGCTCAGGATGTCGCGGCCGAGCTGGTCGGTGCCGAACCAGTGCCCGGGCCCCGGCGGCGCGAGCCGCGGCAAATCCTGGGCGAGGGGGTCGTGCGGCGCCAGCACGGGGGCGGCCAGCGCGATCACCAACCAGGCCACCGCCAGCACGGCGCCGACCACGGCCAGCGGCTGCCGCCACGCCTCGGGCAGCCGGGCAAGCAGGCCCCTGCGGGCCAGGGGGTCCCGCCGTCTCATTGCAGCCTCACTCGGGGATCGATGACGCCGTACAGGACGTCCACGATCAGGTTGATGACCAGGTAGACGACGCCGACGACCAGGCCGACGCCCATGACGGCGGGCAGGTCGAGGGTGGTGGCGCTCTTGTAGGCGTACTGGCCGACGCCGGGCCAGGCGAAGATCGCCTCGACCAGCACGGTGCCGGACAGCAGGCTGCCGAACGCCAGGCCCGCCACGGTGATGACGGGCACCAGAGCCGAGCGCAGCACGTACCGGAAGAGGATCACCCGGCCGGGCAGGCCCTTGGCCCTGGCGGCGCGCACGTAGTCCTGCCCCAGCACCTCCAGCACCGCCGAGCGCGTGAAGCGGGTGAGCAGGCCGATCGTGTAGAGCGCCAGCACCAGCGCGGGCGTCACGAGGTGCCCGACCGCGGAGGAGAACACGTCCCACCGGCCCGCCAGCAGCGCGTCCACGGTCTGCAGCCCGGTCACGGCCGGGACCGCGCCGTTGAGCGCCGCGTCCACCCGGCCACTGCCCGGGGTGAGCTGCAGCCGGTAGAAGAACACGTAGAACGCCACCAGCGCCAGCCAGAACGTCGGGACCGAGATGCCGATGAGGCTCAGCACGCGCAGCGCGTGGTCCGACAGCCGGTCCCGGCGCAGCGCGGCGATCACGCCGAACGCCACGCCCAGCACCAGCGACACCAGGATCGCCGCCCCGGCCAGCTCCAGCGTCGCCGGGACGAACTCGGCCAGGTCCTGGCTGACCGGCCGGTGACTCTGCTGGCTGGTGCCCAGGTCGCCGTGGAGCAGGCCCTGGAGGTGGAGCACGTACTGCTCCCAGAGCGGCTTGTCCAGGCCGTGCTCGGCCCGCCACTGGGCCACGATCGCCGGATCGCCCAGCGCCCGCTGGCCGAGGTTCGCGGCCACGGGGTCGCCGGGCACCAGGTTCGTCAGGACGAACGTGACGAGCGTGATGCCCCAGGCCATCAGGACCGCGAGCAGGATGCGCCGGATCAGGAAGCGGACGAGCGGATGGGCCCGTCCCGCCCGGCCCCGGCGGGCTTCGCCCGGGATGTCGGACACCTGCGGGGCTCCCTTACTTCACGCCGAGATCGGCCACGTCCACCGTCCACACCGGGTGGTACTCGAGGCCGGTCACCGACGCCGCCGTCACGATGTTCTGGCTGGGCTGGATCAGCGGGATGAACGGCCCGGAGGCGTTCAGCTTGGTTTGCACGTCCACGTAGGCGGCCTTGCGGGCGTCGTCGCCGATCGCCGTGGCGGCCTTGTCACCGGCGGCCTCGATCTCCTTGGCCGCCCCCGCCTTCCAGCCGGCCCGCAGGCCCACCGTCTTGCCCGGCAGGAACGCCAGGTAGTCGCTCGGGTCGGGGTAGTCCGGGCCCCAGTACCACAGGCCCATCTCCTCCTTGCCGTTGCGGTAGTTGTCCAGGGCCGTGGTGACCGGCGCGGGCTGCAGGTCGACCGTGATGCCGACCTCCTTGAGGTTGGCCTGGATGCGCTCGGCCAGCGGCTGGAAGGACAGGCCGTTGACGGTCAGCTCGCTCGGGTACTCCAGCTTGACGGTCGGGTTCGACACGCCGCTGGCGGCCAGCGCCGCCTTGGCGCCCTCGACGTCCCGCTTGGCCGCCTGGTCGGCGGGCAGCGCGCCGAGCAGCTGCGACGGGATGACGCCCGGCGCCTGGGCCGAGCCCTCGCCGGCCAGCTCCAGCAGGCCCGCGTAGTCGACGCCCTTGCGGACCGCCTCCACGAACTTGGCGTTCGGGGTGGTCTTGCTGATCCCGGAGTCCTGGTTGGCCAGCAGGAAGATCACGTTCGCCGAGGCGGTCTTCTTGACCTGCAGGGTCGCGGGCATGCCGGTGACCTGGTCGCCCGACAGGTTGAGGGCGATCTGGCTGTCGCCGCGCTGGACGTTCAGCTTCTGCGTGGCGGCCTCGACGTTGCGGATGACGACCTTGTCGTAGGCGGGCTTGGTGCCGTAGTACTTGGGGTTCGCCTTGAGCGTGACCTGGCTGCTCACGTTGAACGACTCGATCTGGTACGGGCCGGAGCCGGCGGAGGCCGAGTTCAGGTACTGCTCGGCCTTGTCCTGGGCGTCCGTGGTGGCGCCGTGCTCCTTGGCGACCTTGCTGTTGAGGATGCCGAGGGCCGGGTTGGGCAGGATGTACGGCAGCGCCGGGTTGGGCGCCTTCGACGTCAGCGTGATCGTCGAGTCGTCGGTCTTGGCCACCTCGACGCCGTCCAGCAGGAACGACGGCGTGCCCTTCATGTCCCGCACGCGCGTCAGCGAGAACACCACGTCGTCCGCCGTCACCGGCGACCCGTCCGCGAACGTGGCGCCCTTCTTCAGCTTGAGCGTCAGCGTCTTGCCGTCCTTGCTCAGCTCGTACGACTCCGCGAGCGAGGGCACCGGCTTGGTCACGTCAGCGCCGTCGAACGTCAGCAGCGTCTCATAGACGGCCTTGCCGACGATCAGCCCCGTCGGCTCGTACGTGCGGCCCGGGTCGGCCGTCTTGAGGTCGAAGGACGTGTCGATGACGAGGGTCTTGCCCCCACCGCCGGACGCGGCGGGAGTCTGGGAGCCGCCGCCGCTACCGCAGGCGGCCAGGGCGAGTGCACCGGCGAGCAGCACAGCCGCCGTCTGCGAGCGGGTCGCCATGATGGGTCCTCCAAGATTTGGACGTTCGGCAGGAAGATGTCGAGGATTGTGCGGCAGAACGTCCAGGCACTGTGCGGTCGGTAAGACGTATATAAAGGTCGATGAGGTAATGATGAGTGAAATTTCCAGAAATGGTGTCGGCGGCGGCGGTCAGCCTGGACGGATCGGCATCGGTCTCGAGCTTGACGACATCCACATGAAGATCCTCGAGGTCCTGCGCGAGAACGGCAGGATCTCGGTGGCCGCGCTGGCCGAACGGGTGGGCATCTCCCGCGCGAACGCCTACACGCGCTTCGAGGCGCTGCGCGCCGACGGCGCGATCAAGCGCTTCACCGCCGAGATCGACCACGTACGGGCGGGGCTGGGCATCACCGCCCTGATCTTCGTGACCGTACGCCAGCAGATGTGGAAGCAGTTCAGGGCCGAGCTGGCCCGGATGCCGGAGGTGGAGTACTGCGCGATCACCACCGGGCAGCACGACGCCATGATCCAGGTACGCGTGTCCGACGTGGCCGCCGTGCACACCATGGTGACCGACCGGCTGGCCAACATCCCGGCGGTCAAGGCGACCGAGACCGTGTTCATCCTGGACGAGGTGCTCAAGCGGCCGTACGTGCTGCCCAGCGATCGCGACCGTGATCGCGACCGGGGTCGCCCGGCGCGGCGGCCCGCCCAGGAGGGGGCGCAGGGCGGCGTGCCGCTCGGCAAGATGCGCTTCGTCGGCGCCGCCGAGGGCCGCGCCGCCCTCCGCAAGGACGACTGAATGATCAGCCGACCTCCCTGCACACGCTCACGTGAACCGTGTCGTCCCCGTCGAAGCTGAACTCCTCCACCAGGCGCAGCAGCCCGTCGTCCCCCTTCTCGACGCGGCTGCTGCTCTGCCCGCCGGCCTTCCCGCCGGCCTTCAGCGCGTGCGCGTAGGAGATCGACACCTGGGCGCCGTCACGCATGCCCACGAAACGCCCGTGGGTCACGGTGTCGCCGGAGTAGCTGCCCCACACCACTCCGTCAGCCTCCTGGTACAGGAACTCCGTCGGGCTGTCCGGGTCGACTACGCTCGCTGTCGAGCTCACCATCACGAATTTGCGGCCGTTGAGATTCACGCCCGCCATCGTGGCCCACATTTCCGAAATATCAGCATCCGTCTGGACGGATCGTGAGGAGACCGGTCAATGATCGACAATCCGTCCAGTGAGGATCTCCACCCCCGGCGGCCTTCGTGTAGGTGATCCACCGATCCTGGACGGTCGGCCCTGGCCGGTCGGTCCGGCACCTGCCCCAGCCCACGGTGCTGGACCGAGTCCGGGAGCCACGACCGGCTCTCACCGGAACCCCTGCAGAGGAGAGGACCGGGTACGCGATCATGCTCGCCTGCGCGGTCAGGGGTGCTGCGCACGCTCGTCGGCCTGGACGAGGACGGCGAGGCGCGCCCTGCTCGTCATCGCCGCCTTCCAAGCCGCTGTCGTCGCTCAGGCACCGCCGGCATCCTCGCAAACCTGCTCTGACCAGCAGCCGAAGGCGTCCGGTGATCCTCGAAGGGGCTCGCCGGACAGCGGATAAACGAGCGGGAATTGGAAAGGGTGCGCAGGTGAGGGCCTCTCCAGGAGGCCGCTGCTTCCGTAAGAAGAGGAGACGGCATGTCTTCTTCTGTCATGCACCGTGCCGTACAGGTCGCCGAGCCCGGCGGGGATCTGTCGCTGGTTCGGGCGGGCACCCAGGAGCCGGGCCCTGGCCAGGTACGGGTCACCGTGGAGGCGTGCGGAGTGTGCCACTCCGACGCCCTGATCACCGCCGGGCACATCCCGGGCACCGCCTTCCCCGTCACGCCAGGGCACGAGATCGCGGGACGCATCGACACGATCGGCGACGGCGTCGTCGGCTGGTCCGTCGGTGATCGGGTGGCGATCGGCTGGTACGGGGGCAGCTGCGGCCACTGCGACGCCTGCAGGGAGGGCGACGGCATCCTCTGTCCCGAGCTTCAGGTGCCGGGGGTCGCGTACGCCGGAGGGTTCGCCGACTCCATGGTGGTGCCGGCCGTCGCCCTGGCCGCGGTCCCGGACGAGCTCACGGCGGTGGAGGCCGCGCCCCTGGCCTGCGCCGGCGTGACCGTGTACAACGCGCTGCGGCGCAGCTCCGCGCGGTCCGGCGACACCGTGGCGATCCTCGGCCTGGGCGGCCTGGGACACCTCGGGGTTCAGTTCGCTTCGAAGATGGGCTTCGACACCGTCGCGATGGCCCGCGGTCCGGAGAAGGCGTCGCTGGCTCACAAGCTCGGCGCGGCCCACTACATCGACACCGCCACCGCGAACATGGCCGATGCGCTGCAGGCCAAGAGGGGAGCCAAGGTGGTGCTGGCGACGGTGACCAACGCCGCGGCGATGTCCCAGACGATCGACGGGCTGGGACGCCGCGGCGAGCTCATCATCGTCGGCGTCGCCATGGAGCAGCTGGACATCACGCCTCTGCAACTCGTGGGCGGGGCCAAGCGGGTGCACGGCCACGCTTCCGGCATCGCGGTCGACACCCAGGACACCATGAGGTTCGCCGCCCAGAACGGCGTCCGGGCGTGGACCGAGGAGGTCCCGTTGGAGGAGGCCGGTGCGGCGTTCCAGAAGATGCTCTCCGGCCGGGCCCGCTTCCGCATGGTCCTGACCACCGGCAACTGACGCCCCCCGGACATCCTCGGGTCAGCGGCGCTGGGCGCAGAGCCGTCAACGGGAGATCTCGATGGTGGACCGCCGGCTCCCAGGAGCGCGACAGCTTCGTGGCAGCACCGAGCGAGGCCGTCAGGAGCCGGCGGGACGACGAATCGATCGGGCAGGCCTTGGCCCGCGGCTACCTGCGGTTGCTCGGCGACTATCACGTCGCCGGCCTGCTCGTGCACAGCGTCGAGTACCAGCGGACCCTGGACGCCGGCCCTGCACTGCGTGGCAGGGAGCTGGAGCTGCGCCGGGAGCGGGAGGACCTTCTCGCCGCCACCTTGGCCGAGGACGTGCCGCCGCAGGGAGACCGCTACGCCCGAGGCTGGTGGCGGCACTCGCGTCGGCCATTGACCGGGTGCTGGACGGGGAGTTCCGGCGCCGGCTGCTCGCGGGGGAGCGGACCGGTGAGGTCCGGGCCTCGCTGACGCCTGTGGTCGAAGAACTGTTCGGCACCATCGAGGCCGCCTGCCGGCACCTGGATGGACCCGTCCGGTGACCTCGCCCCGCCGGAGGAGCCGGCGACGACTCGATGAGATCGCGCCGGGGCAGGGTTTGACGCCCGACCGGTAACGTCGCTGGAGCTCCTCGGCCCCCGCCGCCTGCAAGCCTGGCCACCAGCCCACCCCGGCCGCGCCGGCGAGCCTCGAACCGGGAGGGGCACAAGCGGGCCTACGCCAAGGTCATGCGGCGGCCGGAGCCGCCGTACGTCGACGTCGCCGAGGTGCTGCCGCCGACGTACGCGGTGGCGTCGGCGATGATGATGGCGCCGTTTGCCCTGCCCAGAGGCTCGTCGGTTCGCCGCTGGTGGTGATCATCCTTCCGGGGGTGCTGGGCTGTTGACGAACACGGCGAGGTCGCGGTCAAAACAGACGATGACGTGTCCGTCTTCGCTGATCGCCACCGCTGTCACGGATTTGGGGAAGTGCAAGTCGGGGCCGATCTGCTCGCGGGTGGCAAGCTCCCACACGCGAACGGTCTGATAACCGGCGGTCACAGCGATGGGTTGACCGTCCACGGTGGCGGCGGCGAGCGCCCCGGTGGCTTCGGTGGGCAGTCCGCCGAGGGCGTCGCCCGTGGCCAGGTCCCATAGCTTCACAGGGTCTGAGCTGTCGCCGCCGGCGGTGATCGCGGCCGGCCGATCGCCGATGGTGGTCACGGCGAGGTTCTGCACGGATCCGCCGTGCCGATCGGCGGGGGAGACGGTGGTCGATCGGTCGGTGGTGAGGTCGAGCATCATGAGGGTGCCGTCTTGGGTGACGGTCAGGGCGACCGGTCGGCCGTTGAGGGTGGCGACGCCGACTGCGCTCGTCCAGCGCCGGCGGCCGGCGCGGGACGCGTCGATCTCTTCGCCTGTGTTCAGGTTCCACAGGCGGATCGTTTCGTCGTAGCTGCCGGTCACGGCCACCGGCCGGCCGCCGAACTCCACTACGGCGGCCATGCGGACGGCGTGGTCATGACCGGTGAACGGCTCGCCTGTCTGCGTCCCCGAGCGGAGATCCCATACGCGGACGGTCTTGTCGGAGCTGCCGGTGACCACCGCCGGTCGGCCGCCGACAAGCGCGGTGGCAACCGCGGTGACCATGTCGGCGTGACCGATGAGCGGATCATCGACCTGCTCGCCGGTAGCCAGGTCCCACACGCGGACGGTCTTGTCGTAACTGCCGGTCACGGCAACGGAACGGCCATCGAGCACCGTGGTGGCGACGGCAGGGACATAGCCGGTGTGGCGGTTGGGGGACTCGTCGACTCGCCGCCCTGACGACAGGTCCCACATCCGTACCGAGTGATCGTCGCCGGCGGAGATGGCCACCGGTCGCCCATCCACCACCGTCGTCGCAACCGCCCGAACCCGATCGGTGTGCCCGGTGAGCGGCTCGCCGATCTGCCGGCGTGACCTCAGATCCCAGATCCGTACACTTCCGTCGATGCCGCCGGAGACGACCACCGGGCACCCGTCCAGAACCGTGGTCGCGATCGCCTGCACAAAGCCGGTCCTGCCACTGAACGCTCTGCCTACCTGCCGGCCTGACCTCGGATCCCACAAGCGTAAGGGTCCGCCGTCCTCACCGCTGGAAATCACCGCCGGCTGCCCGTCCACCACCGTGGGCACGATCAGCTCGACCTCGTAACCGTGGTCCCTCAGCGGTTTACCGATCCGCCGGCCGGACTTCAGGTCCCACAAACGTAAGGTACGGTCGGCGCCGCCGGAGATGGCCACCGATCGTCCATCCACCACCGTGGTCGCAACCGCTGTGACCCAACCGGTGTGACCTTCGAACGGCTCGCCGATCTGCTCGCCTGACCTCAGATCCCACATGCGTACGGTCTTGTCATGACCGCCGGAAACTCCCACCGGCCGCCCGTCCACCACCGTGGTCGCAACCGCTTTGACCCAACCGCTGTGACCTCTGAACGGCTCGCAGACTTGCTGACCGGTCATCAGATCCAACACCCGCACGGTCCCGTTGTTGCCGCCGGCGAAGACCGCCACCGGCCGCCCGTCCAGGACCGTGGTCGCGAGGGACTCCACGTAGTCGTAGTCGGCGCGACCGGTGAACGGTTGCCCGATCTGCTGACCTGACGTCAGGTCCCACAGGCGCAGGGTCCGATCGCGACCGCCGGTGACCGCCACCGGCAGCCCGTCCACGACCGTGGTCGTAACCGCCCACACCCGATCGGTGTGGCCGGTTCGCGGCACGCCGACCGGCTCGCCGAACGCCAGTTCGCTCGCCGGCCGGCTGGTCCACGCCAAAGTCCACCGGCCATTCCTGGCGAACGGAACCCGGGCCGCGGCCGATCGTGAAGAAGACATGGCGGAGATGTTAGCCGCCACCCCCGACGAAGATCAGCGGAGCGCGACCACCGCGATGCGCGCGCCGCCCCGTCGGCGGCACCCCTCACAACGGCGAGGCCGCCAACGGCACCGCCTGCAGCGTCGTGTCTGCTTGACCATCACGTGGTTCGCTTCGACCTGAGCATCCCGGCATCGGGGCCGGGTCAGCCTCGGGCGGCGGTTACGGGGGTGGTCGTAGAGGATTTGCCCATGGGGGAAGCTTCCGGGGGCGGCGGCGCTCGCACGCGGCTTTGTCACAGGTGCCGGTGCTTTCTATGCTCGGCCTGTGCTGGGGAGAGACAACGAGAGCGAACTGCTCGAGTCGTTGCTGCGGCACGCCGCCGACGGGCGCGGTGGCGGGGTGCTACTCCACGGTGAGCCCGGGATCGGGAAGACCGCGCTGCTGTCACACGTCTTGGAGCAGGCCGCCGGGTTCCGGGTGCTTCGCGCGGTGGGCGTCGAGCCGGAGGCCGATCTCGCGTACGCGACGCTGCACCAGCTCCTGCTCCCCCTGCTCGGACGGGCCCACGAGCTGCCGGACCCGCAGGCGCAGGCCCTGCGCGTCCTGTTCGGGAGCGCGCACGGCGCGCCACCCGATCCGTTCCTGGTGGGTCTGGCGACCCTGTCGCTGCTGTCTCTGGCGGCCGGGGAGAAGCCGGTGTTGTGCGTCGTCGACGACGCGCACTGGGCCGATCGGCCGACGCTGAAGACACTGGCGTTCGTCGCCCGCCGGCTGGACGACGAGCCCATCGCAGTGGTGCTGGCCGCGCGCGCCGACGAGGGTCACAGCACCGATCTGCCCGACCTGCGCCGCATCCAGCTTGCGGGCCTCGAGCCCGAAGCGGCCAGGGCGCTGCTCGCCGAGCGCGCAGGCGGGCGGCGCCTCAGCGAGGGTGAGCAGGACCGTCTGCTGGCCGTCACCGGCGGAAATCCCCTGGCCCTGATCGAGCTCGCCGGAAGGAGGATCCCGCCGGAGGGGACACCGGAGCCGCCGGCCATGACGGATCGGCTGCAGCGGTCGTTCCTGGCCAGGATCCGGGCGCGGCACGTCGAATCGTTGCCGCTGCTCCAGCTGATCGCCGCCGACGGCTCGGGCAGCGTCGCGACCATCGAGAAGGCGGCCACCTCCATGGGGATCGCCACCGGCCTGCTGCACCGCGCCGAGCTCGACGAGCTGCTGGCCTACGACGGTACGCGGCTGGTGTTCCGGCATCCGCTGATCCGATCCGCGATCTACCACAGCGCCACGAGCAGCCGGCGCGTCGCGATCCACCGCGCCTTCGCCGTGGCCTTCGACGCCCCGGCCGACCAGCACCGCCATGCCTGGCACCTCGGGCAGGCCGTCCTCGGGCACGACGAGTACGCCGCCGACCGGCTCGAGCACTCGGCCGAACAGGCGGCCCAGCGCGGGGGCCCGGCCGCGGCCATGGCCTCGCTGTCGAGGGCGGCCGAGCTCACGGTTGACGGCCCTCGCAGAGGACGGCGGCTGTGGAACGCCGCGCACGCCGCCGCCCAGGGCGGATTCACCGCCGCGGCCGTCGAGCTGCTCGATCGCGCCGAGCGCGAGCCCTCCCTGGACGAGACGGACCGGATCTCCGTGGCCGTCATGCGGGCCGTCGTGGCCGAGTTCGCCGGCTCGCCCAATGACGCCATGGACCTCATCAAGCCCTGGATCCCACGCGCGCTGCGGCTCGACCGGCGCCGCTTCGTCCCGACCGTCGCGATGTACGGCAACCTCGGCGTCCGCGCCAACCGGCCACAGGCCTGGTCCGATCTCGCCGGCTGGCTCGACGAGAGCACGCCGGCGCCGGACGACCCGGAGGACGCGGTGCTGCTGCTCCTTCGGGACGCCGCTCGGGCACGAACAGGCCGCGATCCGGGACCGGCCGTGCGCGAGCGCGCAGCGGTCGAATCGCTCACCGACCCGATCACGATGACCCTGGCCGGGGCGATCAGCCGCGCGCTCGGTGATCATGAGCTGAGCGGGCGGCTGTACCGCGACGCCGGGCGACTGGCGCGCAACAGCGGCGCGCTCGGCGCGCTCGCGTGGAACCTCGAGTACCAGGCCGCTGATGAGATCTCGCGGGGCAGGCTGGGGCTCGCGGAGGCCCACGCCGAGGAGGGCGCCCAGTTCGCCGCCGAGGTCGGCCAGCCGAACACGGCATGCCGCAACCGGGGGCTGCTCGCGCTGTGCGCGGCCATCCGGGGCCGGCCGGACGCCGGCGAGCTGGCCTCCGCCGTGCTGGCCGAGGCGGGCGAGCGCGACCTGGCCGACGCCATGTTCTACGCCAGGCGGGCGCTCGGGCTCATCGAGCTGGTCGCGGGCAGGTATCGCGAAGCCGTACGGCACTTCGAGGCGGTCGGCGCCTGGGACGCCGACGCACCCCCGGACCTCGCCATGGGAATCGTCCCCGACCTCGTCGAGGCCCTGGTCCGCGCCGGCGAGCGGGATCGGGCCGCCGCAGCCACGGCCCGCTACGCACAGTGGACCGAACGCATCGCCTCACCCGGCCTGGGCGCGCTCACGGCCCGCTGCCGGGCGCTGGTCCGCACCGGCGGCGCCGACGCCCATTACGCCGAAAGCCTGCGGCTGCACGCCAGGTCCGACGCTCCGCTGGAGCACGCCCGGACGCAGCTGCTGTTCGGCGAGCGGCTGCGGCGTGACCGGCGACGTTCCGAGGCTCAGGAGCACCTGCGCGCGGCGGCGGAGACCTTCCGCCGCGTCGGCGCGCTCACCTGGGCCGACCGCGCGCTGGGCGAGCTGCGCGCCACCGGGGAGTCGGGCCGGACCCGCACGCCCGAGGCGGACACGTTGAGCACGCTCACCCCGCAGGAGCTGCGCATCACGCTGGCCGTCGGAGAGGGGCTGACCAACCGGGAGATCGCCGCGCAACTGTTCCTCAGCCCCCGCACCGTGGACTACCACCTGCGCAAGGTCTTCCAGAAGGCCGGCATCGCCTCGCGGGCCGAGCTCATGCGGCTGGTCCTCGCCGAGCGACCCGCCTGAGACCGGCGATTTCACTGATTCGGCGGCCGCCTGCGCCTTTCTAACGTTGGGGACGTCAATCCCCTCGACGATGCCGGCCGGCGGGCACCCGAGTGCCCACGCCTGGGAGCCCATCGTCAACCCTGGAGTGCGCCGGATGGCTCATGCCAGGACATTCATCAAAAGGAACGCTTTCATGTCATCCGCGGATATCGACGACGGCCGGCGCGCCGGTCTCAAGCAATGGTTGGGGCTGGTGGTGCTGGTCCTGCCCGCCATGTTGCTGTTCATGATGCTCACCATCTTGTTCCTGGCCATTCCCCAGCTGGCCGCGGAGCTCCGGCCGACCAGCACCCAGACATTGTGGATCATCGACATATACGGGTTCCTGATGGCGGGGCTGCTGGTCACCATGGGAACGCTGGGGGACAGGATCGGTCATCGCCGATTGCTGATCGCCGGCGCGGTCGTCTTCGCCCTGGTCTCGCTGGCGGCCGCCGGCACCTCCGACCCCGCTCTGCTGATCCTGTGGCGAGCCGTCCTGGGAGTCGCGGCCGCCACCCAGATGCCCGCCACCCTGGGCCTGATCTTCGCCACGTTCGCCGACGCGCGCCAGCGGGGCGTCGCCGTCGGCATGTGGTCAGGCGGCATCTCGGTGGGCACCGGCCTCGGTCCCGTGCTCGGCGGGGCGCTGCTGGAGACGTTCTCCTGGCGGGCGGCCTTCCTGGTGGCCGTGCCGGTCATGGTGGTGGTGGCGATCGGCGCCCTCCTGCTGCTGCCCGACAACCGCAACCCGGCGGCGGGCCGGGTCGATCTGTTCAGCGTGGCGTTGTCGCTGGCGACGCTGCTGCCCATCGTCTACGGCGTCAAAGAGCTGGGCAAGGACGGCACGCTCGCGACGGCGCTGGTGAGCCTCGTGGTCGGGTCGGGGTTCGGCGCGTGGTTCGTGCTGCGCCAGCTGCGGCTGCCGGAGCCGCTGCTGGATGTGCGGCTGTTCGCCCACCGCGCGGTCAGTGGCGCGCTGGGCGTCTTCCTGCTGGCCGCGATCGCGCTCGGCGGCGTGTACCTGCTGGTCACGCAGTACCTGCAGCTGGTGGAGGGGCTCTCCCCGCTGCGGGCGGGGCTGTGGGTGCTGCCGGGGGCGGCCCTGCTGGTGCTGGTCTCGACGGCCTCCCCGATCCTGGTACGGCGGGTCCGCCCGGGGTATCTCATCGCGGCCGGGCTGGCCGTCCAGGTGATCGGCTACCTGATGCTCACCCAGGTCGGCGCCGTCGGCGGACTGCCGCTGCTGGTAGCGGGCTTCATGGTGCTCTATCCGGCAGTCGCGCCGTCCATGGCGCTGACCACCAACCTCGTCGTGGGCTCGGTGCCGCCGCAGAAGGCGG
The DNA here is from genome assembly GCF_043496855.1 of Nonomuraea sp. JJY05. Lineage (NCBI taxonomy): Bacteria > Bacillati > Actinomycetota > Actinomycetes > Streptosporangiales > Streptosporangiaceae > Nonomuraea > Nonomuraea sp. JJY05. The sequence continues at coordinate 356,368 of NZ_JBIEIS010000004.1, forward strand.
GCGCGGCCTCCGGGCTCGCCACGACCTGCAGCGACCTGGGCATCTCGCTCGGCATCGCCGTCATCGGAAGCATCGGCGCCGCCGTCTACCGTACCCGGATCAAGGGGGAACTGCCCGGCGGCCTGCCACCAGAGGCCGTCGCGGCCGGCGGCGACAGCCTCGACGGCGCGGTCTCGGCGGCACAGAGGTTGCCGGGCGAGCTCGCCGCGCAGGTCCTCGCCCCCGCTCGTGAGGCTTTCGCCGCCGGCCTCAACGTGGCGGCCGTCATCGCGGCGGTCATCGCGGGCGCCGCGGCGATTCTCGCGGTCCTCCGGCTGCGCCACATCCCGCCCACCGGCTGAGAAGGGAGGTCACCATGGTGTCGATCCGTCGTGCGACGGCCGGTGACGCGGCGACCGTTCTCGGCCTGATGCGTGAGCTCGCCGAGCACCAGAATCAGGGGGCTGCGATCACCGTGAGCGTCGATCGGATGGAAGAGCTGCTCAGGCGCCCTGAGGTCGTCTATCTGATCGCGGAGCGGGAGGGGCGGGCGATCGGTTACGTGTCCTGGCTTCAGCGGGTCAGCCTGTGGTCGGGCGGCGATTACCTCGCGCTGGACGACCTCTACGTGTGCGCCGGAGAGCGCGGCCACGGGGTCGGGGAACGGCTGATGCGGGCGGTGTCGGCCGCCTCGGACGGCAAGGTGATCCGCTGGGAGGTCGCCGAGACCAACGTGTCGGCACAGCGGTTCTACCAGCGCATCGGGGCCGGCCTGGTCTCCAAGAAGATCTGCCGATGGCAGGCGGTGGAGTCCCTCACCGCCGGGTAGCCATGACGGGTCCGCGGGCGAGCACCCGCTCGGCTTCCAGCACACGAGAGCTCCTCCGGCGAGGAGTCGAGCGGCCGGTCCAGGAAGCGCCGCTCAGCGCTCGATGAGTGCGGAGATCACCCGCCGCATGCGCTCGCGCAGGTCCGGGGCGTGCGGACCGCGGGTGAGAATGAGCTGGTGTGCCGCACCGACCATGGCGAGGGCCAGCGAGGCGGTGTCGGCGTCGGGAGGGACGCGGCCCAGCCGCTGTTCGGCCTCCAGGTAGGCGGTGAACATTCGTTCGCTCGCGTCCAGTTCGAGCGTGCCCTCGCCGAGCGCCTCGCTCAGGCGGGGCACGATGGACGGCCGGGCCAGCGCGAGCCCGGCCAGCGCCAGGAGGTTTCCGGCGGACAGCGTCTCGATGCCCGCCATCAGGTTGTCCGCCACGGTCGCGGTGCCGGCCCGCTCCGGCAGACCGTGCAGGCTCCGCGTCGCGGTCTGCGCCCGATCGACGAACAGCGCTGCCAGGAAGCTGTCCAGATCGCCGAAGTGGTTGTGGAGCAGCCCGGTGGCGACGCCAGCCTCGCGGGTGATCGCTCTGCCGGTCAGCCCGGAGGGGCCCTCGCGCAGCAGGACCTGCTCGGCGGCGTCGAAGAGTTGCTGCCGGACTTCGGGGATGGTGACGCCGCGCGGTGACATGACTCCGAACTCTACCCGCCTTGCCAGAATGAACACTCGCTCATACTGTATGAGCGAGTGTTCATTCTGAGGGAGGGATATGGAGACGAGAGAGTTCGTATGGACGCGCGGGCATGTGTTCGCCCTGGTCGCGCTCTGTTTGGCCCAGGTGCTCGACGCGGTCGACACCACGGTGGTGAACGTGGCGCTGCCCGCCATCGAGGACGACTTGGCGTTCGCGGCGGCCGACCTGTCCTGGGTGGTGAACGCGTATCTGGTGCCCTTCGGCGGGTTCCTGCTGCTCGGCGGCCGGCTGGGTGACCTGCTCGGGCACCGGCGGATCCTGATGGTCGGCATCGCGCTGTTCACCGGGGCGTCGCTGGTGGCCGGGCTGGCGCAGAACGGCGGCATGCTGATCGGGGCACGCGCCGTGCAAGGGCTGGCGGCGGCGTTGGTCGCGCCGATGACGCTGGCCCTGATCGCCCTGATCTTTCCCGAGGGGCGGGCGCGCAGCAGGGCGTTCGCGGTGTGGGCGACGGCGACCGCGGTGAGCAGCACGCTCGGCCTGGTCGCGGGCGGGCTGTTGGTGGACGGCCCGGGCTGGCGGTGGATCTTCTTCATCAACGTACCGGTCGGGGTGCTGTTGCTGCTGGCCGGGCGTTTCCTCCCCGCGCCGGGCGTCGTTCGCCGGAAGGGCGATTTCGATGTCGTGGGTGCGGTGACCGCCACCGTCGGTGTCGGGCTGGTCGCCTACGCGGTGCTGCGTACGCAGTGGTGGCTCCTGCTCGCCGGCGTGGCGTTACTGGCCTGCTTCGCCTTCCACGAGAGCGCCGTGGCCCGGCGGCCACTCGTCGACTTCGCCCTGCTCCGCAACCGGTCCGTGTCAGGGGCCAACCTGATTCAAGCGATACGGGCCGGCGCGCTGTTCGGAGCCTTCTACCTGGCCACGCTGTTCATGCAGCAGGTGCTCGGGACCTCGGCGCTGATGACAGGGCTGGCGTACATGCCGCTGACCGTCATCATGATCGGCGCTTCCTGGGCCGCCCCGACGCTCGTGCGCCGCTTCGGCATCCGGGCGGTGGTCACGTCCGGGATGCTGGTCGCCGCCGGGGGATTGCTGTGGCTGGGTGCGATCTCGCCGACGGGCGGACTGCTGGGGAACGTGGTCGTGCCGCTGGTGGTCGCCGGCTCCGGGTTCGGGATCGTGATCGTCCCGCTCGCCGACGCCGCGCTGTCCGGCGTCGCGCCGTCCGACAGCGGGGTTGCCTCCGCGCTGCTCAACGTCAGCGCTCAGCTCGGCGGCGCGCTGGGCCTGGCGGTGCTCGCGACCACGGCTGCCACGCGTGCCGGTGAGCGGCCCGACGCGGCGGCGCTCACCGACGGCTACGGCCTGGCCTTCGTCATCTCCGCGCTCCTGATGGCGCTCTGCGCCGCGACCGCGATGGTGTTCTTTCAAAGGAGACAAGCATGACGGCAAAACGAGCGATCATCGTAGGCGCGGGCATCGCGGGCCTGGCCGCCGCGCTGCGGCTGAGCCGGATCGGCTGGGAACCTCTCGTCGTCGAACGTGCCCCGTCGCGCAGGGAAGGCGGCTACGCGGTCGTGTTCTCCGGCCTCGGGCACGCCGCCGCAGAACGCATGGGCTTACTGCCCGCGCTCCGAGAACGTCAGGTCGACGCCTTCGACCTCGCCTACCTCCGCGCTGACGGCCGCCCGCGCTTCAAGATTCCGCACACCACCGTGCGGCGCCTGCTCGGCGACGGCGGCATGGCCCTGCTGCGCGGCGACATCGAGGACGTGCTCTACGAGGCGGTGGCCGATCACGCCCACATCAGGTTCGGCACCACCGCCACGGCCGTGGCGCAGGACGACGAGGGAGTCGACGTCACGCTCAGCGACGGATCCACGGAGAGGGCGGACCTGCTCGTGGGCGCTGACGGCCTGCATTCGACGGTACGAGAGCTCGTCTTCGGGCCCGAAGAACGCCACCGGCGCGACCTCGGCCACGTGGTGGCCGCGTTGACCCTGGACGAGCTGCCCGACGGGGCGCCGGAGCGGGCGTTCACCACGGTCACGGCCGTCGGCAGGACGTTCACGATCGCCGACCTCGGGCGCGGCCGGGTCGCCGCGTTCTTCACCTACAGCGCCGAAGACCCCGACGCCGAGCTGGCCAAGGGGCCGCGTCGCGCTCTGCAGCAGGCCTATCCCGGCCAGCACTGGGCCATCCCGCAACTGCTCGCCGGCCTGCGCGAGGAGGCCGTCTACTTCGACAGCGTCAGCCAGATCGTCATGGACCGGTGGAGCCGAGGTCGCGTCGCGCTGCTCGGTGACGCCGCCTGGTGCGTCACCCTCTTCGCCGGGTACGGCTCCTCCCTGGCCGTGGGCGGCGCCGACCTGCTCGGCACCGAACTCGAACGTCACCCTGCCGATCTCCCCGCCGCGCTGCGGGCCTGGGAGGACGCGCTGCGGCCGGAGGTGCTCGAAAGGCAGCGCAAGGGGCGCGCCAACACGGGCGTGCACGCTCCCCGTAACCGGCTCGAGCTCGCCATGCGGGACCTGCCCCTACGGCTGGCCACCGTGCCTCCGGTGACCCACCTGCTCAGCCGCCACCTCAGCCTCCACAACCAGTGAAGTACGGCTTCACCGCGTCGCCACTGGTTCCACCCGCGACAACGTGCCTGATCATGGAGGGGGTACGGATGTTATCGTCCGTCGCATGATTGAACTGATCGCTCCCACGGCACGGCTGCATTCCTCGTGGCTCACGGCGCGTGAGGAGTGGCAGCCTGGTGCTCACCAGGACGGGGCGGGCTTGCGATTGGTCGCTGACGATGACCTCGACAGTCCGGAAGGGTTCGCCTCACGGGTGGAGCGATTGCGCCGGCAGCGCAGCCGTCAGAGAACCTCCGGGGGGTATACGAGGTGCAGATGGCCCCATCGGGGAGGGTGAGCGTTGCGCGTGACTCCATAGCTCGGCTGCGTAGATGCAAGAGTCCGTTGTGCAGACAGCACGAAACGCATTGAGCTGCGACGACGTGTCCGGCCGGGGCTGGGGTCTCGTGTCGCCGGTCGCCTGTGCTTCGCAGCGTGAGATCGGGGGATTTCTCCGTTTGGAATACGGTAGGGGGGTATGGTACGTTCAAGGAGTCGGAAGGGGGAGACATGGTCGGATACAGCGGCAGCAAGCAGGACCAGCTGCGCCGACTGCGCCGGATCGAGGGTCAGGTGCGGGGGCTGCAGCGGATGGTCGAGGACGACAAGTACTGCATCGACATCCTCACGCAGGTGTCGGCGGCGACCAGTGCCCTGCAGTCGGTCGCGATCTCCCTGCTGGAGGATCATCTGGCCCACTGCGTCGCCGAGGCCGCCGCCAAGGGCGGGCCGGAGGCTCAGGAGAAGGTCAAAGAGGCTTCCGACGCCATCGCGCGGCTCGTTCGTTCCTGACAGACATCACCGGAGAGGGTTGATCGACATGGCTACCGCTACCTACACCGTCAAGGGCATGACCTGCGGCCACTGCGTGAGCTCGGTGAAGGAGGAGGTCGGTGAGGTGTCCGGGGTGACCTCGGTGGAGGTTGACCTGGCCAGCGGCCTGCTGACCGTGGAGAGCGAGAGCCCCGTGGACGCGGCGCAGATCGTCGCGGCCGTGGAGGAAGCGGGCTACGAGGTGGCGATTCCGGCATGAACGCGGCAACGAGGTTGGGTGCTTACATCGTGGGGCTGGCCGTCGTCTTCGGCGGCGCCCTGGGCGTCGGGAACGCGGTGGGGGAGGTTGCCCCGACTCCGGCGAAGCCGGAACACGGGACGACCCATTCGACTCCCGCCGCTGACAGTCATGGCGGTCACGCGGAGGCCACCGCGGCAGCGCAGGACAATACCCCTGGGGGGCTCCAGGTGTCCCAGAGCGGTTACACCCTCAACCCCTTGACCACCGTCAAAGCCGGCGAGCCCACGGACTTCCGCTTCACGGTGACGGGCCCCGACGGTAAGCCGGTGACCGGCTATCAGGTCGAGCATGACAAGAAGCTGCATTTCATCGTGGTGTCGCGGGATCTGGCGAGCTTCCAGCACGTGCACCCGGACATGTCCGCCGACGGCGTGTGGTCGGTGAAGCTGACGCTGGACGACCCGGGTGCCTACCGGGCCTTCGCCGACTTCACCCCTACCGGCGGCAGCGGCCTGACTCTTGGCGCGGATCTGCTGGTCGCGGGCGACTACAAGCCGCAGCCCCTTGCCCAGGTGGCCCGTACGGCTGAGGTGGACGGGTACACGGTCTCCTTGGCGGGTGATCTCGTGCCGGGGCAGGCGAGCAAGCTGACGCTGAGCGTGAGCAAGGACGGCAGGCCGGTGACGGACCTGCAGCGGTATCTGGGGGCGTACGGGCATCTGGTGGCGTTGCGGGCCGGTGACCTGGCCTACCTGCACGTGCACCCGGAGGAGAGCGTAAAGGCGGGGCCGGAGATCACCTTCTACGCCGAAGTGCCCAGCGGCGGTGATTACCGGTTGTTCCTGGACTTCCAGCATGACGGCAAGGTCCGTACCGCGGACTTCACCGCTCAGGCCGGTGCCGGGCAGCCCAAACCCGCGGCGGAGCCGAGCGCGAGCCCTTCTCACGACAACCACCCGCATTGATCGCAGGACACGAAGAAAGGAGACGTGATGTCTTCCCTGACTGAAGGCAGGGCTGTCGAGCTGTCGATCGGTGGCATGACCTGCGCGTCCTGCGCCAACCGGATCGAGCGCAAGCTCAACAAGCTCGAGGGCGTGAGCGCGACGGTGAACTACGCGACGGAGAAGGCGAAGGTCACCTTCTCCGAAGGCGTGGACCCGCAGCAGCTGGTCGCCGAGGTGGAGAAGGCCGGTTACACGGCCGCGCTGCCCGCCCCGCCCGCCGAATCCGGGACCGGGGCCGAGCCGGAGCCGGATGACGAACTGCGGCCGCTGCGCCAGCGCCTGATCACCGCGGTGGTGCTGAGTGTGCCGGTGGTGGCGATGGCGATGGTGCCGGTGTTGCAGTTCACGAACTGGCAGTGGTTGTCGCTGGTGCTGGCGGCGCCGGTGGTGGTGTACGCGGGCTGGCCGTTCCACAAGGCGGCCTGGACCAACCTGCGGCACGGCGCGGCGACGATGGACACGCTGATCTCGGTCGGTACGCTGGCCGCTTTCGGCTGGTCGGTGTGGGCGTTGTTCTTCGGCAGCGCGGGCACGCCGGGGATGACGCATCCGTTCGTCTTCACGATCGAGCGCAGTGACGGGTCGGGCAACATCTATCTGGAGACCGCGGCGGCGGTGACGGCGTTCATTCTGGCCGGCCGGTATTTCGAGTCCCGTTCCAAGCGGCGGGCGGGGGCGGCGTTGCGGGCGTTGCTGGAGCTGGGTGCCAAGGAGGTGGAGCTGGCCGATGGCCGGCGTGTCCCCACCGGGCAGCTCGAGGTGGGTGACACGTTCGTGGTGCGGCCTGGTGAGAAGATCGCCACCGACGGCGTGATCGTCGAAGGTAGCTCGGCGGTGGACGCCTCGATGCTGACCGGGGAGTCGGTGCCGGTGGAGGTGCGGCCGGGGGACGCGGTGACCGGGGCGACGGTGAACGCGGGTGGCCGGTTGGTCGTCCGGGCCATCCGGGTGGGCGCGGACACGCAGCTGGCGCAGATGGCCAGGCTGGTGGAGGAGGCGCAGACCGGCAAGGCGGCGGTGCAGCGGCTGGCCGACCGGATTTCGGGGATCTTCGTGCCGATCGTGATCGCGCTCGCGGTCGGGACGCTGGGGTTCTGGCTGGGCAGTGGGGACGGGGTGGCGGCGGCGTTCACGGCGGGGGTGGCGGTGTTGATCATCGCGTGCCCGTGCGCGTTGGGGCTGGCCACGCCGACCGCGTTGCTGGTGGGTACCGGGCGGGGCGCCCAGCTGGGCATTTTGATCAAGGGTCCGGAGGTGCTGGAGTCCACGCGTAAGGTCGACACCGTGGTGCTGGACAAGACCGGCACGGTCACCGAGGGCAAGATGACGCTGGTGGCGGTGCATCTGGCCGAGGGGGAGACCCGTGAGGAGGTCCTCGCGCTGGCGGGTGCGCTGGAGCATGCCTCGGAGCACCCGATCGCCCAGGCCGTCGCCCGCGCGGCCCGGTCGGAGGCGAGCGTGGAGGATTTCGCCAACGTCGAGGGGCTGGGCGTGCAGGGGATCGTGGACGGTCACGCGGTGCTGGTCGGCCGCCCTCAGCTGCTGGCGGAATGGTCCCAGCACCTGCCGGACAGCCTTCAAGATGCGCTGGAAACCGAGCAGGCCAAGGGCCGGACGGCGGTGGCGGTCGGCTGGGACGGCAAGGCGCGGGCCGTCCTGGTGGTGGCCGATGTCATCAAGGCCACCAGCAAGGAGGCGATCGAGCAGCTGCGGGCGCTCGGTCTGCGGCCGGTGCTGTTGACCGGGGACAACGAGGCGGTGGCCCGGACGGTGGCGGCCGAGGTGGGCATCGATGAGGTGATCGCCGAGGTGTTGCCCGCCGACAAGGTCGAGGTGGTCAAGAGGCTGCAGGCCGGGGGTCGGGTGGTGGCCATGGTGGGTGACGGGGTCAACGACGCCGCCGCGCTGGCGCAGGCTGATCTGGGGTTGGCGATGGGTACCGGTACGGACGCGGCGATCGAGGCTTCGGATCTGACGTTGGTGCGGGGTGATCTGCGGGTGGCCGCTGACGCGCTGCGGCTGTCGCGCCGCACGCTGGCCACCATCAAGGGGAATCTGTTCTGGGCGTTCGCCTACAACGTGGCCGCGTTGCCGCTGGCCGCGCTGGGGTTGCTCAACCCGATGATCGCGGGTGCGGCGATGGCGTTCTCAAGCGTGTTCGTGGTGAGCAACAGCCTGCGGCTGCGCCGCTTCAAGTAGGGAACCGGCTTCTGTGGCCCGAAGGCGATCATCGCCTTCGGGCTACAGGGGTTCACCCGGCCTTTTCGAGAACGGTCAGATTCTTGAGCTCGTGGCGCCGCGTCGGCTCGCCCAGGGCGTGAGCGATACGGGCCAGCTTCTCCTCAGGCAGAGCGTTCTTCCTGGCGATCGGGGAGCGGCCGGCGGCGCTGTGCCAGGCGATGAGCAGCCTGCCACGTGGCCGGGCCACCCGACGCAACTCGCGGATACCCGCCTCCAGGTCCGGCCACATCGCCACGTTGTTCACCGAGACCACGACGTCGAAGCTGTCGTCGGGAAAGCCCGTGTCCGCCGCGGTGCCGAGGCGCAGTTCGATGTCGCGCCCGCGGTTGTGCCGGGTCGCCTGACGCAGCATCCCGGGCGACGGGTCGATGCCGCAGACCCGCTCGGCCTCGATGTGACGCAGCAGGCCGCCCGGCCCGCATCCGACCTCCAGCACGCTGTCCTGTTTCCCGATGAGCGTCACGAGTTCGCCCGGGTCGTTGAGCCACAGCATGAGTCGCCCTGCCAAACGCCCGAGGATTCCCTGCGGAAGGGCGAACGGAGAGCGGATCGGCTCGTCGTACGCCCATGACTGGATCTCGTTGGTGGCCATGCCCTCAGCCTCGCGGTTCAAGTCGGGACCCATATTCCGCGGGTAGGCTGCCCGCCATCTCCGCCTCAACACCTCGGCTCTGCCGTACTGCGAGGAACGAGGCCTGGTACGGCCGGCGCTCAGTCCCCGGCGGCGGCATGGCGCGGCAGGCGGAGCCCCTTGAGGGCGAGTGCGTTGACCGCGACGATGAAGCTCGATCCGGACATCGACAGGGCGGCGATCTCCGGCCGCAGCACCAGGCCGAAGGCGGGTTCGAAGACGCCGGCCGCGATCGGCAGCGCGATCGTGTTGTAGCCGATCGCCCAGCCCAGGTTCTGGCGCATCTTGCGCAGCGTGCCGCGGCCGATGGCCAGCGCCGTCGGGACGTCGAGCGGGTCGGAGCGCATGAGCACCACGTCGGCGGTCTCGATGGCGACGTCGGTCCCGGCGCCGATCGCGATGCCGAGATCGGCCTGGGCGAGCGCGGGGGCGTCGTTGACGCCGTCGCCGACCATCGCGACCTTGCGCCCGCCGCGCTGCAGTTCGGCGATCTTGGCGGCTTTGTCGCCCGGCAACACCTCGGCGATCACGGTGTCGATGCCGAGCCGGTCGGCGATCCGCCGGGCGGTGGCCTCGTTGTCGCCGGTCAGCATGACGACCTCGACACCGGCTTCGTGCAGCGCGGCGACCGCAGGGGCGGAGCTGTCGCGGGGAGCGTCGGCGATGCCGATCACTCCGACGGCGCGCCCGTCCACGGCGGCGATGACCGCGGTACGCCCGCCCGCGGTCAGTTCCTCGCGCCGGGAGGCCAGCGGGCCCAGATCCACGCCTTCGATCCGCATCAGCTTCGTGTTGCCCACCACGACCCGGCGTCCGTCCACCTGAGCCGTCGCACCGTGGCCCGGGACGTTCTCGAACCCGGCGGCCTGCAGCACGCCCGGAGCGTGCGCGTCGGCGTAGCGGACCACGGCCTCGGCCAGCGGGTGCTCGGACTCCCGCTCGACGGCGGCCACCAGCGGCAGCAGTTGCGCCGCCTCCATCCCGTCGGCGATCACCTCGGTGACCTCCGGCTCGCCCCTGGTCAGCGTGCCGGTCTTGTCCATGACCACAGTCTGGACGCGGGCCGCGGTCTCCAGTGCCATGGCGTTCTTGAACAGCACGCCGCGCTTGGCGCCCAGGCCGGTGCCCACCATGATCGCGGTAGGGGTGGCCAGGCCCAGCGCGTCGGGACAGGTGATCACGACGACGGTGATGGCGAACAGCATCGCCGTGCCGGCCGCCGCGCCCGCCAGCAGCCACGCCACCAGGGTCAGCCCGCCGGCGACGAGCGCCACGAAGACGAGCCAGAACGCCGCCCGGTCGGCCAGACGCTGCCCTGGAGCCTTGGAGTTCTGGGCCTGCTGGACGAGCTTGACAATCTGGGCGAGGGCGGTGTCGGCGCCGACCTTGGTGGCCCGTACGCGCAGGGTGCCGTTCTTGTTGATGGTCGCGCCGACCACGGCGGAACCGGGGGCTTTATGCACCGGCAGGCTCTCGCCGGTGACCATCGACTCGTCGACCTCGCTCTCGCCCTCCATGACCTCGCCGTCGACGGCGATCTTCGCGCCGGGACGGACGAGCAGGACGTCCCCGGCCACGACCTCGGCGGTGGGGATCTCCACCTGCTCGCCGTCGCGGATCACCACGGCCCTGGGCGGGGCGAGGTCGAGCAGCGCGCGGATCGCGTCGTTGGCGCCGCCTCTGGCCCGCATCTCGAACCAGTGCCCCAGCAGGACGAACGCCGCCAGCACGGTCGCGGCCTCGTAGAACACCTCGCCGCCGCCGGTCAGCGTGATGTACACCGAGTACAGCCAGCCCGCTCCGATCGCCACGGCGACCAGCACCATCATGTCCAGCGTGCGGGCCCGCAGCGCCCGTACGGCGCCGTCGAAGAAGATCCACGAGGAGTAGAAGATCACCGGCAGGCTGAGCAGCAGCGCCCACACGTCCTCGCGCAGCCCGAACGGCACCGGCACGTCCAGCCCCAGCACTTCGCGCCCGATCGGCGACCAGATCAGGATCGGGACGGACAGCACCGCGGCCACGAGGAACCGGTTGCGCATGTCGGCCACCATGGCGTCCATCGACATGGCGCCATGGCCCCCGTGCCCCATCATCTCGTGCGGCGACGGACCCGCCTGCTCTCCATGCTCGGCAGGGGCCTCTTGGGCGGCCGAAACGACGCCTGGCGGGTCGGGCTCTGCCAGGGGATCGCAGACGTGCGACGGTACGGACTGCCCTGCGCAGTGGTAGCCGCATTCCTGCACCCAGCGGCGGAGCTCGGCCAAGGACGTGGCCCTCGGATCGAACACCACGACGGCGCTCTGCCCGACCGGGTTCACCTCGACCTCGATCACTCCAGGGCGGCGGCTCAGAACGGCACGCACCACGTTCTGCTCCGAGGCGCACTGCAGCCCGCTCACGTCGAGAACCGCCGTGCTGCGATCCTTGGTGTCCCCGGTCGTCATGGTTCGCCTCCACCCGCCCGGTAACGCGCGATCTATTATCAGCCATAGTAGACGTCGTCTCCCGGGCGCCATGTGCCGACCTCAAGCACTCCTGATGGCTTCGGGGACCCGCTCTGCGACCGCGGACTGGAAATGGGGGCAACCGGCCAAGTCCTCGTGATCGCAGTCCAGCGCGCCGTCGATGAGCTCAAGCGACGCCTGTGCCCCGGCGATGCGCCGGGCCAGCTCCTCCCGGCGGCGCAGCAGGACGGCCCGCCGTTTCGCCGCGTCCGAGGTGGCCATCATCTCGTGGATCTCTTCCAGGCTGAAGCCGGCTTCCTTGCCCCGCAGGATCACGGCCACCCGGTAGAGGTCGTCGGGCCCGTAGCGGCGGCGCGCTCCTTCGATGCGGGCCGGCGTGATCAGGCCCATCGCCTCCCAATGCCGCAGGACATGCGTCGCCAGGCCGAACCGCTCCGCGATTTCACCGATGCTCATGGTCGCACTTGACTTCATGTCGACATTAAGTCGCATGCTTGCCCCCATGTCCAAAGACAACAACGATTCGATGCCATCACTCATCAAGCTGCTCGACGTCGCCGACGCGTTGCCCGGGGCCATCGCCTTGCGTGCGCGCTCGTACGATCTGCTCACCCTCCCCGACGGCGCGGCAGTGGTGGACGTCGGCTGCGGTGGAGGGCGCGCGGTCGACGAGCTGGCGGAGCGCGGGATGAGATCGATCGGCGTGGACGTCAGCGAGGAGATGATCGCGGTGGCCCGCCACCGCCGGCCGCATGCGGACTTCCGGATCGGCGACGCTTTCGACCTGCCGCTCGACGATGGACAGGTCGCCGGATACCGGGCCGACAAGGTCTATCACGAGCTCGCCGACGCGGCCAAGGCGCTGGAGGAGGCCAAGCGGGTGCTCGCCCCGGGCGGGCGTATCGTGCTCGTCGGGCAGGACTGGGACGCGTTCATCATCGACTCCGACGACCCGGCGCTCACCCGGGCCATCGTGCACGCCCGTGCCGACCTGATCCCGAATCCCCGTGCGGCCCGCCGCTACCGCAACCTGCTTCTCGACGCGGGCTTCGAGGACGTCGAGGTGGAGGCGCACGTGGGCGTCTTCACCGACACGGCCATGCTGCCCATGCTCACCGGCGTCGCGGAGGGCGCCCGCGCGGCCGGAGCCATCACCCACGAGCAGGAAAGGGCGTGGGTGAGCGATCAGCGGGCGCGCGCCCAGGAAGGACGCATGTTCCTGGCGCTGCCCGTCTTCATGGCGTCGGCGTCGCGACCGGGGTAATAGCGCCACCTGCGGCTGGAAGCGGATCAGGCGGATATGAGGCGGCGGAGAAGGCCGCCGAGCGGCTCGCCGCCGTCCACACCTCCGCGGCCCGCCTGCTGAACTGCGCGCCGGACGAGATCGCGCTCGTCGACAGCGCGACCCGCGCGGCACGGGCCTGCTCCACGTGCGGCGTACCGCGCTCGACCGGCTCGACCCGCCCTTCCTCGACCTGCACCGCGCCCGCTGGGTCGAGCCCGCGCGCTACGAGGTGCAGCCGGGCGCACGCCGCTTCGAGAACGGGGAGTACGGCGTGGCCGCCCGGCTGCCGGGTGCACGACCAAGGGGCCGAACGGTGCGGCATCGTCACCTTCACCCTCGACGGCGAACCCGCTGAGCAGATCAGGAAACGACTGGCCGGCCGATCGATCAACGTCCGCGTCTCACATGCTCCGTCACGCTCCTGGACATGACCGATCGGGGCCTGCCGTCGGTGGTGCGGGCCTGGGTGCATTACTACAACACCGAGGCGGAGAGCACGAACCCCGCGTAGCCGTCCGCCGCGACCTGATCGCATTTCTGCCGGTAGGCGCCGACGCCGCCGACGTACGGCATGAACACCCGGGGCTTGCCGGGGATGTTGGCGCCCAGGTACCAGGAGTCGGCCCGCGGGTAGAGCGTGTGGCCGGCGACCTGGTTGACGTGCTCCACCCAGGCGTCCTCGGCCAGTGGGTCGGCGTCGATGGTGGCGATGCCGCCGGCCCGCAGCCGTCGCAGGCAGTCGGCGATCCAGTCGACGTGCTGCTCGATGGAGACCATCATGTTGCTGAGCACGGACGGGCTGCCGGGGCCCGTGATGGTGAACATGTTGGGGAAGCCCGCCGTCATCAGCCCCAGATACGTACGCGGCCCCGCCTGCCACTTGCGCCGCAGCGACAGGCCGCCCTTGCCGGTGATGTCGATGCCGAGCAGCGGACCGGTCATGGCGTCGTAGCCGGTGGCGTACACGATCAGGTCGGCGGCGTACTCGGCGCCGGCGGTGCGCACGCCGGTCGGGGTGATCTCCTCGATCGGCGCGGCACGCACGTCGACCAGGGTCACGTTGGGACGGTTGTAGGTGGCGTAGTAGCCGGTGTCGATGCAGATCCGCTTGGTGCCGATGGGATGGTCCCTGGGCGACAGCAGCTCGGCCACGCGTGGATCCGTGACGATCTCGCGGATCTTCCGCCGGACGAACTCGGCGCTGATCTCGTTGGCCGCCGGGTCGATCGCGGTGTCGCCGTAGGCGCCGAGGAAGGCCACGCCGCCCCTGGCCCAGCGGGTCTCGAACTCCCGCAGCCGATCCTCCGCCGTCGCCTCCAGCGCCGATGCGGTGTTGGAGGTGCCCATGACGCCGGCGGCGGAGGTGCGCATGCCGGCGCGGAGCTCGGCGTAGTTGGCCTTGACCCACCGCGCGTACTCCGGATCCATGGGCCGGTTCCAGGCCGGCAGGCTGTAGTTGGCGGTGCGCTGGAACACCGTCACGTGCTCCGCCTGCTCGGCGATCACCGGGATGACCTGGATGCCGGAGGAGCCGGTGCCGATGACGGCGACCCGCTGCCCGGTGAAGTCCACGCCCTCGTGCGGCCACCGCCCGGTGTGGTGGCTGGGCCCCTCGAAGGAGCCGGCACCGGGGAAGCCGGGGATCCGGGCCGCCGACAGGCAGCCCACCGCCGTGATGAGGTACGTCGCCGACACGTGGTCGCCGCGGTCGGTCTCCACGCGCCACAGGTTCGCGGTCTCGTCGTAGCCGGCGCGGGTCACCCTGGTCCCGAACCGGATGTCCGCGCGCAGGTCGAAGCGGTCGGCGACATGGTTGGCGTAGAGCAGGATCTCCGGCTGGGACGGGTAGCGCTCGCTCCATTCCCACTCCTGCTGGAGCTCCTCGTCGAAGGAGTAGGAGTACTGCATGCTCTCGACGTCGCAGCGGGCGCCCGGGTAGCGGTTCCAGTACCAGGTGCCGCCGACGCCGTCGCCGGTCTCGAAGACGCGGACGCTCAGGCCCAGGCCGCGCAGCCTGTGCAGCATGTACATGCCCGCGAAGCCCGCGCCGACGACGACGGCGTCGTACCTCATCGCAGGCTCCCGTCGATCGCCTCGGCGACCATGGTGATCGCCTCCGCGCTACCCGGGAGCACGTTCACCATCGTGAAGAAGACATGCATCTGGCCCTCGAACCGCCTGGACAGCACCGGGACGCCGGCCTCGCGCAGCCGCTCCGCGTACGCCTCGCCCTCGTCCCGCAGCACGTCGTGCTCGGCGGTCAGCACGACGGCCGGCGGCAGGCCCGACAGGTCCCCGGCCCGCAGCGGGGAGGCGTCCGCGTTCGCCCGCGTGGCCGGGTCGGGCGCGTAGTGGTCCCAGAACCAGACCATGCTGTCGCGGTCCAGCATGAGCTGGTTGGCCGGGTCGGTGTAGGAGGCGTTGTCCAGGTCGCAGTCGGTCACCGGGTAGACGAGGACCTGCAGCGCGATGGCGGGGCCGCCCTCGTCGCGGCTGCGCTGGGCCACGACGGCCGCCAGGTTGCCGCCCGCGCTGTCCCCGGCCACGATGAGCGGCAGGTCCGGCTCCTTCGCGGCGGCCCAGCACAGAGCGTCGTAGGCGTCGCGGGCGGCGACGGGGTAGCGGTGCTCGGGGGCGAGCCGGTAGTCGACCAGGACGACGGCGCAGCCCGTCCGGTGCGCCAGCGTCCTGCCCAGGGTGTCGAACTCGTCGAGGCCGCCGATGACCCAGCCGCCGCCGTGGTAGTACACGATCACCGCTCTCGGGTCCTCGGCCGGGACCAGCACGCGCGCGCCGAACGATCCGCCGTCCGCCGCCCGGATCACGGCTTCCTCCACGCGGGCCATCTCCGGGCCCTTGCCGTACAGCTCGCCCAGCGCGCCGCCCATGGCGCGCGCCTCCTCGGGTGTCATCTCGTGCAGCGGCTTGCCGCCCGCTTCGCTCATCTGCTTGAGGAACTGGACCGTCGCGTCGTCAAGGGACATGGAAGGTCACCTCACCAGGGCCTTGGAACGTGGCCTCAAAGTAAAATGCGGAGTGCATCGCGTCAACGGAGCGCAGCCAGCTCCCGCGCGTAATCGCGGGGCCGATCCCGCAGGTCGAGCAGGCGGCGGTGCATCGGCGCGAGCGGTTCCAGAGCGAAGCCGGTGTCCCGCCACGCCTCGAACGTGATGCCGATGCCCAGGTCGACGCAGAACTGCACGTTTCGGTCCTCGTGCTCGCCGTACCCCTCCAGGCAGATGATCGGCGTCGCCGCCGTGAACGCGTCGAGGATCGTGCCCCCGCCCAGCTTGGCCATGATCGCCACTGCGTGCCTGGCCAGGTCGAGTGCCTGGTGATGGTCCTCGGCCTGCTCGTACACCGGGGGCGCATCGGCGACGATCTCCCCGAAGGGCGGGAAGCCGTCGTCGTGCCACGGGCTCCAGGAGGGGTCCATCATGAAGCGGCGCGAGCCGGGAGCGAGGCCGGGGGCCTCGCCGACGTCGCGTACCACGAGGTCGAGCGGCAGTCCTTCGGCGCTCAGCTCCGCGGCCCGCTCCAGGTACGTGCCCATCGACCAGCCGCCGCCGTGCGCCAGGACGCGCCTGTCCCGATCCTCCCAGCGCAGCGGCGGCTCGGTGGTGGCCCTGATCGTCCAGGGGATGTCGTTGCCGGCGGAGTCGAACAGCCACACCTCCCGGTGCCTGTTCAGTGACCCGGTCCGGCGGGCGAAGGACGGCGAGTTGGCCGAATCGGCATGGCACACGTCGACGGGCACCGCCCCGAACTCCTCCGCGTAACGCTCCACGACGGGCAGCCAGAGACCGCTGAAGACGACGAACCGGTGGACCGCGTCGTCACGCCAGCGCTTGCGCACCGATTCGATCAGCTGCGGGTCGAAGGCGTCCGACAGGTTCCGGAACAGGCGCTGGCCGACCCGGGCGAGACGGAAGTCCCGCTGGTACGCCTCCTTGCTCGCGGAGATCTTGTCACGCCGTTCCGGCTGCCAGAACGCCTCGGCCAGGAAGACCTCGCTGGGGGTCCCGAGCTCCTGGAGCCGTCGCCTGAGCAGCAGGCCGGTGACGTGAGCGCCGAGCCCCGGGCCGCCCGTCAGGATCGCGATCATGCCAGGGCGTTGACATGCGACAGGACGAAACCGCAGAAGGCGCGGATGGAGTACAGCCCCTCGATGTCCAGCCGGTCGAAGTCGAGCTCCACGTCGAACCTCTCCTCGACCATGAACAGGAAGTTGATCAACTGGATGGAGTCCATGCCCAGCTCGCGGATGATGTCCGCGTCGTCGCCGAGCTCCTCCGCGGCCCAGTCGTCGCCCAGGGCCTCGGCCAGCATCGACTTGATCTGCGGCAGGAGGTCGTCCATCTGGTTCACACTCCGTTCTCGTAGAGCGATGAGCACTTCGAGCAGACCGGCATCAGGCCCGTCGCGCGCAGCGTGGTGCGCACCCGGCGGAAGGCGGGGCTGTGCCAGACCTCCGCCAGTGTCCCGTCCCTGATGTCCCCGACGATGAACTCGGGGAAGAACTTGCACGAGCTGACCTTGCCGTCGGCGTGCACCTCCAGCCGGCTGGAGACCGCCAGGCAGGTGGACTTGCCCGCGACCAGCCGACTGCGGCCGAGGGCGAAGTCGGTGACGTCGTCGAGCGTCACCTCGGGCGTGTAGCGGATCCAGGGCCGCCACACGCGTCCGGCGAGCTTTTCCATCGACTCCCGCAGGACGGCGATGTTCTCCGGTTCGAGGTGGTAGGTGTAGGAGTGCCAGGTGGCCTGCCCGGGCGGGGGCGGCGGGTTGAGCCAGGCGAAGTCGCGCGCGTACACCTCGTCCATCCGCGCGGCGGCCTCGGGGGTGATCCACCAGGGCAACTGGAAGAAGACCGAGTGGAGCTCGAGCTCCTCGGCCCACTCCATGAACTCGTAGAGGCGGCCCGCCGTCGCGTTGCTGACCATGGAGTTCACGGTGACCTCGCCCTGATACTCCCCGCTCCTGCGCAGGTCGAGCAGGGTCTTGAGGTTGCGCTCCGTCCTGGAGAACGACCTCGGCCCGCGCAGCGCCTCGTGGTCGGCTTCGAGCCCGTCGAGGCTGACCGTCAGGTTGAGGTTGCTGCCGAGCTTGAGCAGGTGCTCCAGGTTGCGCTCGACGAGGAGACCGTTCGTGCAGATGTTGACCTTGCGGGGGTAGCGGAGAAGGAGCTCGACCAGTTCGGGCAGGCGGCGGTACATCAGCGGCTCGCCGCCCCACAGCCAGGTCTTGGGCTTGGTCGCGTCCGTCTCGCGCAGCAGCCGCTCGAGCACCTCGATGTCCAGCTCGGCGGTGACCCGTTCCCTGCTGTAGTCGCGCAGGAAGCCCTGGTCGTTCCACTGGAAACAGTGATCGCAGCGCAGGTTGCAGGAGTAGGTGAGTTGCAGGCTGAGCTCGCTGGGCAGGCCGGTCGCGTAGCCGGGATCGGCCCCGACCCCCCTCTTGGTCCGCGACCGCACCGTGAGCTTGCGCCGGACGTCGGCGAACTCCGTCGGGGTCAGCGTCCTGCTGGATCGATTCTCCGTCAGCTTTCTTTCCACTTGCTCATCTCCCTGCGCGCTTCAGCGGATCAGCTGTTCGAGGAGCCCTTTCACGACACGGTCATGGCGGTCGGCGTCATCGAAGCCACGGGGCCGCTCCTCGATGATCATGATCAGGTAGAGGTAGGTCCGGTAGAGAGCGAGCCGGGTGAGCGCGCTCTCGGTGAGCTCGAGGCGTCCGCCGGCCTGCCGGTAGCCCCGCAGCAGGTCCGGGTCGTGCTCGGCTCTGCCGTACACGTCGAGGGAGACGAAGTCCGCCAGCGGATCCCCCCAGAACGCGCGTTCGTGATCGATCAGCGCCGCGATGCGCGGCGGCCGGCGGTCGAGGTCCAGCAGGATGTTGCCGGGCCACAGATCGAAATGGACCAGGGCGGGCTCGGTGACCTCATCGAGCGCGCCGGCCTCGGCCCGTACGGCACGCGCGATCTCGCCGGCCGGCCAGGGAAGGTCCGCGTCGAACCGGACGGCGTCGGCGAGCAGGCCGTCGACCATGGCCAGGAAGGCCTCCTTCCAGGTGGCGGCCCTCATCCGGGGCAGGTGCGGGTAGCCGAACTCCGTCCCCTTAATGCGGTGCAGCGCGGCGACGTGCTGCCCGAGCGTGCGGCGCAACTGCCTGGACTCCTCCTCGGCCAGCCGTTCGGCCGCCTCCGACCAGGGAATCCCTTCGACCGCGGTCATGATCAGATGCGGTACGGGGCCATCGAGGCAGGCGTGGAGCAGCCGGGGCTGCGGGACGCCGGTCCCTTCGGCGAGGGGGTAGAACAGCGCCTCCGTCCGGATGATGTCCCGCTCGTAGGCGAGGAGTCCGGCATCGCCGGGAGGGCTCAGCTTGAGGACCACCTCGGAACCGTCGTCCAGCCGGACGCGCCACAGGGCGGCGAACGTACCCGCTCCGAGCTCTCGCGCGGCGACGGCGCGGCGTCCGAGGGCGCGATGGACGAGCCCTTTTACCTCGGCTTCGGGCAGGCGCCTCTTGGTGTGCGCGGCCATCAGTGATCACCGCTGTTCAGCAGCTTGCCCAGCTGATCCAGGCTCCCGAGCACCGCGGACGTCTCCAGGCCGAAGTCGATGAGGCAGGCGATCTCGTCCACGCCGATCGCCGCCAGCCGGCGGACCCGTTCCGCCGCGACGTCCGGCTCGCCCAGCAGGCCCGCCTCGTCGAAGAAGCGTTTGACGGCTCTGCGCGTCATGAACTCGACGCCCTTCCGGCCGAGCGCGGCGGGGTCGACGTTGCGCGCGGAGCCCGCGCTGGAGCCCAGGTGCAGGCCGACCGAACTGCGGACGTACGCCGTCAGCGCCTCCCGCACGGCGTCGGTCGGCGGCCCCAGGTAGGTGTGCAGCATCACCACCACGTCGCCGGGCCTGCCGTCGAGCCCCGCCCGGTATTCCTTGATCTTGAGCGCCAGCTCGTCGACGCTCTGGTTGAGCAGGTTGGTGAGGACGCCGACGCCGAGGGTGCCGGCCGTACGGAACGTCTCGACGCTGCCGGAGCTCGTCAGCCAGACTGGGAGCTCCGGCTGGACCGGAGGCGGGAAGATGCGGACCGGTTGTTCCTCGCCCACCCCGGTGACGACGGTCATCTCGTCCCCCCGCCACAACCGGCGGACCTGTTCCAGCGTCTCGACGGTGATGCGGGTCCGGTCGGCGTACGCGCCGGGGTTGAAGGCGAAGTCCACCGCGTGCCACCCGGAGGCGAAGGACACCCCCACCCGCCCGCCGGACAGGTTGTCGACCACCGCCCAGTCCTCGGCGATGCGGATCGGGTGATGCAGCGGGGCGACCACGCTGCCCGCGCGGACGGCCACGCGTTCGGTGACCGCGGCGACGGCCGCGCCGGTCACCGCGGAGTTCGGATAGAGCCCGCCGAAGGCGTGGAAGTGGCGCTCCGGCGTCCACACGGCCGTGAAGCCGTGCGTGTCCGCGTAGCGTGCCCCCTCCAGGAGCAGCTCGTAGCGGTTGGCGGAAGGTTGCGTGCTGTCGTCGGCGAAGTAGAACAGACTAAAACGCATCGGCTCTTTCTCTTCCGCGGGTCTTCTCCGGAGGCTGGGGTAGCCGGGGGCGGTCGACCTTCCCACTCAAGGTCCGTGGCAGTTCGTCGAGCCGGACGAACACGGTGGGAATGACGCCGGGCGGGAGATGCTCGCGCAGATGGCGCAGCACCTCCTGCTCGTGGTGGCCGTCATCGGCGACCACGTACGCGCAGAGCTTCTCATCGGCGAGGACGACGTGGGCGTCGTGGATCCCGGGACAGCGCATGAGCACGTTCGCCACGTCGTCGAGCTCGACGCGCACGCCGTTCACCTTGACCTGCCGGTCTCGTCTGCCCAGGAGCTCCAGAGAGCCGTCCGGCCGGAACCGCCCGAGGTCGCCCGTCCGGAATCGGTGCGGATCGGACGGGTCGAAGCCGCCCTGTTGTTCCCCGAGGTAGCCGTGGAGCGGGAAGGGCGTGCGCAGCTCGACCTCGCCCGACTCCAGCAGCCGCACCGCCACGCCTGGGAGCGGCTTGCCGACGGGGATCGACTCCGCCGTCGCGTCCGCGGCGGTGACCCGGTGGAAGAGCTTGGTCATCGTGGTCTCGGTGGGGCCGTAGAGGTTGATCAGCTCCTTCTCCGTCCCGAACAGCGCCTGCCAGGAGCGGACGTCGGAGGGGCGCAGCGCTTCGCCCGCCAGCAGGACGGTGCGCAGCTCGCTCAGCGACGCGGGTGCCAGATTCACCGCTCGGAGCGTGCGGAAGACCGTGGGGACGCAGTGGAGGATCCGCACCCGATTGCTCTCCAGCCAGTGGGCGAGCCCCTGGCCGCTGCGGGCGCTGTGCGGGGCCACGACCATCGTCCCGCCCGAGCACAGCGGGACGAAGGCGTCGCGCAGGAAGGCGTCGAATCCGGGAGAGGTCAGCGAGGAGACGCGCGTCCCCCTGCCGGCGCCCAGGAGGTCGATCTCCCACGTGATGAAATGCGTGATCGCCGGGAGGCTGCCCACGACCCCCTTCGGCCGGCCCGTGGTGCCCGAGGTGAAATAGACGTAGCCGGGGCCGTCCGGCTCGCCGGGGTCCCATCGTGCCGGCTCCACCGCGTGATCCCGTACGTCCCGGGCGTCCAGGGTCCGGAACCCCTCCCTGCCGGCTCCGGCCAGGGCCGGCGATCCGGCCCGGTCGACGACGACGGCTCCCGGCCGCAGGTCGTCGATGGCCATGGCCAGTCGCGCGGGCGGCGTCCGTACGTCCACCGGAGCGAACACGCGGCCGCAGGCCATGGCCGCGAGCATCGCGGCGACGGTCTCCACCGGATCGGCGCACACGATGAGCACGGGATCGCCGCCCGGGACGGCGTCGAGTTCCGCCAGGTGTCCCGAGGCTCGCACGGCCAGGTCGTGGTAGGTGGCGGCCCGGTTCCTGGTGTCGATCGCGATGTCCTGGGGATGGGCCTGAACGTGGCGCATCCACCGGCCGGCGACGCCGGTCATCCCGGGTGTCCTGTCGTACGGCCCGCGCCCTGCGCCACCACGGGCCGGCTCAGCCAGGCGTCCAGGTCGGTCACGTCGTCCGGGGCGCGATCGCAGAGCACGTAGCGGCGGGGTGTCATCGCGGTGGGCCGGTGGCGCAGGCCCTCCATGCAGAGCGCGTGTGCCTCTTCGGCGGATCCGACCCGCGGGCCACGGGCGAGGAAGGCCACCAGCGGCTCACCCCGGACCTCGGGGAAGACCCGGGCGGGCAGCGGGGTGAGCACCTCGTCGAGGAGCCGCTGCACCTCGCCGACCTGGATCCAGCACGAGTCGACCGGCAGCCAGTCGCCGTCGCGTGGAAGCGGAGCCAGCCCGGTGACCTCGTCCATCCTCCGGGGGCTCAGATCCTCGGAGGCCGCCGACAGGAGGAGGCTCTCGATCGCCAGCAGGATCCGTTCGAGCTCGTCCCTGGGGACCCGGTCCAGGTGGCCGGTCCACAGTCGCAGGCGGAGCGTCTCCTCCGCGGCGAACAGGTCGAACCTGAGCATGACGTCGGTCTCCACCATCGGCGTCCAGGTGAGGGCGGTCTCGGCCGGCGCGCTCGCAGGCTGGGAGTCGATCCGGCCCACCACGAGATTGTTGAACAAGGGCTCGAAGCAGAAGCGGACACCCCGCCGGTGCTGGGCCTGTTCGGCGAGGTGCGTGCGTTTCTCGACGTCGTAGATGCCGTGCTTGCCCGCCTTCACGGTCGCCAGCCAGGCCTGATGGACGCATGCGTCGAAACTCATGGAGCGCAGGTCGACGCTCATGGGGGCCGACTGCACCAAAGTCCCGAGGTAGCCCGCCGACCGGCTGTCGTACCGGTTGCTGGAAAGCGTCAGGAAGTCACCGGTGGAGTGACCGGTGCGCTGGGAGAGCACGGTGCAGATCGCCGCCAGCACGATCGCCGGGCGGCCGAACCCGGCGCGCGCCTCTATCCGGGCCAGGGCCGCCGCCGCGGCCCGCGAGCACAGTTCGGCGGCGACCGACTCGCGCGGCGAGCCCGTGGAGGCGGCCGTGTAGAGGTGGTGCGGTGCCCGGTTCAGCACGCTCTCCCACAGCGCCAGAGCGCTCGCCGTACGGCGCGACAACGGCGGACGCCGCTCGGCCCAGGCCTGGTCCAGCGGCTGATGACGGACGTCCCCGACCTCACGGTCGGCGGGGTGGCCCACCATGCGTGCGAACTCCCGGCCGAAGACGGCCAGGCCCAGGAAGTCCGCGGTCAGGTGAGAGAGGTCCATGACGCCGGCGAGGACCTCGCCGCCACGCGTGGCCAGGGCGACGCGCAGCGGATGCGTCGTGGGGTTGCACGGGGGGCGCGTGTCGAGGAGGGTTCCGAGCTCCGCCGCCAGCGTGCCGGCCCCGGCCGGCCCGGTGCCGGCGTCGAAGCGGTGGATGATCAGCTCACCTGCCGCGGCGACCCGCTGGGCCGGGGAAGAGCCGGTCACGTACGTGGAGCGCAGCCCTTCGTGGCGGGCCAGCAGGACGGCGAAGGTCTCGGTGACGTCGTCCAGCCCGGTGCCCCCGGGCAGCTCCAGCACCCACCGCATCCAGCCGTGCGACTCGGGAAAACCGTCCAGCCAGCGCAGGATGTTCAGCTGGCCGAGGGTCAAGGGCCCCTCGCCGGCGCGATCGCCCTGGAAGGAAACGACGATCGGTTCGCACTCCGTCAGCGTGAGCTCGTGCGTGAGCGCGCTGGAGACATTCGGCATTGACGCAGATCACCCTCGCAGTCACGTGCTCGCGTGGACCGAAGGACACATGTATCCCTGCATTCAGCCCATCGCAGAGCCCGCTCCTGCCGAAACTTTCGGACTGCCCCCGATAAGCTAGCCGGAGCGTATGTGACCACTTTCTGATCGTCAAGAGCCGTGTTGATGGGCTGCCGGCCGCAGAGGTGAGTCCATTGACCGACCCGCAGAACCGGACATACGCTGCGCAAGATTTCGCGAGAGATTGGAAAGTTTTATCGGCCTTGCCTGAGGGATGCCCATGCGAGAAAGGCTGGACCTGCTGAGGCTCTTCCGCTACGCGGGCCCGGCGGTGACCATCGCGCTGGTCGTGATGGTCCTCATCGATGCGGTGGTGCCCGCGGGCATCGCACTCGCCGTCCAGGAACTGGTGGCGGCGGACGGCCGATCCGCGCTGGCGCCGGTGCTGCTCATGAGCGGCGTGGTGCTGGCCGGGCAGATGGCTCTGGCGTTCCGGTTCCCCGTGGGGCGGCTGGCGGCCGACCGCATCGACGGCGCGCACCGCACCCGGATCGCCGCCCTGGTGATGGGGGTGCCGACCGTGGACGTGGCCGAGCGGCAGGACGTCCAGGACCGGGTGAAGACGACCACGGCGGAGCCACGGGACTGGGTCGACAGGACCTCGGGCGACGGCGCCGTGAGCCAGCTGGAGCTGGTGGGCCATGCCGTCGGGCTGGCGGCGTCCTCGGTGGTGCTGTCCTGGTGGTCGTGGTGGCTGGTGCCGGCGACGGTCATCCCGGCGGTGTTCTTCCGCATGGTGCACGGCCGCCAGTGGGTCCGGCATTTCCGGATCTGGGTGGAGGGCGTCCTGTACCACCGGCGCTGGAAGTACTGGGGCGAGGTCGCCACCACGCCGGCGGCGGGCCGGGAGCTGCGCGTCTTCGGAGCGAGTGAATGGCTGCTCGGGCACTATACGCGTGACATGCGCACCCACGTGGATCCCGTGTGGGAGGACGACCGGCGGGTGCTGCGCGGGCTGTGGCTGGCGCTGTTCCTCCCGCTGGCCGGATGCGCCGTGGCCTTCACCTGGGTGGCCCTCGGCACGGCGGCCGGCCAGGGGAGCATCGCGCTGGAGGTGGCCGTGGTCACCGCGGCCTGGTCGGTGTTCAGCGTGGCCATCCGGACCGACGACGTGATCTCCCTGGAAGGAGCCCGGCCGGTCAGGCGGGCCGCCGGGGAGCTCGAGCGGATCAACCCCGCGCCGATCCCGCTGCGCGCGCACGCCGAGACCCCCGCGGTCCCGCCGCCGCTGCTGCGCTTGGAGAACGTGCGCTTCAGCTATCCGGGCCGGCAGGTGCTCAACGGCGTCGATCTGGAGATCAGGCCGGGGGAGCTGCTGGCGCTGGTCGGGCTCAACGGAGCGGGCAAGTCGACGCTGACCAAGCTGCTGGCCGGGCTGTACCGGCCCGACTCGGGCAGGATCCTCGCCGACGGGACGGACATCGCCGGCATCCCCGACTGGCAGTCCCGGCTGAGCGTGGTGTTCCAGGACTTCCTGAAATACCCCCTCTCCCTGCGCGACAACATCGCCCTCGGAGCCGCCGACCCCGGCCTGCTCTCCGACGTCGTCCGGGATGCCGGGCTGGTCCCCGTGGTGAGCCGGCTGTCCGGCGGCTACGACACGCCGCTGTCGCGCAGCCGTACCGCGGGGGTGGACCTGTCGGGCGGCCAGTGGCAGCAGGTCGCGCTCGCCCGCGCGCTCTACGCCACCCGCCGGGGGGCCAGGATCCTGGTGCTGGACGAGCCCACGGCCCACCTGGACGTCCGCACCGAGCACGACCTGTTCCAGCGGCTGCCGGACATCACCGAGGGGATCAGCGTGGTGCTGATCTCGCACCGCCTCTCGACGGTACGGCAGGCGGACCGGATCGTGCTGCTCGACGGCGGCCGGATCACCGAGTCCGGGACGCACGAGGAGCTCATGGCCGAGGGCGGGCAGTACGCCACCATGTACGCGCTTCAAGCCCAGCGCTTCAGCCAGGGATACGACGACCGGCTGGACGAAGGAGATCTCGCGTGAGGGAGTACGCGCGCCTGTGGCGTGAGCTGATCGTGCTGTGCCTGCAGCGCTATCCCGGGTCGACGGCCTTCCTGATCGGCTGGCACGTGGCCTCGACGGTCATGTTCGCGGCCGTGGGGCTCACGCTGCGCGCGCTGGTGGAGGCCACCCAGGCGGGCACCGCCACCGCCATAGGGGTGGCGGCGCTGGGCGCCGCGCTGGTGCTCACCCTCAACCTCGGCGTCGAGCACATCGCCTACCTGCGGACCATCCACCTGGTCGAGCGGATCAGCCTCACCGAGGTGGAGCCCCGGATCCTGCGCGCGTGCGCGGAGCTGCCGCAGGTGCGGCACCTGGAGGAGCCCGAGTTCCTGGATCGGGTCACCACGTTGCGCGGCCAGTCCGGCGCGGTGGTGGACTGGGCGTGGTCGATCCTCCAGGCCGTCGCCGCCACGATCGGGCTGCTGGTGGCGCTCGTGGTGCTGGGCGGCGTGAACCCCTGGCTGCTCGCGCTGCTGCCGTGCGCGGCCGTACAGCTGGCCATGGAGCGGCACGGCCGCAAGAAGATCGCCGAAGAGGACCTGCGGTCGGCCGAAGACCTGCGCCTCCATCGGGACCTGTACGACGACATCTGCGTCAACCCGGCCGCGCTGAAGGAGCTGCGCGTCTACGGCGCCGCGGGGGAGGCGCTCAAGCTGCAGGCCGAAGCGTGGGAACGGGTCACGCGCTCACGCGCCCGCGCCGCCCTGATCGCCGCCGGCTGGTCGTCGGCGGGCTGGCTGGTCTTCGGCGCCGGCTTCACCCTGGCGATCTTCCTGGTCACGGCGACAGGCCGCCCGGGGGACATCATCCTGGCCGTGTCCATGGGCGTGCAGTTCCGCAACGTGGTCGAGCACGCGCTGCACCGATCCATGCAGGCCGGCGGGTACCGCCGGCTGCTGCGGCCCTACCTGTGGCTCATGGAGTACGCCCGCACGCACCGCGACACCGCCGACGCGGCCCCGCCCGCCCGGCTGCACCACGGGATCGAGCTGCGGAACGTGTCCTTCACCTACCCGGGGACCACCGAGCCCGTCCTCGAGGACCTGTCCGTGCGGCTGCCCGCCGGAGCGGTGGTCGCGGTGGTCGGCGAGTACGGTTCCGGCAAGACCACGCTGGTCAAGCTCCTGGCGAAGATGTACGCCCCGGACTCGGGCAGCATCCTCGTCGACGGCGTGGAGCTGTCGGCCCTGGACACCGACGGCTGGCGGGCCTCGATGAGCGCCGCCTTCCAGGACTTCGGCCGCTACTGCACCACCTTCGAGGACTCCGTCATGATGGGCGCGCCGGGCGACCTGAACGCCACGGTGCGCACCGCCGACGCCGAGGCGCTGGTCTCCCGCCTGCCCGACGGTCCCGCCACCGAGCTCGGCCGCCGTTTCGGCGGGATCGAGCTGTCGGAGGGCCAGTGGCAGAAGGTGGCGCTCGCCCGCTCCGGAGTGCGGGCGCGGCCCCTGCTGTTCGTCCTGGACGAGCCCACCGCGTCCCTGGACGCGCCGAGCGAGCACGCCATCTTCAGCCGCTACGCGCAGCGTTCCCGCGAACTCGCGGCCTCGAACGGAGCGATCAGCGTCATCGTCTCCCACCGTTTCTCCACCGTGGCCGACGCGGACCTCATTCTGGTGATGGCCGCCGGAAAGCTGGTGGAGTCCGGCAGGCATGACGAACTGCTCACCCGGAACGGCATTTACGCGGACCTCTACGGCATTCACGCGGCCGCGCACGCCTGAGCTTGTTCAGGAACGGTAATAGCGGTCGATGACGCGTCGATAGTAGGTCGGCGAGAAACCCATCCGGGCCGTCGACGGCGCGTGTTGCGCCATTCGTTTCGTTGACACGTTGTAGTCGTTCGCCGGGATGTCCACATAGACCTTGGTGACGGCTCGGCCGGACAGTTCCGTCAGATAGGAGATGATTTCTTCGGCGGTCACGGGATGGCCCGAGGCGACGTTGACCGTCGCGTGACGGAGGTCGCCGGACAGGAGTTCCGCGGCGATGGACACGAGGTCCGCGACGTCGACGAGATCGCGGCGCGCCCCCCGGTAGACGGTCACCGCACCGTCTTTCACCTGGGAAAACAGTGCGGGGAGCAGCTGGTGCCGCCGTTGGTGCGGTCCGACGACCTCCGTCACCCGGAGGATGAGATGATCCACTCCGGAGGCCCGTATCACTTTCTCCATCTCCACCTTGTGCCGCCCGTACGCGGTGGTGGGGCGGACCGGGTCTTCTTCCGAACAGGGCGATCCGCCGCCGTTTCCATAGAGATGCGCCGACGCGGTGGAGAAGTAGAGCAGCCGGCGTCGCCGCGCCCTGCCGATGACCTGGTGGAGCAGATCGGCTTCCCGGCGAAATTCCGTCGCCTCGGTGGTGGTGGACCGTGACACCCCGGCGGCGAACACCACCACATCATCCGGCACCGGCTGAGAATTCACGAAAGCCCGGGCAATCATTCCGTCGCCGACAACCTCCATGAAAGCTATTCTCGTATAACGGCAAGCATTCGG
This sequence comes from Nonomuraea sp. JJY05, assembly GCF_043496855.1. Lineage (NCBI taxonomy): Bacteria > Bacillati > Actinomycetota > Actinomycetes > Streptosporangiales > Streptosporangiaceae > Nonomuraea > Nonomuraea sp. JJY05. The sequence continues at coordinate 384,460 of NZ_JBIEIS010000004.1, forward strand.
GGAGTATTCGCGGCGTTATTTCCCGGGGTTTTCTCGTTCGGCTCGCCCGCCAAGGCGATCAGGGCCGTCCGGTCGCCGGTACCTCACCCGCAGGTGGGGCAGTCGGGTCGCCTCGGGATGGGCCGCGAGCGGATCTCCAGCGGCCAGAAGTCCACCTCGCTCCACCGCCCGCTCAACGCCGGGGGCAGCCCCGCCAGGACGCGGATCGCCTCCCAGGCCAGAATCGTGCCGACGAGCCCGCACAGCGCTCCGATGGCGCCCGCCTTCTGCCGCTTGCCGACCAGCGACTCCACCCGGTCGCGCCCGTGGTCGGCGAAGGTCTCGGCGCGCACACAGGTCCAGCAGGCGGTCTCCCCGGGCAGGACCGTCGTGCCGAGCACGCCGATGTGGTAGGCGTACCCCGTGCCCAGGATGTGCGGCACGTCCGGCCAGCAGGCCTCGCTGACCCACGTGGCCGTGTCGTTGGGCGTGGGCAGGTCGATCGCGTTGATCACGATGTCCGCCCCGTCCACCAGGTCGGCGAGGTCGGCGGCGGAGGTGACGCGCCGGTCGAAGGTCTCGGCCGTGACGAAGGGATTGGCGGCCCGCAGCCTGGACGCGGCCGCCTCGACCTTGGGCGCTCCCACGTCGGCGACGCAGAACAGGGTCTGCCGGGTCAGGTTCGACGGCTCGACCCGGTCGAAGTCGCACAGGCGGATGGTGCCGACACCCGCGTTCGCCAGGCAGAGCGCGACCCAGCCGCCGAGCCCGCCGACCCCGCACACCACCGCGGTCGAGCGGTCGATGCGCTCCTGCAGCTGCACGCCGCTGGAAAGGTCGGTGAGGCCCTGGTCGCAGAAATCCTGGAGCAGCCGCAATTGGCGGTCGTAGAATTGGGCGCGATCGTCCCCGAGCCGCGCGAACGAGCCCTCGAGATGGCCGACCCGGCTCAGCAGCTGCTCTTCCGTGAGGATTTGCAGCACCTCGCCGAGCGGCTGCGAGTCACCGACGGACCGCGCTATCTCGGCATATGTGCGAGTGCCGTCCAGAAGTGTTATCACCCGTTTCACAAAAGCGTCGGCGGCGAATCTCTTCACCGTTCTGTCCGCCGTGCACAGGAAGAGCAGTTCGTCGCCCTCGGCCTGGACGATCACGCTTTCCCGCAGGCGGGGGCGCCAATCCGTCACGTGTTCCTCCGAGCGCGGGTGAGGTGAAACACCTCACCCGCGTGCGCTGTCAGTTGCCGGCGGAATTCGAAGCGGTGACCGCGCCGACGCGCATGCTCGTCTCTTCGAGCTTCACCATGACCGGACGTCTTCTCATGGCCCCACCTCTCGTCCGAACGGATTCCTTCACTGCATTCTCTCCATGACGGAACTTTTTACAAGGGAAATTCGGCCAACTCTTGAATCGCCTGGTCGAGGTCGTCGGCGACGCCGCGTTCGTACAGCTGGACGTAAAGCTCGTCGGGGCCGCGGCCATATCTGCGTATCTGGCCGGCCCGCACGCGCAGGCGTGCCTGCGCCTCGCGGACGATCTCCTCGGGGCCGCCGCGCCAGCCGTACTCCTCGAGGAAGAGGCGCAGCCGCTCCGGCCGGGCGGCGTGGTCGCCGAAGCCGTCGGCCGCCGCCGCGCGCCGCGCGTACAGCGGCACCCAGGCGATGGCCACCCACGCCACGTCCGAGTCCGGGGTGACCGGCCCGGCGAAGTCCCAGTCGAAGAAGCCGGTCAGCCTGCCCTCGTGCCACGCGGCGTTGAACGGGCCGGCGTCGTTGTGCGCGATGATCTTCCCCGGTGTCCATGACCCTCCGAGCCGCCAGCGCGCCGGGGGAGAGGGCACGTAGTCGGCCACGGCCTCGTGGTAGTCGCGCAGCCAGCGGGCCACCTGGACCAGCGCGTCCTCGCTCCACGCCCACACGGGCCACGGTGGCTCGCCGGCGATCTCGCCCGCCAGGTAGGTGAGGATCTCCCGGCCCTCCGCGTCCACGCCCAGGACGCGGGGCGCGCCGCCGAACCCCTTGCGCTCCAGGTGCCGCAGCAGCTCGTGGACCGACGCCGACCACGCGCGCACCGGCCTTCGCACCGTGGCGCCGATCCGCACCACGGCCTGGTCGTTGCCGCCCATGAGCTGCTCAGCGGCCATGACCGTACCGAGTCGCGATCTCGACGGCGAGCGCGCGTACGGTCGGTTCGCGGTGGCTCCGCATATCACCGGTCCCCGGGTCAGCCATGTGCCGGCCAGCGATCTCCACCATAATTTTCCCGCTCGGGTCTGTCCATGATCCCGGGGAGCGGGTCCGGCCACGGGATTTCCGGCGGTGTGAGCCGGTGGTTCTTCGGTCAGCCCGCCGGCTTCCCCGATCGCTGACCCGCGCACCGCCGATCCGTGCGCCCTGAGCCGGCCATGGCGTCTCCCCGTGATGTGGATCTCGGGGTTAGAGTCTGCCGGATCATGAAATATCACGGAGAAGGCGGATATGTCGGCTATCGAGCAGCTGAAGTTAACCGACCCTGACCTGGCGGAACGCCTGCGCAAGAGTATGGCCGAAGTGGAGGCCAGGCTGCACGTGGCAGCCGCGGAATCGCCCGACCTCCTGGTGAGCCGGACGGCCGGTTACCTCCTGGGCGCGGGCGGCAAGCGGTGGCGCCCGCTCCTGGTGCTGCTGGGCGCCCAGTTCGGCGACCCGGAGCGCGACTCGGTGCCGACCGCCGCGGCGGTCGTCGAGCTCGTCCACGCCGCCTCGCTGTACCACGACGACGTGATGGACGAGGCGCCGCTGCGCCACGGGGTGCCCAGCGCTCACACCCGCTGGAACAACAAGATCGCGATTCTGGCCGGCGACCACCTGGTGGCCCGCGCCGCCACGCTCAGCCTGGGCCTGGACGAGCAGGCGCGCCGCGCCCAGGCCGAGGCCTTCGAGCGGCTGGTGATGGGGCAGGTCAGGGAGGTGGCGGGCCCGCGTCCCGGCCAGGATCCTGTCGCGCACCACCTGGAGGTCGTACGCGACAAGTCCGCCTCCCTGATCGCGCTGTCCGTACGGCTGGGCGGCATCTGCGGGGGTGCCGACGCCGGCACGGTCGCGGCGCTGGGCGAGTACGGCGAAGCACTCGGCGTGGCCTTCCAGCTGTCCGACGACGTGATCGACATCGTCTCCGGAGCGGACCGGGCGGGCAAGGCGGCGGGGACCGACCTGCGTGCCGGCGTGCTGACCCTGCCCGCCCTGCTGGCGCTGCGGGAGGGCGGGCGGCTCGGCGAGCTCCTGGCCACCGGCCCGCTGCAGGACGCCGAGCTGCACGCCGAGGCGCTGGAGCTGTTGCGCTCGTCGGCCGGCCTGGCCGCCGCAGGGTCGGAGGCGGCCAGGTACGCGGCCGAGGCGCGCTCGGCCGCCGGCCGGCTCCCCGACTGCCCGGCCAAGCAGGTCCTGGAGGCTCTGTGCGAGCTGGTGTCCTCCCGCGCGGCCTGACAGGAGGACGCGACCGCTGACCCGGGACGCTCGCCGAGACGGGCGCACGGACGCCGACCCGGGGCTGTCGTCGCGGGCCGGGTCGGCGTCCGGTGGGGTTCCGGTCAGAGGTTGAGCGGGATCTTCACGTACGAGCCGTCGATGTTGCCCGCCTTGTCGATGCTCCGCAGGTGGAGCGTCCAGGTCCCGGTGGAACCGGTGGGCTTCATCCAGTAGAACGGCAGGCCGTACGTGGAGTACTGCGGGGTGTCGTCCGGATCGCTGGACACGATGGCCCACTCGATCCGCCCCACGCCCGACCCGCCGGAGTCGGTTGCGGAGGCGGCGATGTGCACCCGCTTCCTGCCGTCGTACACGTCGTACCCGAGCGTGACGTCGGTGTCGGGCGCGGTCTCGTCGTCCGCCGCCGAACCGGTCACCGTGGGCAGCGGGTCCTGGGCCGGGCAGCCCGAGTCGCACGGCGTGACGGAGACCCGGGTCGCGGGCACCGTGACGCCGGCGCCGTTGAGGGTGATGTGGTCGTTCGGGCCGATGAGGATGGGCTCGTAGGGGATGGTCGAGGTGATGACGCCGTTCGCGTACGTGCGCAGCCGGATGTAGACGTAGCCGAAGTCCGTCGAGGTGATGGTGGCCGCGGCCTTGCCCTGGGTGAGGAAGGCGGAGATGCGTTTGTACGGGCCGACGCCCGCGGCGTAGGAGCTGCCGGGGATGTCCTCAAGCTCGACCTCGGTCGACGGGTCGGTGAACCCGGTGCGCAGCCCGCCCGCGTCGGTGAGCAGCAGGTTGACCGGGCCTCTGACCTGCACTTCGGTGCCCGTGAGCCCGCCGGCGGCGGCCGCCTGGACGGTGTCGTCCTGCTGCGCCGCGAGGGCGGCCGTGGTGGGTCCTTCGCCCTGGATGGCGTTGACGGCGTCGTAGACGACCTGCGACTCGTTGGGCAGCTCGACGTGGCCGATGCCGGAGTAGGCGGGCTCGGTCACGGAGTTGCCGCGCAGCCCCGCGGTGAGCCGGGCCGAGCCGAGCGGCACGGTGCCGTCGCCGAGGTCACTCCAGTTGATCATGACGCCGGTGCCGTTGACGCAGCCGTCCCACCAGCCCTTCTTCTCGTTGCAGTGCGCTTCGGGAAACTCGTCGAAGCTCACCGGGGTGGTCACGCCGGTGCCCACCAGGCGGGTCAGGCCGACCCTGGAGTCGGCCGGGTTCCAGGCGTCTGCCGCCCGGTGCCAGGCGCGGGCCTTGTCGATCAGCGCCAGGTTCTTGTCGCTGAGCATGTCACGTACCTGGTCGGGGGTGAGCGGTCCGCCCGGTACGCGGTTGACCGGCGGCTCGACCACGGTGTGGTAGTTGTCGGAAGGCAGCAGCTCCAGGAAGCCGGGGAAGTTCTTGGTGATCTTCGCGGCCTGGTTCCTGTTGAGCAGGCAGCGGCCGGCGGTCAGGTCGATCACGCAGGGCGTCTTGTAGTGCATGACGCCCAGTGCCTTCGCGGCGCCCAGGTACGGCGTGGCGATGGTGGAGATCCGGTTGATCTTGCCGACGGAGCGCTGCATGCGGGTGGCGGCCAGCGTCACCAGCCCGCCCTGGGAGTGGGCGATGATGTTGACCCGGTCGGCGCCGGTGGCCTGCCGTACCGACTCGATCCGGTCCAGCAGCTGGTTCGCGTTGTGGTCCGACGACTTGCGCCAGTCCACGGGATTGAGGAAGAGGTTCTCGCCCGGCTGCGGGTTCTCGATGTCGCCCAGCACGTACCCGGCGTTCTGCAGGTGGGTGACGGTGCCCGCGTAGATGGATTTGATGCCGAGGATCTTCATGATGACTTCGGAGGCGTAGACGCCGTTGCCCTTGGCGTCGGTCTCCCCGTCGTCGTTCAGCATGATGTTGTCGAGGTGCGCGTCGCTCAGGCTGAGCAGCTTGGCCAGGGTGCCGGGCCAGTACTCGGTGCTCGCGTCCCTCAGCTTGGACCCCATGATGCCCGGCACGAAGATCACCGGCTTGGTGACGGGCTTGGCGCCGGTGCCGCAGGCGGCCGGCTCGTCCTGGGTGTAGGTGAGCTTGCGTACCAGCGCGGCCGAGTCGTAGACGGCGTCGTGCTGGTCGAAGATCGACAGGTACAGCTTGTGCGACCCGCCGGTGATCGGCGTGGAGGCCTTCATCAGCGGCGTGGCCCCGTCGTACGTCGTCCCGGCCCCGGCCGAGGCGGACATCGCCAGCAGGCCGGTCGTGTTGGTGGAGATGACGTTGCCGGAGGGGTCGAAGGCGAAGTTGTCCGGCGCCAGGATGGTCGACTCGTCGGTGGTCCAGGTGCTGCGGTCCAGCTCGGCGACGAAGCCGTCGTTGTAGGCGGACCTGACGAACTCTGGGAACTCCTCGCTGAAGTACTTGACCTCGAAGGTCATGCACTTGGCCCAGGTCGGGACGTCCAGGTCGACCCGGAGCACGGTGACGTCGTAGGCGCTGTCGCCGCGGACCTTGCCGCCGCCCGAGTCGCGCCCGTCGGAGTCGAACTGGTTGGCCTGCGGCGCGAGGGTGGCGTCGCCGGTGGTCAGCAGGGCGCCGGTGCCGGACAGGCCGCCGATGCCGGTGCCCAGGCCGTTGGTGCCGGTGGTGGGCGGGGTGGTGACGTAGGAGGCCGTGACCAGGCTGCTGTCGCCGACCAGCGCGCCGGCCAGCGCCCTGGCGCCGTCGGCGCCGGTGCCCACGGGGGTCACGCTGCTCGCGTCGACGTCCAGCGTGGTGACGCCGGCGGAAGAGCGGGCCTGCCGGGCCTTGCGCGCCTTGGCGGCACGCTCGCGGGCGGTCTTGCGGTCGGCGGGCCTGCCGACGGAGATCGTGTGGCGCTCCGACGAGGGCGCGACCCCTGAGGCCGGGGCGGTGGTGGACGGGGCGGTGGAGGACGAGGCAGGGGAGGGCTGGGCGGGGGAGGGGCTGGCGGGATCGGCGAGGGCGGGGGCGGTCAATCCGGTCCCTGCCATCGCGACGGCGAGCATGACCAATAAGAACCTGCGGCGCATCGGCTGCTCCAGGCTGGGTCGGGCCGTGAGAACGGACTTCGTTCCGGGCGTTCGTGTCACGGCGGGCCGGGACCAGCGACACCAAGATCAAAGCGGAGAAAACGTATACATCAACACGTACGCGGTCAAGTCCGAAAAATGGATATTGACGGAACATGACGGAGGCTCAATACTCCAGGTGATCAATTCCCCCGGCCTCACTACGGCGCCCGTGAGCACTGGTCGACGCATGCCTGTGTGCTGGCGGTCTGCACCCTTCCCGTTGTCACCCCCCGCACCTGTGTGGAGCATGCCATGCGCTTGGCCAAAAACGTTTTCCGTGCCTTATGGGTGGGTGGGCTCGCGGCCGCGGCCTGCGTCGCGGTGACATGGGCGATGCTGGCGCTGCTCGTCAGCGGCGCGGAAGGACTGGTCGGGAGCTTCCTGGCCAGAAGCGTGAACGGGGTCACCACCGCGGCGGCCGCCGCCACGGGCGGCCCGGTGGACTGGTGGTCGGCCACGCTGGCCTCCGGCGGCCGGATCTGGCCGCTCCGCTTCCTGTTCCAGGGCTCGCCGATGGTATTGCTCGCGCTCGGGCCCGTGGCGGCCGGCCTGACGGCCGGCCTGCTGACCCGGGGCAGAACCCGGCTGCTCGCCGCCTCGGCCGGGTACGCCGCCGTGATCACCACCGTGGCCACGGTCACCGCCCTGATGTGGCCCGGCGAGCTCGCGGCGGTCAGCACGCCCTGGCCGATCGCGTTCGCGCTCGCCCTGGCCTGGTGCTTCACCGCCGGGCTGGTCGGCCAGGCGGCGCGCCGCGTGAAGGTCGTGGCGGCCGGTGCGGTCGTCCTGCTGATCGCGCAGTTCTCCGTCTCCGGTTCCGCGGTCGCCGCCCCGCCGGCGAAGGCGAAGAGCGAGCTGCCGGTGGCCATGGCGGCCGCGGGCCCGCCCGAGCCCGCTCCGGTCGGCTACTTCCGTCCGGGCGTGACCGAGGCGCTGGCCAAGGTGGGGATCTCCAACGCCGCGGACGGAGCGAAGATCGCCGCCGACACCGGCGTCACCATGGCCAAGGACCCCTGGCTGGGCGTGCCCACGATGCTGAGCATGCGGAGCCCCGCCGGCAAGGACGTCAAGAGCTGGCTGCGCGCCAACGCCGGGCTCATGGCGGCCAAGGATCCCGTCGCCCAGCTCACCGAGCTGCCCGCCAGGCCCAAGGACCCGCTGGGGCTCAAGCACGACTGGTTCCAGCAGCAGATCGACGGCGTGCCCGTGTACGGCGCGCGGGTCGGCGTACACCGCGACGCCAAGGGCAAGACCGTGCTCAGCCTGACCAACAACTTCATCCCCGACCTGGCCCCCACCGGCACCAAGCCGACCCTCGCCGCCGCGTCCGCCGTGACCGCCGCCGGCCGGGCCATGCCGGGCGCGAAGGCGGGCGCGGCGCCCGAGCTCCTGCTGCTGCCCGACGAGCCGGACCCCGGCAAGCCGGTCGCGGCCACGCTGGTCTGGCGGGTGCCGATGGTCGCCGACGACGGCCGTTCGACGGTCTTCTTCGTCGACGCGCTCAGCACCGGGCGGATCGTCAAGTTCGAGCCCGGCCACCTGGAGTACAAGAACCGCAGCGTCTGGGACCTGGACAACAACCCGCGTCCCAGCGGCGGACCGGCCAGGACCGAGGGCGAGGGCCCGGTGTCCCAGCCCGACGTCAACGCCGTCTACGACCACAGCGGCCGCTTCTACGACTACCTGTCGAGCACCTTCGGCCGCGACAGCTGGGACGGCGAGGGCGGCAAGATGAACTCCTACGCCCGCTACTCCAACGACCGCAACCACCAGCCGGTCAAGAACGCCTTCTTCGACCCGCTGACCGGCGAGACCATGTTCGGCGAGGGCACCGCCACGCTCACCATCGTCTCCCACGAGTGGCAGCACGGCGTCACCCACTCCAGCGCCGGCCTGTTCTCCTTCTTCCAGGGCGGCTCGCTCCACGAGAGCTTCTCCGACGTCTTCGCGGCCTTCACCGAGTACAAGGTCAAGGGCAGCACCAGCTGGAAGGCGGGCGAGGGCAGCTCGCTCGGCGTCATCCGCGACCTGGCCAACCCCAGCGCGCTCAGCTATGACGGCAAGCCACACCCCGACCACTACAGCAAGTACTGGCTGGGCTGCGCCGACGGCGGCTGGGTGCACTTCAACAGCCTGATCCCCAGCCACGCCTGGTACATCCTGGCCACCCGCGTCGGCATCGACAAGACCCAGGAGATCGCCTACCGCGACCTCACCACCCAGCTCGGCCCGCGCTCGCGCTTCTCCGACACGCGCGCCGGCGCCATCCAGGCGGCCGCGGACCTGTACGGCAAGAACTCGCCCGAGATGCTGGAGACCTGGCGCGCCTTCGGCGCGGTCGGGATCGACGGCAGCTACGAGTCGCCGCGCCAGGAGTGCATGTGCTTCGCCGACGAGTCGCTGACCGGCGTCGGCCTGGAGGCTCTGGACCCCGACGGCGCCGACACCGACGCGACCGTGGCCGGCCTGCTGCGCGTCCGCGACATCTTCGAGAACGCCGAGTCCGGTGCCGTCATGCACTACGCGCAGCTGTACGCCCGGGCCAACAGCCGCGCCATGGAACTGCTCACCACCAGCGACACGCTCCGCAGGCAGACCGCCCACCTCATGCAGAGCATGGAACCGGCCTTCCGCACGGTCAACACGCCGCAGGGCGACCTGACCACCGTCACGCAGGGGCAGATCGACGAGATCAACGCGCTGGTCAACGCCTATCTCGAGGCTGACATCGACGCGGGCAGCGACGGCACCTGGACGGCTCTGGCCCGCTCGGAACTCGAGTACGCCAACATCCAGTCGATGGTCGGCATGTCGGTCAACGAGGCGTACGCCTACCTCGAATCACTCTTCGACTAAGGAAACACATGCGCCGCCGCCTCCTGACGGCCCTCTGGCTGGTGCCCGCGTTACTGCTGGGCTCAGCCGTGCCGGCCGCCGCCGAGAACGACCCCCTGCCCGACCGGCTCGACCGCGCGGTCGCCGCCAAGCTCGCCGAGCACGACACCACCGACGTGTTCGTGATGCTCAAGGAGAAGGCGGACCTGTCCGGCGGGCGGTCGCTACGCGGCCATGCCGCCAAGGCGGAGCACGGCTTCCGTACGCTGCGCTCGACCGCCGAGCGCAGCCAGCGCGGCCTGCGCTCCTTCCTCCAGGACTCCAAGGCGATCTTCACGCCGTACTGGCTGGTCAACGCCGTGCTGGTGCGCGGCGCCGACGCCGGCCTGGTCAAGCGGCTGGCCGAGCGGCCCGACGTGGCCCGGGTACGGCCGGCTGGCAGCGTCTCGCTGCCGGAGCCCGAGCGCTCGGTCAAGGCCGTGGCCCAGGTCGCGGGCGCGGAGTGGGGCGTGGACGCCGTCGGCGCCCCGCGCGTCTGGTCCGGTTTCGGCGCCAAGGGCGAGGGCATCGTCGTCGCCACGATCGACTCCGGCGTTCAGTACGACCACCCCGCCCTGGCGGGGCAGTACCGCGGGCGCAAGGCCGACGGCGGCTACGACCACAACTACAACTGGTTCGACCCGACGCTGGTCTGCGGCGTGCCTTCGGCGACGCCGTGCGACAACAACGGGCACGGCACCCACACCATGGGCACCATCGTCGGCGCGGGCGGGATCGGGGTGGCGCCCGGCGCCACCTGGATCAGCGCCAAGGGCTGCGAGTCGAGCAGGTGCAGCGACGTCTTCCTGCTGGAGGCGGGCCAGTGGATGCTGGCGCCCACCGACCTGGAGGGCAACAACCCGCGTCCCGACCTGGCGCCGCACCTGGTGAGCAACTCCTGGGGCGGTGACGCGGGCGACCCCTTCTACCAGGAGATCGTGAACTCCTGGGTGGCCTCGGGCATCTTCCCGCTCTTCGCCGCGGGCAATGCCGGCCCCGAGTGCGCCACCGCGCACTCGCCCGGCGACTACGCCAACACCTACGCCGTCGGCGCCTACCAGTCCGACGGGAAGATCGCCGACTTCTCCAGCCGCGGCGACCCCGAGGGCACGGCGATCAAGCCCAACATCACCGCGCCAGGCGTGGCCGTCCGCTCGTCCGTGCCCGGCGGCGGCTACTCGGCCTACAGCGGCACCTCCATGGCCACGCCCCACGTGGCCGGAGCGGTGGCGCTGCTGTGGTCGGCCGCGCCCACCCTGCGCGGCGACATCGCCGCCACCAGGCGGGCGCTGGACGAGACCGCCGTCGACGTGACCGACTACAGCTGCGGCGGCGACAGCTCGAACAACCGGGTCTGGGGGCAGGGACGGCTGGACGCCTTCGCCGCCGTGACCTTCGCGCCGCGCGGTCAGACCGGCACCCTCGCCGGGACCGTCCGCGACGCCACCGGCGCGGCCGTGCCGAAGCCGACCGTGACCCTGACCGCCTCCGGCGTCAAGCGGACCCTCACCGGCGGCGCCGACGGGACCTTCAGCATCCCGCTGCCTCCCGGCTCCTACGAGGTCAGCGCCTGGGCCTTCGGCTTCGCGCCGGCCACCGGCACCGCCACCGTGGTCTCCGGCGCCACCGCCACCCGCGACCTGTCCCTGGCCACGGTCCCCCGCTACGACGTCTACGGGGAGGTCCGGCAGGCCGGCGGCGAGCCGCTGCCGGGCGCGGTGGTCACCATCGAGGGCACCCCCTACGCCCCGGTCACCACCGAGTCGGACGGCGCCTTCGCCATGCTCGGCGTCCCCGTCGGCACCTGGCGGGTGAACGTGCAGGGAGCCAGGTGCGGCGCCTCCACCACGGTGACGCTCGTGGTCGACTCCGACGAGCTGCTCCAGATCGACACCCCGCTGCGCAAGGACGCCTTCAACAACAAGTGCGACGTCATCCCGACGCTCAGCTGGGAGCCGGGCACCACCGCGCTGGCGCTGACGGGTGACGACGCGGGCGTCGCGGTCACGCTGCCCTTCACCTTCCCGCTGTACGGCAAGCCGTACACCAAGGCGTGGATCTCCACCAACGGCTTCATCAACTTCCAGCGGCTCAGCACCCTGTCCATCAACGGTCCGATCCCGAGCGGCGGCCTGCCCAACTCCGCGATCTACGCCTTCTGGGACGACCTCGTCGTGGACTCCTCGGCGCAGGTGCTCACCGCCACCCTCGGCGCCGCGCCCAACCGGCGCTACCTCGTCGAGTGGCGCAACGTCAGCCTGGTCTCCCAGCCCGCGGCGCGGCTCACCTTCTCCGCGGAGCTGCACGAGAACGGGCAGATCCTCATCCAGTACAAGTCGCTGTCGAGCGGCCTGATGCCACGCGGCTCCTCGGCCACGATCGGCATCGAGAACAGCACGGGAACGCTCGGCTTCGAGTACTCCAGCAACGTGCCCGTACTGCGCTCGGGCATGGGCATCCGCTTCTACGGCGCGGGCGTCGTGCAGGGCGTGGTACGCGACCCCGCCGGCACACCCCTCAAGGGCGTCGAGGTCGGCTACGCCATGCCGAACGATTCGACGCTCATGGAGCAGGCCGTCACCGATGCCACCGGCGCGTACCGCCTGTTCCCCCTGCCGGGCGAGTACACGGTCTCGATCGCCTCCAGCGACTGGGAGTACTACTCCTCCAAGGTCACGCTCGGTGAGGAGGGACAGGTCGTCGACCTCGACATCACCCTGTATCCCAGCAGCAACGACATCTCCGGCGTCGTCAGGGACAGCTCGGGCAAACCCCTGCCCGGGGTGAGCGTCGCGGTCATGGACCGCAACATCGCGGTCTCGAGAACGGACGAGACCGGCGCCTACCGGCTGACCGGCGTCCACGGCGGCACCCAGTGGATCCAGGTGTTCGCGCGGGCCTGCGAGGTGCTGGTCCAGAAGCGGCTGACGGTCACCGGAGACCTGGTCGTCGACCTGACGCAGGGCATGCCCGTCGACGACTCCGGCTTCGCCTGCACGCGCAAGCCACGCGCGTGGGTCGAGGGCACCGAGGTGATCGACGTCAACGCGTCCACCAGCGCGATGGTGCCGCTGCCCTTCTCCTTCCCGCTCTCCGGCGACACCTTCACCAGCGTGGGCGTCACCGGCCTCGGCATGCTGCTCTTCTACGACGCGCTGACCGGCGAATGGTCCTGGGCCGCGCCGTACACCGACAACCTGGCCTACGACGACCAGTCCTCGGTCCGCACGGCGACGGTGAACGGCACGTTCGTCGTCGAGTGGCGCGGCGTCCTGCTCAAGGGCACCGGGCTGCGCCTCACCTTCGAGGCGGTGCTCCATCCCGACGGGCGCATGGTGTTCCAGTACGGCGACCTGCCGGACGACCCGCGGATCCGCAACGGGGAGGGTGTCGTGGCGGTGTCCAACGCCTACGGGCCCGACGTGCTGCTGATCCGCGGCGCGCTCGACCCCGAGACGGCCTTCGAGGTCCGCCCGGCGCCTCAGGCGGCGTGAAAGGACGACCGGCGACCGCCCGCCGCACCGCCTCATGACGCGGTGCGGCGGGCGGTCGAAGTGCGGGGACGGGCCCCGCACTTCCTCAACGGGCGATGCGGTAGGCGCGGATGATCGTCTGGTCGACGGTGTTACCCGAGCTGTCGGTGGACCTGGCGCGCAGCGACACGAATCCGTCCGGCGCCGGGTGCTGAAGAACGAGCATGCCCTTCCCCCCGGAGTGCAGCGCCTTCGCCGCCTGCCACGTCACTCCGTCGTCATAGGAGACGTCCACGGACAGCGCGGTGACAGGGCCGGCCGCCGACCCGGACTGCGTCCGCACGGTGAACGGAACGGTGAACGGCCCTCCCGTGGGCGCGGCGTTCTGCTCGTCCAGGGCGGGAGCGAACCCGACGACCGACAGCGGCAGCGCCGTCCGCTTCCCGGCCTGGCCCTGGGCGGAGCGGAACGTCCAGGCGACCGTGGTACGGGTGGACAGCGTGGAGTCCGGTCCCCGCCCGGTCTCGGCCACGAGCCGGTACCGCGCGTCGGCGGGCGGCACCTCGACCCTGCCGAACAGGCTCTGCCCTTCGGCCACGAGGTGGCCGTCGCGATAGAGAACGCTGTGTTGCCTCGACGTGACGCCATGTCCGGGCCGCCCGGCGCCGTCGCCGTACAGGAGCGGCTGGTACAGGAGCACGTTGTCGGTCCGCGTGACCACCGGGGCGTCCGTGACGTTGTTGACCAGGGACGGCCCGAAGACGCCGCGGTTCCACTTCTCGGTGTAGGTGCGTCCCGCCTCGTACCGGGTCGGAGCCGAGTCCACGAACCCGAACTCGCCGGTGCTGTACTCCTTGAGCCCGTGCCGCCAGCGGATGCCGTCGTCGGTGTTGACGTACTCCGTGTGCGTGAACGGGGCGCGGAAATCGGTCATGAACCGGATGCCGAAGAACTGGCCGTCAGCGGGCACGGCGGTGCTCGCCACCTCGATCGTCGCGCCCCTCCGCTGTACGGCGTGATCGCGACGGACCGTCGCCAGTTCCTTCCGCGAGACGTCCCCGGTGAACCCCGTGGGCACGCCGCCGCGTACGAACCACGCCAGCCGGTAGGCCGACGGGCTGCCGTGCACGCTGCCGTCCGGCCCCGGCGTGGCCCACTGGCCGGCGACCCTGGTGAGCATGTCGTACGTCTGCGGCGGGCCCAGTTGCGCGACGGAGATCCGGTCGAAGGAGCGGGCCACCAGCCCGGCGGTGATCTCGCCGTCCAGCGTGTCGCGGGAGTAGGTCACCTCGCTGAGCAAGGAGATGGCCGACGCGTCCGGCACGCGTACGGAGAACGGGCGGGCCAGGCCCGCATCGAGCACGACCGTCCGCGGCGCGTCCAGCCGCAGGCCCGGATGGATCAGCAGGATGGAGCCCGCGGCCGAATCGGTGACGCTCTCGATCAGGTACGTGCCCTTGGGCAGCCGCAGGGTCACCGTGCTCTCCGGACCGCCGACCTGGATCGGCGACACGTCCGCCGTGGTCACGTCCATTCTCGTGACGGTCGTGAGTCCTGCGACCTGCTTCAGGGTCAGCTCGTGGCTCTCCACCTCCTTCACGACGCCGGCAAGCAACGCCTCGAACCGAGCGGCCGGTACACGCTGGAAGCGAGGGCCTCCACGGACATCTGGATCGCGCGCGACGGCGGCAGGCCCACCTGGTACATCACCCAGAACCTGGGTGTGCAGCCCGCGACGCCCCAGGACGAGCAGGCGTGGCGGGCAGCAGGCTCGCCGAGCAGCTGGACGTATTCCGGTGTGCCAGGCAGGGCACCGACCTTGCGCACCAAGCCGGACGAACCCGTGGCCGCCCGCCAGGACGGCGAGGGTTCGATGGGAACCCTGGCGAACAAGCCCATGACGCGCGCCGAACTGGCCAAGCTGCCGACCACCCCGGAGGGCCTGCGCGAATATCTGGAACCGCTGGTGACCGAGCAGCACGGCACGGAACCCGTGAACGCGGACGCCGAACTCTACGAAACCGGCGTGCGCCTCCTCATGAACCTTCCGGCCTCCCCCGAGACGAGGGCGGCGGCGTACCGCATGCTCGCCTCACTTCCCGGTACGACGGCGGAAGGCCAGGTCACGGACCCGCTCGGCCGTACGGGCCAGGCCGTCAGCCGCCGGCTCGCCAACGGCACGGACCGGATCATCGTCGACGCGGAGACCGGGGAACCGCTGACCTTCGAATCAACCATCAACGGAATGCGCACGTTCGAAGCGATCAAGAAGACCGGTTGGACGAACGAGGAACCCCCGCTGCCGCCCGGCAGGCAGTAGTCGCCTCTCCACCAGCACCCGCACGTCCCACGGCCCGGGCCACAGCTCCGCGCCCCCCACCGGCACCGCGACCGTGGCCCCGCCTCACGTCCACCCGCCCGTCGCCAATCCCCGGACATTCGTGCGGCCCCTGGGTGTCACCTGCTGTGGCGGATCGCTGCCCGTACGGCGGTGTAGATGACGACCCAGAGAGCCGCCAGAGGGATGAGGAACATGACGATGATCTCGATTAAGCCGACGTTAGGCATGCCTTCAACGTAAGGAGCCGTGATTGAAAAGCGCTTGACGGTCGCTTGCCCACGAAGCGCTGGGGCTGCGTCCGCCGTAGGCGGTCTCGACCCGGGGGCCTGGGGCGCTACGGCCATCCGTAGGTGCAGCGGCTGCGACCAGCCGATCAGCAAGCCGCCCCCCACCAGGTGTGGAATCGCCACCGTTGTCTTGCCGCTTCTGGTCAACGCCTTCGGGGTTGGCGTGCTCGTACGTATGCCGTTTGAGGATGACGTGCGGCGCCCCAACGCGCCGGGCCAATTCCGCATAAATGCAAGGACGCCGTCATGATCCGACATGGCGTCGGGTGTCGCATCAGCCGCCTCTGTCCACCGGGTCATAGTGGTCGAGCCGGCTGCCTCTTCAGGCGAGCGGGTCTCCACCCCAGTCTCCACCACCGGTCCGCTGAGCCGCGCGTGGCCCCGAAAGGTCCGCGCGCCACAGGCAGGGCGCGTGCGCGTCCTTGAACGAGAAGGCTTCCACCACACGCATGACCGAGACGGACCGGATCCGAGAAGCGGGCAGAAAGCAGCGCAGGCTGGTGCTCAGCGTGCCGCAGATCGTGGGAAGCGCGATGGCCGCGGTCACGGCGGCGGTCGCGGCGTCGTACCTGGGCGTCGCCGGCACGGTGATCGGCGCCGCCGTGATGAGCTTCGCCAGTACGGTGGCCACCGACGTCTACACGCACTGTCTCAAGCGCACCGGCGACAAGGTCAAGCAGCACACGGTGAGCGTGTGGCAGGAGCGGACAGCCGAGGCGGGCGACGCCACGCTGCGGCGGTTCGCACAGGCCATGGCCTCGGTCGGGGAACTCGGGAAGGCCTTGTCGTGGGCCAAGCTGGGTGCGGCGGCCGCGCTGGTGTTCTGCGTCAGCATGGGCGGCATCCTGACCTACCAGGTGATCGTTGATCAGACCGTGGCCGACCAGGTGACCGGCAAGTCCCGGAAACGGGCCGAGCCCCGCAAATCATCCCCCAAAAAGGGCAGGCAGGCCGAGCTCCCAGCGCCGGCGCCGCATCGGGAGCCAGCGACCTCGACGCCAGCAGGCGCGTCTCCGTCGCCCACTCCCTCCACGTCACCGAAGACCCGCACCCCCACGCCGGCACCCACTGTGACACCGACGCCGGCGCAAAAGAGCGTGCCGGACCCGTCCACGTCCTCCGCTCCCGATAGGACTCCGGACGTGACCGAGCAGTCCCCGGCGCCAGGTCAGAGTGGGCCCGCCGACTCACCCTCCGCCACGCCACCGGGCAGAGTGCATATAGACCTTTTCTGAACATCGTCGTCAAGACCGTCGGGCGTTCAGCCATGGCGACCACTCGCAACCGGCGCACCTCCTCGAGAAATCGCACGATCATGACTGCCCCGTGGCGGGCACGGCGGCGGGCTCGGGTGGCTCGGTGAGCGCGGTGGAGGGCTATAGGGCGGCTCGGCGAGCCGATCGGCCGCCACGGCGAGAAGCCGTTCCGGATCGGAGGACGACCACGGCCTGAGCGGTTCGCCCGGCCGGGGGGCGCCGCCGACGTTCACCAGCGTGCCGATGCGGGCCCGCAGCCGCGCCGGGTCCAGCGGGCGGGGCCTGGCGCAGCAGCGGGCGCACTCGTGCCCGGAAGTGCTCGCGGGCGTGCCGGCCCCGCAGCGTGGTGCCGGCCACCGTGATCGCGCCCGTCTCAGGGGACAGCGACGTCTGCACGCACACCGGCTCGGCGCTCGGCCCAGGCACCACCAGGGGGCGGCTGATGGCGACCTGGTCGACCTCGACCGCTTCCGCGGCCTCCGGCATCGTCAGCCGACCGGCGGCCACACCCAAGCCGGCGCGGGCGGAAACCGGATGACGTGCCGCCGGGAAGGCGATCACGATGGTGGCATGCTCGTCGATCACTTTCCGCCGGCCGGGCTGCGGCTGACCACGCCGCGGCTCCAACTGCGGCTGCCCTCGCCCGAGGAGCTGGCCGCGCTGGCCGACCTGGCCGCCGAGGGCATCCATGACCCGGACGCCTCGCCGTTTCTCGTGCGGTGGACCGACGCGCCGCCCGCCGAGGCCGCCCGCAGCGTGATCCACTACCACTGGCGGCAGCTCGGCGCGTGGACGCCGCAGGAGTGGTCGCTCGACCTCACCGTGTTCCGGGACGGCGTGGTGGCCGGGCAGCAGAGCCTCGCCGCCCGGGACCTGGGCATCACGCGTCAGGTGCGCACCACCTCCTGGCTCGGCCGCCGCCACCAGGGGCAGGGGCTCGGCACCGAGATGCGGGCGGCCGTGCTCCACCTCGCCTTCGCCGGCCTGGACGCCGACGTGGCGCTGTCCGGCGCGCTCGAGCACAACGCCGCCTCCCTGGCCGTCTCCCGCAAGCTCGGCTATGAGCCCGACGGCCGCCTGCGCCACGCGCTGGACGGGAGGATGGTCGTGGAGCACCGGCTGCGCCTGACCCGGGACGCCTGGGAGCGGCACCGCACCGTTCCCGTCCAGATCGACGGGCTCGAGCCGTGCCTGCCCCTGATGGGCCTCGACGCGCCGTCGAGCCGCTGAATCCGAGCTCGTCGTTCAGCCCCGGAGGCGTTCGCGCGGAGCACCGTCGATCCCAAGGGGTGTGCGGGAGCCCCCGCCTACGACGGCGGCACGCTGCTCAAGTCGCGGGGCTCAGTGCATGAGCTTGGTGGTGAGGGCCACGCGTGAGCTCACCCCCAGCTTGGCGTACGCGTTCCCCAGGTGGTACTCGATCGTCTTCACGCTCAGCACCAGCTCCCTGGCCACCTGCCGGTTCGTCATCCCGGTCGCCACCAGCCGCGCCACCGCCTGCTCCTGCGGGGTCAGCCTCAGCAGCGGCGAGGCGCCCGATTCGGCGCGTGGCAGCCCGCACGCGCTCAGCTCTTGCTCGCACCGCCCCACGTACGGCACCGCGCCCAGTTCGGCGAACAGCCCGAGCGCCGGCTCCAGGTGCGACTGCGCCTGCCTGCGGCGGCCCAGCCTGCGCAGGAACCGCCCGTACGCCAGCCGCAGCCGGGCCTCGTCGAACGGCAGCCCGTCCCCCGCCCCGGCGTGCGACAGAGCAGTGGTGAAGGCGGCGTCGGCCAGGTCGTTCTCGTGGCGGGCCGCGTGCAGGCCGCCCCGGCAGCGGGCCGCCGTGGCCAGGGCCGAACGCCTGCCACGCCGCTCCGCCAGCCGCTCGGCCGCCGTCAGGCAGGTCTCGGCCCGCTCCAGCTCGCCCAGCCCCACCAGGGCGTCGATGAACAGGTCGAGCCACTGTACGACGCCGGGCTCGTACACGATGTCGTGCACCTCCACCGCCTGCAGCGGCTCCAGCGCCGCCACCGTCGCGGCGTGATCGCCCCTGGCGGCGGCCAGGTGCGCGGCGGCGCTGCACCCGTGCGCGAGCGCCGCCACCGAGTCCGCCCCGGCGACGGCCGCCCGGACGTGGGACT
Organism: Nonomuraea sp. JJY05; assembly: GCF_043496855.1. Taxonomy (NCBI): domain Bacteria; kingdom Bacillati; phylum Actinomycetota; class Actinomycetes; order Streptosporangiales; family Streptosporangiaceae; genus Nonomuraea; species Nonomuraea sp. JJY05. Next base: position 403,307 of record NZ_JBIEIS010000004.1, read on the forward strand.
CCGCGAGCGGCCAGTCGCCGCGCGCGGCCGGGACGAGGGCGGCCAGCCCGTGGCAGATGGGCGAGAGCCACCGCTGGTCGGCGTCGTCGGCCACGGACGCCGCGGTCCCGGTGTGCAGGGCGGCGTCGTCCCAGCGGCCGGAGCGGTACTCGACCTGCCCCAGCATGGCCGTGGCCAGCATCCGGAACGGCACCGAACGCTCCCCGCACGCCGCCACCACCCCCGACAGGTCGGCCAGCCCGCCCGCCAGGTCGTCGGAGCAGGTGCGCAGCAGCCCGCGGCCGAGCAGCGCGTCCAGGTCGGCGATCGTCGCCGCCGCGGGCGGCGGCAGGTCGGCGGTCGCGGCCAGCGCCGCGTCGATCTCGCCGGAGACGGCCAGGCCGGTGAGCCGGGTGAAGCGGTTGTAGTCGATGCTGAGGCGGTAGCCGGGGGAGTTGCGGGCGCGTTCGGCCCAGCGGGCGGCCTGCCTGCCCTCGGCCTTGACCAGGCAGAGCATGGCGAGCTGCTGCGCCGCCCGCGCCGCCAGGCCCGACTCGGGCGGCCCGGCCTGCTCCCAGGCCGTGATGAGCTGCGCCCGCGCCTCCTCGACCTGGCCGCGCACCATGGCCAGGTGGCCGAGCGCGTAGCCGCGCACCGCCGGGTGCGCGTCCTCGGGCAGGCTCGCGGTCAGCCCGGCCGCCTCGTCCACCCGCCCGTCCAGCAGCAGCGCCTCCACCGCCTCGGCGGCCAGCGGCGCGGGGTCACCCGACAGCTCCGCCGCCGCCTTCAGGTGCTCGGCCGCGCCGCCGAACGTGCCGAGCCGTACCTGGGCCCGGCCCAGCTCCGCCAGCTCGGACGCCAGCTCCGGGCTCGGGCCCGCCACCGCCTCGATGCGGTGCCGCAGCCGCGCCTGCTCGCCCTCCGCCACCAGCGCCGCCCTCGCGTGCAGGGCCGAGCGGTGCGCCGGGCCCAGGTCGCGGTAGACGGCCGCGCGGATCAGCGGATGCGCGAACGCCGCCACGGGGCCGCGCGAAGAGGACCGTTCCAGCAGTACGCCCTCGCGCACGGCCTCTTCGAGCGCCTGCAGCGGCTCGGACACCCCCGCCACCCGCGCCGCCAGGTGCAGCGGGCACGACATGCCCAGCACGCTGACCGCGCCGACCAGCTCGCGCACCGGCGGCGCGCACCTGGCCACCTTGGCCAGCACCAGCATCGTGTACGACACGGGCGCCGGCAGCGGCTGGGCCAGGTCGTCCAGCGCCTGCAGGGGCACCTCCTCCAGCAGCGCCCGCAGGTGCAGCGGCACGCCCTCGGTGTGGGCGACCAGCCTGGCCACCGCCCGCTGCGACACCCGGCCGCCGACCAGGGCGGCCACCTCCGGCTCCCGCAGCCCGCGCAGCCGCAGCCGGCGGGTGGTGTCGGCGGCGATGAGCCGCCGCAGCCCCTCGGGCCCCGGCAGCGTGGCGGCCTCGCGCAGCATGAGCACCGCCATGACCCGGTCCACGCGCAACCTGCGCAGGCAGAACGTCAGCGCCCGCAACGTCGGCGCGTCCGCCCAGTGCACGTCGTCCACGACCAGGCAGAGCGGCTCGCTCGCCTGCCGCTCGCTCAGCTCCGGCAGCAGCGCCGCCCCGACGGCCAGCGGATCGGGCGGCTCCGCCGTGGCCGGCGCCTCGATCTGCGCGGGGAGCCCGCCGAACAGCCTGGTCAGCGTCCCGTACGGGAGCAGCGCCTCCCCCTCGTCGCCGTCGGTGAACAGCACGTTGCCCGTCCCGCACGTCTCCAGGAACCGCTGGACCAGGGTCGTCTTCCCGATGCCCGCCGGTCCCTCGACCACGACGAGCCTGGGCAGTCCGGCGCGGGCGCGCTCGAACTCCGCGGCCAGGCACCGGAGCTCCTGATCCCGTCCGACGAACGTCATACCGGCCTCCGCACGCTGGGAAATCCAACGTTGCGCGGCGCGGCGGGCGGCTCAAGTAAGACTTGCCTGTCCCCTTGTCCAGAGGGCGCGCGAAAACCAGGGGTTATCCCCAGGTCGCCGGGCCGGCCCGCGTCCCCGCGGCCGCTGCCGCGGGCGGCCCGGCCTGCCGGGCGGGCTCCCGAGGCCCGCACTCCAGGGGAAATCCCGGGGGCGCTCCCTGAAGCGCGGGCCCCCTGGGCGGCGGACCATGTGAGGCGGGCCCCAATGGGAGGGGTGCGGGCGAGGGCCGCCGGCGGTTCGCGCAGAACGGCCCCGGTCCTCGCCGCGCAGGAGGGCACGCCTCCCGTTCCCGTGTCACCACCGTCACACGGGGGAGGCCGTACGGGGCGGTCACGAGCGTAGCCACACGTGGCCGCCCCGATCCCGCTCATCGACTCCCGCCAGGGCCCGAGGTTGCCCGGGCCTTTACCGATCCGTGCTTCACGCCATCATTGCACTGTGTGATAGTAATGTGACGTTGCGTATCCGATGAGTTTCGGGAGATTCTTCATGGTGGCGTACACGCTCTCAGTCGTGGCGGCGGTGGGCGCGGTGGCGCTCACCGCGCTGATCTTCAGGAAGGTCAAACGGGCCGAAGAGGACCGCGACCCCGGCGGCCCGTCGGTCGCGCACGCCGGAGCAATGCTGTCGGCCATGTTCCTGCTGGTCTTCGCCATCGCGATCATCGTTCCCTGGACCACGGCCGACGCCGCCCGGCTCAACACCCACACCGAGAGCCAGGCGGCGGTCGACGCCTACTGGGCGGCCGACGCCCTGCCGGGCACCGCGCCGCAGGACGTGCGCAGGGCGCTGCGCGACTACATCACGTTCGTGGTCAGGGACGAGTGGCCCCTCATGGCCGAGGGCCGGATGGACCCGGTCGGCGCCGCCAGGATGGACGAGCTGCGCGGCCGCGTCACCGACCTGCAGGTGAGCGGCGACAAGCAGGACGACGCCAAGAGCGCCGTGCTGGAGAAGCTCAGCGCGATCTCCACCGCGCGGGCCCAGCGCACCGCCGACGCCGCCGCGACGCCTCCCGCGGGGCTGCTGCACCTGACCATCCTCACCGGGGTCCTGGTCACCATCTTCCCGTTCCTGGCCGGGGCCAGGCCGAGAGGGCCGGCGCTGCTGCCGCTGCTGGCGACGGCCGCGCTGCTGGGCTTCGGCATCTACCTGACGTGGGACATCTCCCACGCCTTCGCCGGGCCGCTGGCCGTGGGGCCCGAGGCGTTCCAGGGGGCGTTGCAGGAGTTCACCCGCATCGGCGGGGTGGTGTGAGCGATGGGCGTCCGGCGCGCTCCGCTGCTGTTCGCCGTGGCCCTGGCCGCCGTGGCCGTCGCGGGTCCCGCCGCGGCCGACGGGGTGCCGTGGCCGCGCCCGGTGCCGCAGGTGACCGTACGCCCGCCGGCACCCCCGAAGAACGTGACCGTCGGCCCCACGGTGACGGTGCCCCGGGTCCGGACGCGGCGCTGGCCCAGGCCCAAGGTGTCGATCTCGGTCCCGCCCCGCAAGCGCTGGGCGCCGCCCGCGGTCGTGCTGCCGCACGTGACGGTCTACCGGGACGGCGTGTGCACGGCAGAGGTCCACGTGGGGGAGTGCCCGCGCAGGAGAGCGGGCCGGGCGCGCCCGTCCGCTCCCTGGACGGCGCCCGTGCCGGTGCCGGTGCCGACGCCCACCCCCAAGAAGACGCCCAAGCCGAAGGCGACGGTCCCGCTGACGCGCTACCAGCGGGCCGAGGCGGGCCCGTCCCGGCGCAAGAGCCCGCTGAACACCGTGCTGGTGATGACCGTGATCGTGTCGGCGATCACCTCGACGACGGCCGTGGCCTTCCGCTCCCGCCGCTGATCCGTTATTCGCCTGCCTTGTCCCGGTGCCGCGTGGCACACTGACCGCCGGGCCCGGAGATCATCGTCCGGTGCCCAGCGGTGATCGGGGGAGAGGCGGCCGTGGCCGACGAAGAGGTGCTGACCGGTGGCGGCGTCAACCACGTGGTGCGGGTCGGCTCGACCGTGCGGCGGCCGGCGGGGGCCTGGACCCCCGCCGTTCACGCGCTGCTCGGCCACGTCCGGGCGCGCGGGTTCACCGGCGCGCCCCAGGCGCACGGGATCGACGGCGAAGGGCGGGAGATCCTGGACTTCGTGCCCGGCGACGTTCCCGGCTATCCGCTGCCGGAGTGGGCCTTGACCGATGACGCGCTGGCAGCCCTGGGCACGCTCCTGCGGGAGTATCACGACGCCACGCTCGGCTTCCCCGCCGATCCCGATTCTTCGTGGTACTTCCCGCCGGTGGGCCCGGCGGAGGTGATCTGCCACGGGGACGTGGCCACGTACAACTGCGTGTTCCGCGACGGCTTGCCGGTCGCGTTCATCGACTTCGACACGGCGCATCCCGGGCCGCGGATCTGGGACGTGGCCTATGCCGCCTACCGGTTCGTCTCGCTCAGCGATCCCCGGCACGAGGGGGTGGGCTCGTGGCCGGTGGCGGAGCAGGCGCGGCGGCTGCGGTTGTTCGCCGACGCGTACGGGCTCGGCGACGCGGACCGGCGCGCGCTCCCGTCCACCGCGCGCGCCCGGCTGCAGCACCTCGTCCGCCACATGTACGACCGGGCCGCCGCCGGCGACGAGGCGTTCGCCGGGCACATAGCCCGGGGCGACGACCGGTTCTACCATGCGGACATGGCGCACCTGACCCGCTGCGAGTCCGCGTTCCGGTCCGCCCTTGTGACACCCTGATGATCGCTCCAGCCGCGGGAGGCACGATGCCGGACACCCCCAGGCGCGCCACCCTGGCCACCGTCGCCGCCTCGGCCGGCGTGTCGGTCGCGACCGTCTCCAAGGTGCTCAACGGCCGCAGCGACGTCGCGCCCGCCACCCGATCCCTGGTGGAGTCGCTGCTGCGCGAGCACGAGTACGTCCCGGCCACGGGGCGCCGCGAGCTGTGCGGAAGCGTCGAGCTGCAGTTCGACGACGACCTGAACGCCTACTCCACCGAGATCATCCAGGGCGCGGTGCAGGCCGGGGCCGAGATCGGCGTCGGGATCGTCGTCAGCATCAAGAAGGACGCCGGCCACAGCACCGCCTGGGTCCGTGACCTGGTGGCCGCCGGCCGCACCGCGCTGATCGCCGTCACGTGCGAGCAACTGGCCGCCCAGCAGGTGGCCGCGCTGGCGCGGGCCCGCCTGCCGCTGGTGCTGATCGACCCGCTGAACCTGCAGAGCGCCAGCGTGACCAGCGTCGGCTCCACGAACTTCGCCGGGGGGCTGGCCGCCACCCGGCACCTGCTCTCGCTCGGCCACCGCCGCATCGCCTACGTCGGCGGCCCGGCCACCGCCGCCTGCAACCAGGCTCGGCTGCACGGCTACCGCGCCGCCCTGGAGGCCGAGGGCGCGCCGATGATCCCCGAGTACGTGTGGACCGGCCAGTTCCGCTATCACGACGGGCTGCTGGGCGGCGCGGCCGTCCTCGACCTGCCGCGGGCGCCGACGGCGATCTTCGCGGGCTGCGACGAGGTGGCCCTGGGGGTCATGGAGGCCGCCAGGGCGCGCGGCCTGCGCATCCCCGATGACATCAGCGTCGTGGGCTACGACGACACCCAGGTCGCCCGGATGGCCTCGCCGCCGCTGACCACCGTCCGCCAGCCGCTGCGCGAGATGGGCGGGATGGCGCTGCGCACCGCGTTGCGGCTGGCGGCCGGCGAGAAGATCGACTCCCGTCACGTGGAGCTGGCCACCGAGCTGATCGTCCGCAAGTCCACGGCACCCGTGCCCGGGTGAGGTCAACCAATCACGCCCCATTCGCATCAAAGGTCACGTGGAGAGTCTGGCACCGGGTGATCCGGTCAAGATCGGCAAATACTGGCTGGCCGGGCGGCTCGGCTCCGGCGGCCAGGGCGTCGTCTATGAGGCGTACGACGGCGACGGCGGCCGGTACGCGCTCAAGGTGCTGCACTCGGAGGTACGCGACCGGCTGGCCAAGGAGGCCGCCGCCGCCCGCAGGGTCGCGTCCTTCTGCACCGCCAGGGTGATCGACGCAGACCCGACAGCCAGCCCGCCGTACATCGTGAGCGAATACGTCGAGGGCGTGGACCTGCGGCGGGCCGGGCGGCGGTTCGCGGGCGACGACCTGCACCGGCTGGCCACCGCCGTGGCGACCGCGCTGACCGCGATCCACGAGGCCGGGGTCGTGCACCGGGACCTCAAACCGGACAACGTGCTGCTCGGCCCCGACGGGCCGCGCGTGATCGACTTCGGTATCGCCCGCACCGAGGAGATGTCGCGCACGGCCGGCGACTACATCGCGGGCACGCCCACGTACATGGCGCCGGAGGTCTTCTCCGGGGGGCGGGCCGGCACCGCGGCCGACGTGTTCGCCTGGGGCGGGATCATGGTGTTCGCCGCCACCGGGCAGGACCCGTTCAGGGCGGAGACGCTCGCGGGGGTCATGCACCGCGTGCTCACCTTCGAGCCCGACCTCGGCGCGCTGCCCGCGTCGCTGCGGCCGCTGGTGGCGGCGGCGCTGAGCAAGGACCCAGGGCGGCGGCCGAGCGCGCGGGGGCTGCTGCTCGCCCTCGTCGGAGGCGCGATCGACCCGCTCGGGGAGGGCAGCCAGCGCGGCGAGGGCCTGCGGGCCGCCGCCGCCGACCCGGGGCTCGGCACGCTCGCCGAGGACGCCTACGACCTGCTCGCTCCCGAGGAGCGCGAGCTGGTGCCCGACCTGCTGCTGCGGCTGATCACGATCGACGGCGACGGCACGGAGACCGTACGGCGCGCGTCCGTGGACGACCTGCTCCCCGAGCGGCCCGCGGAGCGGCGGCGCATCCTGGACGTCTTCGGCTATATCCTCACCGAACGCGACGGCGAGGTGAGCATCGTCCGCCCGGCCGTGCTGCGCGCCTGGCCCAGGCTGCGCGGCTGGGTGGAGGCCGACCGGCATGGGCTCGGCGTCCTGCCCGAGATCTCCCGTGCCGCCCATGCCTGGCACGACCACGGCCGCAAGGACGGCGACCTGTTCCAGGGCAGCAGGCTCGAGGCCGTGCTCGACTGGGCCGCCACCGGCCGGAACCAGGTGACGCTGACCCCGCTCGAACGTGACTTCCTGGCCGCCGCGAACGGCGTCACGCGGCGCCGCGCCGGCCGCCGCCGCCTGCTCACCGTGGCACTGGCGGGACTGCTGGTGGTGGCGGTGATCGGCGCCGGGGTCGCGGTGCAGCAGGGACGCCAGGCCGCCGAGCAGCGCGACCGGGTGGCGACCGAACGCGACCGCGCCCGTGGCCGCGAGCTGGTCCACCAGGCCGACGACCTGCGCACGGTGAACCCGGTGCGGGCCATGCTGCTCAGCCTCGCCGCCTGGCGGCTGGCACCGGGCACCGACACCCGCTCCAGCCTCACCTCGGCCGTCTACCAGCGCGAGAGCACGTCGTTCAGCCCGCCCGCCGGCGAGGGCGCGGCCACGCAGGCGGTCAGCGGCGACGGCCGCGTCCTCGCCGCCGCGAGCGAGCGCGGCGTGCGCGTGTACGACGTCGCGACCGGCCGCCAGGCCGCCTCCTGGACCTCGCCGCGGCTGGCCGAGGGCGTGAACCAGGTGGCGCTGAGCCGCACCGGCCGGCTGCTGGCCATCGTGGCCGGCCAGTCCATGACCGTGTGGCAGACACGTACCGGCCGCCTCGTCGGCGTCAAGAAGGCGGGCGACGACCCGGAGCTGCTCCACCCCGCTTTCGGCGACCAGGACTCGCTGCTGGCGATCAGCGGCACCGACGGCGTGACGGACCTGTGGGACGCCGAACGCGGCCGCGAGCTCCCCACCAAGGAGTGGGGCGAGCTCACCCAGTTCACCGTCGCCTCCTCGGGCAGACTGGTCGCGATCGTGGGGCCCTCTGGGCAGACGATCCGCGTGTGGCGGCTGCCGGGCATGCGGCGCGTGCCCGCTCTCGAGAAGAGCTGCGGCACGGAACCGGTCGTGGGATTCAGCGCGGACAGCCGGCTCATGTACTGCGCCGGGGAGCGGTTCCAGCTCCGGGACACCGCGTCGGGCCGGCTGGTCGCCGACTCGGAGGCGGAGCAGGACGGCTTGACCTGGGGGGACGCGGTGAGCCAGGCGACCCCCGGCACCCGGTGGGTGGTCCGGCTCAGCGCCGACAACCAGCTGGTCGCCGGCGCGCGCGGGCAGCGCGTCTGGGTCTGGGACATGACCACGCACCAGGAGATCCTCAGATACGAGGCGCCGGGCGAGGTCACCGACGTGTGGTTCGACCCGACCGGCCAGACGCTGCGCTACCGGGTGGACGAGCGCATCGTCAGCCTCGCCCTGCGGCCCGGCACCGCGAGCACCCGGGCGCCCTCCGGAGCGCAGATCGAGGCGATCAGCCCGGACGCGCGCCGGCTGCTGATCAGCACGTCGTCCGCGTACCGGACGTGGGACGTGGCCGCGCGGCGCTCGATCGCGTCGTACCCCAACCCCGGCAACCCGATGCCGTGGCGGTTCAGCCCCGCCAATGACAGCCTGGTCTTCCAGGACGGGGAGGCGGTCATCGCCTACAGCCTCACCGACGGGCGGCGGCTGTGGTCGTTCGGGGGCATTCCGGCGTTCCTCCCCATGGGCGGGGCCTACAGCCGGGACGGCCGCCTGTTCGCGGCGGTCTTCGCGCGCGACAACCAGAAACAGGATGACTTCCGCCTGCGGGTGTGGGACGCGCGCACCGGGAAGGCGGTCAGCAGCGTGACACTGCCGTTCGTCACCCGCGACTTCGTCTTCCTCGCCGACGGCAGGACGATCGCGTCGGCGAGCGGGCACTTCTACGACATCATGACCGGCAAGCCCGTCGGCACCGGGTTCGGCGCGGCGCGGAACCAGGGTTACATGGTCGTCGATCCCGCCGGGCGGCGGCTGGCCACGCACGACGGGCACCGCCTCAGCCTGTGGGACCTGAGCGCCCGGCGGCTCCTGCTGCCTGACCTGCGCGTTTCCGGCCTGGAATTCGACGCCGTCGTGTTCTCCCCCGGTGGCGACGTGATCGCCGTCTCCGACGTGAGCGGCGGGATCCATCTGTGGGACGTGGCGACCCGGCAGCCGCTGGGCGGGGAGATCCGGCTCGACAGCAGCGGCAGCGTGCACCTCATGGCCTTCACCGGAGACGGGAGGCTGCTGCGGGTGGTCGGCACGTCGGAGCGGGTCCACGACCTGCCGGTCGCGCCGGAGGCGATGGTGAGCGCGGTGTGCGCGCGGGCCGGCCGCACGCTCAGCCTCCAGGAGTGGCGCGACTATCTGGGTGCCACGCCGTACCGGGACGTGTGCGCGAAGACGTGAGGGAAGAGCGCGGGCCCGGCGGTGGTTTCACCTGATCGTGGAAGAGACCGAGGTGGTGGTGATCGGCGCCGGGCAGGCGGGGCTGTCCAGCGCGTACTTCCTGCGCCGGTTCGGGTTCGAGCCGGTCGTCCTGGACGCGGCCGGCGGGGCGGGAGGGGCGTGGCGCCACCGGTCGCCGTCGCTGACCATGGACAAGGTGCACGGGATCTTCGACCTGCCGGGCGTCGCCCGTCCCGTGGGCGTGGACGGGCGCCGTCCCGCCGCGGAGGTGGTCCCCGAGTACTACGCGGCCTACGAGGAGGAGCTGGGACTGGACGTCGTACGGCCGGTGCGGGTCGCCTCCGTCCGGCACGGCGCCGACGGCCGGTTGGTGATCGGCACGGACGCGGGGGAGTGGTCGGCCCGCGCCTTGATCAACGCTACGGGCACCTGGACCCGGCCTCACTGGCCCTACTACCCCGGCGCGCCGGACTTCGCGGGCCGCCAGCTCCATTACGCGGGCTACCGGGGGCCGGAGGAATTCGCGGGGCGGCGCGTGATCGTGGTGGGCGGCGGGGCGTCGGCGATGCACGTGCTGTCGGAGATCGCCGGGATCGCCGCCGGCACGGCCTGGGTGACGCGGCGGCCGCCGGTGTTCCGGGACGACGACTTCGGTGAGAACGCCAGGCGCGAGGCCGTCGCGCTGGTCGAGGAGCGCGTGCGCGCGGGGCTCCCGCCGCAGAGCGTGGTGAGCGTCACCGGCCTCGGCTACAGCACGGTCGTACGCCAGGCCCTGGCCAAGGGCGCGCTGGAACGCCTGCCCATGTTCCAGCGCATCACCGCGCACGGCGTCACCTGGTCTGACGGCGCCCACCTGGAGGCGGACACGATCATCTGGGCCACCGGCTTCCGCTCGGCGCTCGACCACCTCGCGCCGCTGCGTCTCAGGGAGCCGGGCGGCGGGATCAAGGTGGACGGCACCCAGGCCGTCAGGGAGCCGGCCCTGCAACTGGTCGGCTACGGCCCCTCGGCCAGCACCATCGGCGCGAACCGCGCCGGGCGCGCGGCCGCGCGCAACGTCCACGGATACCTGGCGCGGCAGGCTGCCTGACCGACCTACTATGCGGAGTAGTAAAAATACCGATTGCGGCAGCGGGCCGGTCACTCCCGCGAAGGGACTCGACACGGGGTGTGACCCCAGGTTAGCGTCCTGACATAAGGATCTTTATCCGGTCAGGAGGTCCCACATGGAAGTTCCCGGCTACACCGAGATCCGGGAACTCGGACACGGCGGGACAGGCCGGGTGATGCTCGCCGTACGGGACTCAGACGGGCTGGCCGTCGCGATCAAACACCTGTCCGAGCCGCTGCGCGCGGACGGGGAGTTCGTCGAGCGGTTCCGGGCGGAGGCCGAGGTCATCCGCGAGATCGACAGCCCGCACACCGCCCGCCTGCTCGAATACGTCGAGGGCCAGGACGACGCCGTCATCGTGATGGAACTGGTCGACGGCGTCACGCTGCGGCGGCTGCTGGAGCACGAGGGCGCGACCGGCCCGGAGGCGGCGCTCGTGGTGCTGAAGGGCGCGCTGCTCGGGCTGGCCGAGGCGCACCGGCGCGGCGTCGTCCACCGGGACTTCAAACCCGAGAACGTCATCATCACCCAGGACGGCGAGAGCAAGCTCGTCGACTTCGGCGTGGCGGCCCACTTCGGGGAGACGGCCGCGCTCGTCGGCACGCCCCCGTACATGGCGCCCGAGCAGTGGGACGACGCGCCGGCCAGCGCGGCGACCGACGTGTACGCGGCCACGCTGGTGTTCTTCGAGTGCCTGACCGGCCACCGCGCCTTCCAGGGCGAGAACGTGGCCGCGCTCGCCTACCAGCACCAGCACATCCTGCCCCAGCTGGGGGAGGTCGAGGAGCCGCTGCGGCCGCTGCTCGAACACGGCCTGGCCAAGGACCCGGCCGGGCGACCCGTGTCGGCGGAGGCGTTCCTGGCCGAGCTGGAGGGGGTCGCGCTCGCCGAGTACGGCGACGAATGGGAGACGCGCGGGCGGGCCGGGCTCGGCATCCTGCTCCTGCCGCTGGCCGCGCTGTTACCCAAGCCGCAACCGGTTGCCGAGAGCGCCACCAGCGTGGTGCAGAGCACGCTGGCGCCGGCGGCCAAGTTCGCGGTGACGGGTGGGCTGGTGCTGGCGACCGCCGCCGCGGTCGTGTCGGCGTTCGTGATCCTCGGGGACTCGCCGGAGCCGGGGCCGGGTGCCGCGCTGCCGCCCGCCACGACCGCCGCGCCGCCGCCGTCGCGGACCCCGGCGCCCGCCTCGCCGACCTCCGCGCCGACTTCCTCCGGGCCGACCTCCTCCGGGCCCACCCCGAGTGTCCCGGTCACGGGAACGCCGCTCGTCACGTACGCCGGTCAGCCGACGGCTCCTCCCGGCTCGCCTCCTTCCACCTCGACGCGGGAGCCGACCGGCGGGCCCACGACCAGGGAACCGACGCGGGAGCCGACGCGGTCCAGCCGGCCGACCGAGCGGCCCACCGAGCGGCCCACCGAGCGGCCCACCACGCGGCCGCCCACCAGCCAACCCCCGGCCACGAGACCCCCGACGACCAGGCCGCCGGACACCGACCCGCCCGCCACCCGGCCTCCGACCACGAGCCCGCCCGACCCCGGCACGCCGCCCGCGACCAGGAACAGGGATCCGCTCATCTCCGTCTCCGTCAAGGTGTCGGTGAACCTGCCGATCCTCGGGGGCGACGGCGATGACGGGCTGCTGGACGCCGACATCGACCTCGGTCTGGGGTCGAGCCTTCTGGGGATGGTGGTCGTGCCGGGCTCGGTGCTGGTCGGACGGCAGATCGTGGCGCGGAGGGTACGACGGCCGCGCGATACCGAAAAGTTGTGAGTTGTGTGCGGAGCGGGATGATCCCCTACTATCAGCAGTCGGATAGAGGGCGTCCCCCGGCCTGGATAACTGCTGACCGGAACCTGCCCTGCGGCTCGGGGTGAGGAGAAGTGTGGCGGTTGCGTCCCGCGCCGACCGGCTTCGCGGACTGGTTCGTACGCTCTCCGCGGCGACGCTCGCCGTGGCGCTGCTGACGGCGGGGGCGCCGGCGCAGGCCGCGCCCAAGCCCTCGGTGAAGCAGCTCAAGAAAGAGCTCGCCGCACTCCAGAAGGAGTCGGACAAGCTCATCACCGACTACTACAGCAGCAGAATCGCCCAGCAAAAAGCCGAAAAATCGGAAAAGTCGGCGCGCGAGAAGCTGGCCGCGGCCCAGGCGGTCTATGACCGCGAGTCCGCCGAGCTCCGCGCCATGGCCGTCGCCCAGTACATCGGCGGCGATCCCGGCCAGTTCTCCATGCTCACCTCCGACCGGGACCCGACGTCGCTGCTCGGCCGGATGGCGCTCAACCAGCACCTCGTCACGCTCCAGCAGACCCGGCTGCGCGGCTACGCCCAGGTCAGGGACACCCACCAGCAGGCCAAGGACGAGGCCGACGCGCGTGCCAAGGAGCTCACCCAGACGGTGGACGAGCTGGACAAGCGCAAGAAGAAGGCCGAGAAGCAGATCGAGCGGATCAAGGAGAAGATCGACCAGCTGTACATCGGGCCGGGCGTGCGGCGGCCGGACGGCACGTGGGTGCCGCAGCTGCCCGGCGGGGCCGACAACATCACGCCCCGGATGCGGCTGGTCAAGCAGCTCATCCAGGAGCGGTTCGGCGTCCCGAACGGGATCGGGTGTTACCGGGCGATCCAGGACGGCGGCGAGCATCCGCTCGGGCGGGCCTGCGACTTCATGCTGAGCCGTGGCGGCGCGATGCCGTCGGGGGCGGAGGTCGCGCGCGGCAACGAGATCGCGGAGTGGGCGATCAAGAACTCCAAGCGACTCGGGATCATGTACATCATCTACCGGCAGCGGATCTGGCACGCCAGAACCGGCTCCTGGCGCACCATGTCGGACCGGGGCGGCACGACGGCCAACCACTACGATCATCCCCATATTTCGGTTTATTAGGGGGTTGAGCGATGCGCTACCGGCTGCTGGGCAACACCGGGTTACGGGTGTCGGAGCTGCTTCTGGGGGCGATGACGTTCGGGGAGCAGGGCGGGGTGGGCGCGCCGATCGAGGAGTGCCGCCGCATGCTCGACCTGTATGCCGACGCGGGCGGCAACGTCGTGGACACGGCGATCAACTACCGGGGCGGGGCCAGCGAGGCCATCGTGGGCGAGCTGCTCGAAGGCCGCCGGGACCGGTTCGTCCTGTCCACCAAGTACACCGTCAGCCGTGACGGCGCCGACCCCAACGCGGCCGGCAACCACCGCAAGAACCTGCGGCTGTCCCTGGAGACGAGCCTGCGCCGGCTCCGGACCGACTACGTGGACATCTACTGGGTCCACCTGTGGGACCGGCACACGCCGATCGAGGAGACGATGCGCGGTCTCGACGAGGCCGTGCGGTCCGGCAAGGTGCTCTATGTCGGCATATCCGATGCTCCGGCGTGGGTGGTGTCGAGGGCCAACACGATCGCCGAGTTCCGCGGGTGGGCGCCGTTCGCGGGGCTGCAGGTGCCGTACAGCCTGCTGCAGCGGGACATCGAGCGGGAGCTCCTGCCCATGGCCGAGTCGTACGGGATGAGCGTGACCGCCTGGAGCCCGCTGGCCGGAGGGATCCTGTCGGGCAAGTTCACCCGGGGCACGGCGCAGGCGGGGACGCGGGTGGCGGCCGACTCGGTCAGCGAGCACGACCACGCGGTGGCGCGGGCGGTGCAGGAGGTGGCCGACTCGCTGGGGGCGTCGAGCTCGCAGGTGGCGATCGCGTGGACGCGGGCGCGGTCGCGGGCCGTGCTGCCGATCGTGGGGGCGCGGACGGTGGAGCAACTGGCTGACAACCTCGGGGCGGTGGACGTCGACCTTCCGGAGGACGCCGTACGACGCCTGGACGAGGCGACGGGCTTCACGCTCGGCTTCCCTGCCGACTTCATCGCACAGACCTCACCCTGGGTCTTCGGCGAAGCCTCCCACCACCTGGACACCTGACCTCCCACTCGGGCCGGCGCACGTCCCCACCCACCCGGCGCGTCCCCTCCCACCCGGCCGGCTCCTGTCCCCACCCGCGTCGGCCGGTTCCTGCCCTCCCTGCCTTCCCGCGTCGGGTGGTGTTCGACTCTGCCTGGCCTGGTCGGGCTGGGCTAGGCGGTGGCCTCTCCGCTGCCGGGCTAGTCTTTGGCCAGGGCCGCCAGCAGCCGGTCCTCCGTGACCTCGGGCCCGACCAGCTGATCGGTGATCGCCCCGTCCCGCAGCACGACCACGCTGTCGCAGTTCTCCACCAGCTCGCTCACGTCCGACGAGATCAACAGGATCGCCAGCCCGTCCACCGCCAGCTCGTCCAGCAGCGCCTGCATCTCCACCTTCGTCGCCACGTCCACGCCCCGGGTCGGCTCGTCCAGCAGCAGCACCTTCGGGTGCATGGCCAGCCACCGCGCCAGCAGCACCTTCTGCTGGTTCCCGCCCGACAGCTCCCCGGCGGGCTGCCGCGGGGAGACGGCCTTGATCCCGAGCCGCTTCATGAACGTCGCCACGATGCTGTCCACCCGCGCGTCCGACACGATCCCCGCCCGCGACAGCCGGGGCAGAGCCGCCAGCGCGATGTTGTCGCGCACCGACAGCGTCGGCACGATGCCCTCGGTCTTCCGGTTCTCCGGCACCAGGCCGACACCGGCGCGGATGGCGTTCCTGATCGACCACTTGCGAGAACGGGCCCCCGCCACCGTCACCTGGCCCGCGTCCACCGGAAGCACGCCCGCGATGGCCCGGGCCGTCTCGCTGCGCCCCGCGCCGAGCAGCCCGCCCAGGCCGATCACCTCGCCCGCCCGCATCGCGAGCGACACCCCGTCCAGTACGTGGTGGCGGGTCAGCCCCTTGGCCTCGAGCACCGGCAGGTCGGCGGACTCGGCCGGCTCGCCGATGTGCGGAGCGGGCTCCACGGGGTGGAACGGCCGTCCCAGCATGAGTGAGACCAGGCGTAACCGGTCGAGTCCCGCCAGCGGTCCCGTGTGCACGACCCGCCCCTCGCGCAGCACCGTGACCCGGTCGCAGATCCCGTACAGCTCCTCCAGCCGGTGCGTGACGTACACGACCGACCGGCCCTCCTGGCGCAGCCGCCGCACGGCCCCGAACAGCGTCTCCAGCTCGCCGTGCGCCAGCGCCGACGTGGGCTCGTCCATGATGACCAGGCGCGCGTCCTCCGAGGCGGCCCTGGCCAGCGCGACGAGCTGGCGCGCGCCGTCGCCCAGCGCGCCGAGCGGCCTGCGCACGTCAACCTCCAGCCCGTACGCGGCCAGCACCCGCTCGGCCCGCGCGTGCACGGCCGCGGAGTCGATCAGCCCGAGCCGCCCCCTCGGCTCCCTGCCCAGGAGGAGGTTGCGGGCGACGCTCATGGTCGGTACGAGGTTCGTCTCCTGATGGACGGTGGCGATCCCGGCCCGCTTGGCATCGGCCGGACTGGCGAACCTCACCGGCTCACCCATGAGGCGCAACTCGCCCGCTTCCGGCTGATGGACCCCGGAGAGCACCTTCACCAGGGTCGACTTACCCGCCCCGTTGCCGCCGATCAGCGCATGCACCTCGCCGGGGCGCACGGACAGGGTGACGTGGTCGAGGGCGGTGACACCCTGGAACGTCTTGAGAACGCCTGCCACCTGTAGCACGGTTGCCTCCGCCTCGATCCTGGTCGAGGAAGGAAACACTACAGTAACGGCCTTGTCACATTCGATCAGAAACGAGCGTAACCCGTCACCCAACACAACGACGCATCGTCCGAGCCCTGGAGCCCTGGAGCCCTGGAGCCCTGGAGCCCTGGAGCCGAGCCCCGAGCTTCCAGCCCCCGAGCCCTCCGGTCCCTGAGTCCGCGAGCCCCCGGTCCCCGGTCTCTAACCCGGAGTGCGCAGCTCCCAGCCCTAGCCCCAACGCCGTTCAGTTAGGGCTGGGGTAGCAGCGTCAAGGGCTGGCCGGGATCATGTTGATGCTGATGGTGGCTTTGTAGGTGGTCCGGTCGATGGCGGGTCCGCGGGCGTTGTATTTGGAGAT